>CAISHQ010000100.1 GCA_903885195.1 uncultured Pseudomonadota bacterium | reverse complement strand
GCCACTTTTGCGAGCGGCAACTACCTCATCTACGGGGGCGGACTAATCACCGGAAATAACTCGCGACTGACCGGCAGTGCAGTGACGATCTTTATCTCGGTTGGCGGCAGCATCACCATGAACGGTACGACGATCGTCAACCTTACCGCGCCGACGAGCGGCACCTACGCAGGTGTCGCCATCTTCGAATCACGCAGCGTGCCGCTCGGTGTCGCCTCCCACACCATCCCGATCGCCAACACGGGTCGCCTCGAAGGGGTCGTGTACACCCCTCGATCGGCGCTGCGGATCACCGGTGTGGGCGCCGCACCCGCCAACGGAAGCTCACGCGCACTGGCGCTGATCTCGCGCACGCTGCGACTGACCGGTCGCCTGCGCATCAACTACGACCCAAACTATGTGTCCGACGCCTTGAGACAACGCGCATGGATCGTCGAGTAAGCGGCGTCGCAGCCGTAGAGCTGCTGCTGATCGCACCGGTGTTCGCGATCCTGTTCTTCGGGCTCATGACCCTCGCTCTCGCGAGTCGGCTGAAGATGGAATTGTCCGCGACCACGCGGGCAGGAGCCGACTACGCCGCGTACAACCTCGCACGCAGCGAGGATCTGCCGGGAATCATCGATGCCGCCGAGGTGGTGGCGGCCTACAGCAACACGCCGATCACCGTCACCGCGGAGCAGTACTGCGGCTGCCTCGATACCGCCACGGAAGTACTGACGGTGGTTTCCTGCAGCACGGGTTCCTGCCCCGCTGCCGACACGCGACCCCTGCGATTGATCCGCATTCAGGCTGCGGCCGTGCACGTCTTTCCCTGGGACTTGCCGGGGCTGCCGGACTCCTGGAGCCTGACGAGTACCGCCGAGGCACGCGTGTTTTGACCATGCAATCCCGACGTCTCCATCACGGCTCAGTGCTCATAGAAACGTTGGTCCTGCTGCCGGTTTTCCTGCTGCTGGTGTTCGGCGTGCTCGACTTCGCCCGTTTGCTATGGACGGATCTCGTGCTGCGGCATGCACTCGCCGAAACCGGCCGCTACGCGATGGTCCATGGCAGCTCGGCGCCAACCCCGGCGACCCTTGCCGACTTGCGCAACGTGTATCTGGCTGCAACGCGCAGCATCGACGAGACGCAATTGACTCTGCAGGCTGTGCCTGACTGGAGCACCGGCAGCACGCCTGGTGCAAGGGTACGGCTTGAGGCGAGTTACGAATTCCTGTTTCTTTGGGACTTCCTGCCTGCCCCTTCCGTTACACTGACGCACAACGTTTTGGTGGATGTCACGCAATGATCGACGATCGCCGCTTTCTACTGTGGAACATCCTGCTGCCGCTTGGTGTAGTGGTGTTGCTCGGCTACTTCGCCTACGGCTTCGGATACCGCACCTTCCACGTTTTTGCCGAAACGATTTCTATCGTGATCGGCGGCACAGCCATGATCGTCTCACACACGTCCCAGCGTTTTGCTCGAAACCAGTATCTGCTGCTCATCGCCGTGGTCATCGGCTGGTGCATGCTGATCGATCTTTTGCACCTCATCACCTATCAGGACATAGGCCTGCTGCCAGTCGATGAGAAGAACGTGAGCCTACGTCTGTGGGCCAGCGCCCGGGGCCTCGAGGCACTTGGCATGCTGCTGGCCATCCAGATGATGGCCAAACGGGTGCCGCTGCTGCCTTTTCACGCCGCGGTAGGCGCGCTAACGCTGTTGCTCATCGCCGGCTCATTGAACGGCTGGCTACCGGACATGTACGAGGAAGGTCCGCGCTTCAGCCAGACGAAGATTCTCGTCGATGGAACGATCATCGGCTTGCACCTCGTCACTTTGAGCATACTCTGGCGTACCCGCCACCAATTACCCACTGGAGCACGTCGCTTCATCCCTGCCGCACTAGTGGCGATGATGCTGGCCGAAATACTGTTTTCTATTGAAGGGAGTCTGTACGGTCCGGCCAACGTCGTCGGTCACATGCTGAAGCACACAGCGTACTGGTTCATCTATTTAGCGCTGCTGTACTCGACGCTGCGCGAGCCGTTCACGGAACTGGTCAGTGCTGCTCGCATCTACGAGGCCGTACCCAATCCGACACTGATCGTCGACGAAGCTGGGCGCATCAGCCAAGCCAATGCGGCCGCAGGGCGAGCGCTCGGCGTTCCAGCAGCGCAACTTGTGGGAAAGACCACGCACTCACTGTTTCACAACACGGACATTGAGCCCATAGATTGTCCGGTGTGCCGGGCTTTGCGTGAAAGCAATGATCTCGATCGTTATGAACTGTTGCGTCGTCATGGCGCAAGCCTGCTGCAAGTCAGCATTCGGCGGTTGAGTGGTAGTGCTGGGAGTCATTCAGAGTTCGTCGAAGTCCTCAACGACTTGACCGAGATGCAGCAGTCACGCGACTCGCAGCGGCAGATGGAGTCGCGCCTGGAGAGGCTCGAGCATACGAGCGCCTCTATGAAGGCGCTCGTGGCACTGTCTGCGGGCTCTGGGCTGTCGGCCGACCTGCTGAAGCCGATGTTCGAGAATTTACCCTCAGCGTTCCGGGCACCGAGCATGCTGCGCGTCCACCTGCAATCGCCGTGGCTAACTATGGGTCGCAGCGGCGCTGCCCAGCAGAGCCTATGGCAGCGCAGTCTCGATTTCGGTGGCGACCGCAGCGGTCGGCTGGAACTTTATTACGTGGATCCGACCGGCAGTCTCGGTGGCGGTCTGGACGCCGAGGAACGCGCCCTCGCCGAAGCATTCGCCGAGGTGTTGCAAGCAGTCGGTCGACGAACGAGCGGCTGAGAACTCAGCCGCCTGGAGGCGCAACGAAGCCTTCGGGTTTTGTCGCCCCGGCGCCAAAGATAAATTTCTCCATTTCGCCCTCTAGAAACTTTCGCGCTTTCGGCTCGATTGGCACCAGTCGATACTCGTTGATCAGCATGGTTTGGTGCGCAACCCAGCGCTGCCAGCCCTCCTTAGAGACCTGCCGCCAAATACGCACGCCAAGCTCGCCCGGATAGACGGGCCGCTCCAGACCGGGCGCGGATTTCTTCAAGACGACGCAATCGACCATGCGGACAGGGGTATCAGCCATAAGGGGAGTTCCTCGAAGGTTCGAACGTCTGCCCCAGCAGAGCGTCGAGCAGTTGTTTGGCGGGCGCGGGCAAACCGACTCGTATCGCACCGTCCCGCGGGTTATACCAGAGGACCCCCGAGGGCTCCATCGCGACATCGCGCACGACATCGCGCGCCTCGGCAGCGGCGACGGCCTGCAGCAGCAGCGGCGTGATCGACAGATCGAAGTGCGTGAAGGCGTGATCGATGGTGCCGAGTGTTTCGAGCGCAGCAGGCTCCACCGCAAAACGCTGGCGCGCGTAGCTCTCTGCCGCGGTCGGCGTATCGAACTGCAACGGGCACCACAAGCCGCCCCAGATCCCGCGCTCCGGGCGCCGCTCGAGCAGCACGCGCCCTGCGTCATCGATCGGCAACAACCACCAGCATGAGCGCGCCGGGCGCGCCTTGCGCGCTGCACGCGGCTTGGGTGCAGGGATTTCATGCTGACGACCCGCGACGTGCGCCAGGCACTGCGCCGTCATCGGACACAACGCACATCCAGGATTGCGCCGACTGCACACCGTAGCGCCGAGATCCATGATGGCCTGCGTGTAGGTCGCCACGTCCTGCGCGGGCGTACAGGCCTCGGCCAGCGTCCAGAGCCGCTGCTCGACTGATCGCTGCGATGCGTTGCCCTCGATGGCAAACACGCGCCCGAGCACGCGCTTCACGTTGCCATCGAGTATGGGCTGTCGTTCGTCGTAGGCGAGGGCGAGAATCGCTCCCGCCGTCGAGCGACCGATACCTGGCAGCGCGGCGACATCGGCGAATTGGCGTGGGAACTCGCCGCCAAAGTGCTGCGCGATATGCTGCGCTGCCCGATGCAGGTTTCGCGCCCGTGCGTAGTAGCCAAGACCCGTCCACAAGTGCAGCACTTCGTCGATCGGCGCTGCGGCGAGGGCGCTCACGGTCGGGAAGCGCGCAATGAAACGCTCAAAATAGCTGATGACCGTCGCCACCTGCGTCTGCTGCAGCATGATCTCGGACACCCAGACCCGATAGGCGCTACGGTCGCGCTGCCACGGCAAATCCTGTCGGCCGCTGCGGCGCTGCCAGGCGACCAGCACCGGGCCAATTTGCGCCGGATCGATTGGGACCTCAGTCGGAGTGTCGTGATCCGTCATGGTGAGCGCATTGTAAGTGTCCGGCGTGAGGAACTGGACGATCGGCTCGCGCGGGAGGACGATAAGCGCCACCCACGCTCCCTCAGACGAGAACGTCCGGAAGACCATGCTTCGCTCACTGTTCCGCGGCGCACTGCTGTGCGCCGTATTGCTTGCCGGTCATCCGCTGCACGCAGCGACCCCGGCGCCAACACTGGCACCACCCGATCTGGTCGGCGAGGTGTTGCGCGAGCGGCTGGATGCTCTGGGGTCGGGGCAGCCCGTCACGGTCGAGGGCGAGACGTTGATTGCAGCGCGCTCGCTCGGCAAGTTGTATGAGTTGCACGGCTACCGTCCCTACTGGGATGCCACCCGCCTGCAGTCGCTCGTCGAATTACTGGCAGACATCGAGGACGATGGTCTGCGCCCGTCCGACTACCACTTCGCTCCGCTGCAACGATTACGAACCCTGCGCAACCCTACCGCGCTCGAGCGCGTGGCGCTCGAATTGCTGGCTTCCGATGCCTACGCGCTCATTGTCTACCACCTGTACTTTGGCAAGGTTGACCCGGTCTCGCTCGATTCGAACTGGAACTTCGACACCCGCGATATTCGCGACGTCGATCCGGTGCGCTTCGTGCACGAGGCGATCCGCGGCAACCGCATCCGCAGCAGCATCGAGCTGGTACGCCCGACACATTGGATGTATCAAGCCGGGCGCGAGGCGCTCGCGGCATACCGGCACATTGCAGTCCTCGGTGGCTGGCCGACGATTCCGGGCGGCCCTACGCTGAAGCCTGGCATGAGCGATGCGCGCGTGGCCCTGCTGCGGCGTCGCCTAGCCATCAGCGGTGATCTGGCTGCCGTGGGTGCAAGCTCCGCCCCGCGCGCCGGCAGTGCCGAAGATTTTTTCGATACGCAACTCGAGGCAGCCCTTCGCCATGCACAGCGCAGACACCGCCTCGCCGTAGACGGAACCCTAGGGCCTGCGACGCTGCAGGCACTCAACGTGCCGGTGGAACAACGCATCGCTCAACTGCGGGTCAATCTCGAGCGTGGCCGACAGGTGCTGCACGAAATCAAGGATGGCGATCTCGTCATCGTCGACATCGCCGGTTTCGAGGTGCACTTCGTCCGCGATCGCAAGCGCATTTGGCAATCGCGCGCAGTCGTCGGAAAGCAGTTCCGCGAAACGCCGGTGTTCAAGGCCAGCATCAACAACGTGGTAATCAACCCCACGTGGACCGTACCGCCGGGCATTCTCGAAAAGGACATCCTGCCCTCGCTGCGCCGCGGTGATCGCAGCATCCTCGCGCGCAAGAACCTGCAGGTGCTCGATCGCAACGGCGCGCCGGTGAACGCCGCCGCCATCGACTTCAGTCGCTACACGGCCCGCAACTTTCCCTACCTGCTCCGCCAGGCCGCGGGCCCAACCAATGCGCTCGGGTCAGTGAAAATCAATTTCCCGAATCCGCATCTCGTCTACCTGCACGACACACCGAGCAAGTCGCTGTTCGATGAAACCAACCGCACGTTCAGCTCGGGCTGCATTCGTACCGAGCGACCCCTCGAACTCGCCGAGTGGGTGCTAAGCGATCCGGCACGCTGGAATTCTGCAACGCTGCGCAGCGCCGTCGACAGTGGCGAGACGCGCACCCTGCGGGTGGCGAAACCCGTACCGGTGCTGCTGATCTACTGGACGGCCGATCGAGATGACGATGGCAGCATCGTCTTCAAGCCCGACCCCTATGGCCGCGATGGGCGCGAACTCGCCGCGCTCGACAGCCCCTTCAAGCTCGGCAAGCGACCGCGCCTGTAGCGCCAGGATTGCGCACGCCCCGCGCGGCGCGCTACTACAGTTCGCGCTCGTGCAATTTGAGCGCTACCTGCCCCGGTGCCTCGAGATAGAGATGCGGCCCCTCGAAGCGCAGCGTACGCACGCCCTGCAGCGCCTTGAGTAGCACCGCCTCGAAAGCCATACGACCCTGCTCGCAGGCCATGCGGGTCGACATCGGCGCGAGGATTCGCAGCTGCATGGCGGCCGCATCGAGTTCGTAGCCGGCGCTCGATCGGTTGCACCCGGTGTGGCCGCTGACCCGACCCTCGGCAAAGGTCAGGATCACAGGCTCACCGTTATCCCCATGCGGCACCGGGGTGCCCTCCCAGTAAACGAGCTCCCAGCGATGCGCCTGCAGACTCGGGCCCGCATTCACGGCCGGCTGGGTCGAACCGGTCGTCAGGCTGGAGCAGGCGCAGAGCATCAGGCTTGCGGAACAGAGCAGGGCGGCATGGCGCATAAATCCTCGCTGGCTTGACTGCCCCAACGGGCGATAGGGCTAGAATGGCGTATGGTCGATTTTCACCTGACCGACATCTCTAAAGTCGTGCAGCTTGTGCTGGCGCCGGCCTTCGTCG
This sequence comes from uncultured Pseudomonadota bacterium, assembly GCA_903885195.1. GTDB lineage: Bacteria > Pseudomonadota > Gammaproteobacteria > Steroidobacterales > Steroidobacteraceae > UBA964. Next base: position 146 of record CAISHQ010000100.1, on the reverse strand, counting down.
TGGCAGGCATCGGCACGTTCGTGACCATCCTCACGCAGCGCCTCGCCCGCGTCGTCGACCAGTGGGTGAAACTCGACGAAACCCACCCGCAGCGCGAGGTCGAATCGGCCGAACTCGGTTTATCGCGCGACGTGCTCAGCCGGCGT
>CAISHQ010000099.1 GCA_903885195.1 uncultured Pseudomonadota bacterium | reverse complement strand
TGCACTTCGATCACTGGGTCTCCGAGCGTGCCTTCACGCAGAGCGGCGCCATCGATCGAGCGCTCGAGCGCTTGCGCAAGCTCGATCTGCTCTACGTCAAGGATGGCGCCACCTGGTTCCGCGCGACGCAATTCGGTGACGACGAGGATCGCGTGGTCATCCGCGACAACGGCGTCAAGACCTACTTCGCCTCGGACATCGCCTACCACCTCGACAAGCGCGAGCGTGGTTACGACGTGCTGATCGACGTTCTGGGTGCCGACCACCACGGCTACGTCACGCGCGTGCGGGGTGGCCTACAGGCATTCGGCCATCCCGGCGAGTGTCTCGAGGCGCCGCTCATCCAGCTCGTGGCGCTGTATCGCAACGGCGAGAAGCTCTCGATGGGCAAGCGCGAAGCGAACTTCGTCACGCTGCGACAGCTGCGCGAGGAAGTCGGTAACGATGCCTGTCGCATCTTTTATTTGATGCGCAGCAACGATCAGTCACTCGATTTCGATCTCGAGCTCGCCAAGTCCAAGTCGAACGAAAACCCCGTGTTCTACATTCAGTACGCGCATGCGCGCGTTGCGAGCGTGATGAAGGAACTCGCCGCACGCGGTCTCGGCTACGACCCGCAGGTGGCAGGCGAGATCGTCGCCCGCCGAGGTGCGGAGCTGCTGGGGGGAGCCCACGCCGACGCCATGCTGGCCAGCCTGTCGCGCTATCCGGAAGTGATCGAGCAGGCCGCAGCGCAGCGTGCGCCGCACGCACTCGTTCATTACCTGCGCGATCTGGCCACCAGCCTGCACGCCTTCTACAACGCCGAACGCGTGCTCGTCAGTGACGACGAACTGCGCCAGGCGCGCATCCACGCGCTGCGCGCCGTGCAATGCGTGCTGCGCAACGGTCTGGCGATTCTTGGCGCCACGGCACCCGAGTCGATGTAGGGCCCGCACGCATGAACACGCCGATCGGCCGGGACTTCAAGCGCTCTGCCCGCCGCAGCGGTGGAGGCGTGAGCCTGTCGCGAGACTTTTTCGTGGGTCTCGGCATCGGCTTGTGTGTGGCTGCAGGCGTCTATGGTTGGCAACAGCGCACCCTTCGCGAAGTGGCGGCGGCCAGTGAAACGCCGCGACCGCAGCCACGGCCAGCCACACGCCGTGACAGCGGCGTGCCGGAGACGGGCAGCGAGGAGCCACCGGTGCAGTACGACTTCTACGACATGCTGCCGAAAGTCGAAGTGGTGGTGCCCGAGCGCGAAAAGACCCCGAAACCCGAGCCACCGCCAACCTCGCTCATCGATCGCCCGGGCGTGTACGTGCTGCAGCCCGGTGCCTATCGCAATCAAGCCGAGGCTGAAGTGCTGCGCGCGAAGCTCGCCAGACTCGGTGTCGAGGCCGTGGTTCAGCGCATCGCAATCGATGCCAACGTGTTCCATCGGGTACGCATCGGTCCGATCAACGATCTTGAGGCACTGAACCGCACCCGCGCGCGGCTGCGCGCAGCCGACATCGATGCCGTGGTGATCCGCGTCGGCGACTAGCGCCGCGTCGGCGACTAGGGCAGCGTCGCAGCGGAGCCGCAGCGCGAAACGCCGAAATCAGGTCTCGCCATCCTCGGGCACGCTGCGAAAGTCGACGCCGAGCGAGCGCAACTTGCGGTACAAGTGCGTGCGTTCCATACCGACGCGCTTGGCGAGTTGTCCGACCTTGCCGTGGCAGAGCATCAACTGCTGCTGCAGATAGGCGCGCTCGAAATGCTCGCGGGCCTCGCGCAGGCTCAGAGCCAGCAGATCCTGCTTCACGAGCGTCTCGGCTGAGGGCGTGACTTGGGCGAGCTCGCTCTCGATGTCCTCGAGCGTGATTTCCTCGGGCCCGCTGCGCATGAGCAATCGCCGCACCATGTTGCGCAGTTCCTGCACGTTACCCGGCCACGGATAATTGCGCAGCCGGTTCTGCGCAGCGACGCCGAAACGTCGGAAGGTCAGCCCCTCGGCATCGACCAGACGGTCGACGTAGTGCCGCAGTAGCTCCGGCACGTCCTCCGCGTAGTCGCGCAGCGCAGGCACCCTCACCACCATCGCGTTGAGATGGGCGAGCAGATCGCGGCGGATGCCGCCACCCTGCAACGTGGCCGCCGAGGCGAGTTCGATGTCGGGCAAGGCCGAGGAGACCACCCGTCCGCCGAACGGGCGCTGCTCGGTCTCGCCGAGCCGCGTGTAACTGCCGCTTTCCAGAACGCCGAGCAGCGCACGCTGCGCAGCTGCGGGAAGATCACCGAGTTCGTTGATGAACAAGGTGCCCTCACCGACCTGCTCCAGCAGGCCCGATTCACCGGTGTCGTTGCCGGCGAGCGAGGCGCTGCGCCCGAACAACGCCGCTTCGGCATCCCCCTCGCGCAGCGAACTGGCGACCAGCAACACGAAGGGCTTGGTCGCTCGAGGGCTGTGCTCGTGCAGGTATCGGGCGAACGCCTCCCGCCCCGAGCCGTGCTCACCGAGCAGCAGCACGCTCGAGTCGGTGGCGGCCACCTGGGCCAGTTCGTTGCGCAACTGCTGCATCTGCCGGCTTTTGCCGACCGGCTGCGTCACGGAGGCAGCCAACAACCGACTGGCTGTGCGACGCTTGCGCGCCGCCTCGAGCCCACGCTCCACCGTGCGCAACAACTTGGCGAGTGACAGCGGCTTTTCCACGAAATCGAGCGCACCGAGTCGAGTCGCTTCGACCGCGGTCTCGACGGTGCCGTGACCGGACATCATGATGACGGGGCACAGTGTGCCCTGCGTGGCCGACCACTCGCGCAGCAAGGTGATGCCATCGACGTCGGGCATCCAGATGTCGAGCAGAATCAGATCCGGCTGCTGCTTGATACGCAGTGCCCGTGCCTGCGTCGCGTCGGCAGCCACCTCGACCACGTAGCCCTCGTCGGTCAGGATTTCTTTGACGAGCTCGCGGATGTCCGCCTCGTCATCGACCACCAAAATGCGTGCTGTACTCATGCCCGCTCCCTCCTCAACTCCGCTCGCCGCTCGCGCCCCTGGGACGCTTTCGACTCGTTACGCAGCGGCAACATAACACGGACGCGCGCGCCCCCCTCAGGCCGGTTTTCCGCCTCGATCGAACCGCCATGATCTTCGACGATTTTCTTGACGATGGCGAGTCCGAGCCCGGTGCCGCGCGGCTTGCTGGTGACGTATGGGTCGAAAATCCGGCCCAGCATCTCGCGCTGGAAGCCCGGTCCGTTATCGGTCACGGCGAGTACCAGACCGGTCCGTCCATCGAGCTCCCCAACTTCGGTGCGCACAGCGATCGCAGCGGGACGAACCCCCTCGAGCGCCTCGAAGGCATTGGTGAGCAGGTTGTTGAGGATCTGGCGGATGCGCGATCGGTCGGCCTCGAGCGGCGGAGCGTTCGCCGCGAGGTCGGTCGACAACTCCACGCCCGCCTCCTGCGAACGGTAGAGATCGGCGACCTCGGTGACCAGCTGGTTCAGGTCGAACGCGCTCAGCTGCATGGCTGGTGCACGCGCGTACTCGCTGAAGTCGTTGACCATCCGCTTCATCGACTCCACCTGCTGCACGATGGTGTGGGTGGATCGATCCAGCATCTCGGCATCCTGCGCCGTAAGGCCAGGCAACAGCTTGCGTCGCAGCCGCTCCGCCGACAGCTGGATGGGCGTCAACGGATTTTTGATTTCGTGAGCCAGACGACGCGCCACCTCGCCCCAGGCAGCATCGCGCTGTGCCTGCAGCAGATGCGTCACATCGTCGAAAACGATGACGTAGCTCAGCGGCTCATCTTCGGCCTGCGGCAAGGGAACGCACGCACACACCAGAACGCGGTTGCCGCTCGCGACGCCGTCGGTCCGCAACTCGATCTGCTCGCGCCACTCCTCGCGACCCGAAGCGAAACGCGCGCGCAGTTCGTCGATGAACTGACGCAGCAAACCATCGTCCGCGGCAAGTTCGACGAGCGGCCGGCTGACACCCGCGGCGAGCTCCACGCCGAGGATGCTGCCTGCGGCGGCGTTCGCGCGCTGTAATACGAGCTCGCGATCGACCGCGATGACACCGGTGGATAGACGCGCGAGGATCACCGCCAGCCGCTCTCGCTCGCGCTCCACTGCCGCGCGGCTGCGCTCGGTATCTTCACGTGCACGCCGCAGGCGCTTGGTCATGTCGTTGAACGACTGCACCAGAAAACCCATCTCGTCGCGCGAGGAAAGCGGCACGCGGGTGGCGAAGTCGCCTTTGGCGACCGCGCGTGTGCCAGCCATCAGGTCCTGCACCGGCTTGAACAACACCTCAGCCGAATAGATCGCGCCGTAGATGGCGCCGATCAGCGTAACGAGCAAGACCATGGTCAGCGTGAGACGGAAACTGTACTTGAGCGGCTCACGCAACGCCGCCAGATCGCCATATTGCGAATAGGAACGCTGCACCGCATCGGTGAGTTCGGCCAGTTGTCGTGGCAGTTCATACACGGCAACGACGAAGCGCACGTCGCTCGCGCCGAGCGGCGCGCCAGGAACGGGCGCCGCCGTGCGTATGACGTACACCGACTCGGAGACGGGCTCGAGACTGATGTATGTGCGGCCGTCGTTGATCTGGCGGATGAGGTCCGCAGGGGGCCGTGGTGGCAAGGCATCCGCCACCGATCGGCTGCTGGCACCGATGATGCGTTCGTGCTCGCCATACAGCACGAGCTCCATGGCATCCGAGGCACGAAGTTCCTCATCAAGCGCGAGCAGCACGCTGCTCGGCGAGGTCGCGCTCAGTCGCTGTGCGAACTCCTCGGTGCGCCGACCATGTTCGCGCATGCGCAAATCCAGCGCCGAACGCGACAAACCTACGGCATCGTTCAGTCCCTGCCTGATCTCGACTCGGAACCAGCTGTCGATGCCACTATTGAGAAAGGCCAGCGAGAACACATACACCGTGAGCAACGGTAGGGCCACGAGAGCGCCGAACACGAGTACGGTGCGCGTCGTCAGTCGCGAGCCTGGAGTGCCGCTGCGATAGGCCGAAACGAGCTGGATCACCTTGCGTGCAAGCAGCACGCTCAGGATGGCGACGGCAATCGCGCTCGCCAGCAGGATCCACGGCTGATAGAAGCCGAATTGCGCGGAGTTCTGCGCGGTGAGATACAGCGCAAGCAGCGCGCCGATGACGAACGCGACCAGCGTCGCGATGTAGACGATAGTGCGATTGCGTTTCAGCGGGGCAGCGACCACGCGTACCACTCGCTCTGCCGTTGCCAATCGTCGGACCAGAACATCAGCACCCGCAGCGCATCGGTCAATCGTCCCTGACTGATGCCGGCACGCACGCGCACGGTGTACTCGCCTTCCTCGGCGACCTGCGATGCCACCAGGATAGGCCAACCCTCCACGTTGCCGAGATCACTCAAGGCTTCTTCGAGGGTCGGATAAGTCTTCTGCTCGCTGCCACCGAGCGGGTCTTTCACGACGTAACGCTCGCTCACCGAGTGGTAGCTCAACTGGCGCTGCAGTGTCACTGCGGCCACGCCCGCATCGGTCCAGTAGCGACGCGAGCGCAACACCTCGACATCGAGCTTGTAGGAGAGGGTCACGCCGTCACGCAGCGCGGCGACCGTCTCGTCGTTGCGCGGATAACGGATGCGCACGTGCAACTGGTACACACCGGAGGTGACGTTGACGAACGCGGACTGGATTTCGAGTGCGCCCGCGAGAGGATCGGCGCGTGCGATGGATGCCATCGCAACAAGCAGGGCAAGCACGCCGGCCACCATCGTGACCCGCGCGGCGGCAACGCAACGCTGCACCCGCTTGGTGATCGTCATTCCCCGCTCCCCCGACCGAGACAAGCATAATAGAACCCATCGCTCCCCGCCTGCGCGCCCGGAAGCAGCTGGGTCCCGGCCTCGAGGCGAACTGCCCCGGGCGGCAACATCACATCGCTCGGCCACGGTAATGATCGCGCCGCAGGCTCAGTGGCCAGGAAATCGAGTACGACCGCCTCGTTTTCCTCCGGCAGCACGGAGCAGGTCGCGTACACCAGCCGCCCCCCCGGTGCGAGCCGCGCGAATACATTGCGAAGAATCTGCCGCTGCACGCGCGCAAAGCCGGCAATATCGCTCTCCCGCCGCAGCAGCTTGATGTCGGGGTGGCGTCGAATCACGCCCGTCGCCGAGCACGGTGCATCGAGCAGGATGCGCTCGAACGGCGGCAGATCGGCCACGGCCTCGGGCAGAGCCAGATCAGCGACGCGACAATCGGCACGCAGACCAATGCGGGCGAGCGTGCTCGTCACCATCGCGAGGCGTTCGGCGTCCGAGTCCACCGCGAGCAGCGACACTCCAGGATCGCGCTGCAGGATATGCGCGGTCTTGCCACCCGGCGCCGCGCAGGCATCAAGCACGCGCTGACCGGCCTTCGCCGCAAGCAGCACGGCGGCCAGTTGCGCAGCCGAGTCCTGCACCGACACGCGCCCCTCTCGAAAACCCGGCAGCGCGCTGACGGCCACCGAATGCTCGAGCTCGATGGCCTGCGACAGCCACTCGATCGATCCTGCGGCACGCCCCGCCGCAGCGAGCTCGCGAAGGTACTCGGCACGCGATGCGCCGCCAGACTCGGCCACGCGCAATACCATCGGCGGATGGCGGTTGTTGGCCTCGAGAATCGCTTCGCACTGCGCCGGCCAGGCCTCGCCAAGCCGTCGCACGAGCCAGTCGGGATGCGCCGTGCGGGTCGCCAGATCCGCATCGGTGGCGGCGAGCAAGGCTTCGCGCTCGCGCACGAAGCGGCGCAGCACCGCATTGACGAAGCCGGTGGCCCGCGCGAGCCCCAAGGCTCGGGCCGCATCCACAGCCAGATGGACGCTGACTTCGGGTGCCCCGCGCGAATACTCGATCTGATGCGCCGCTGTGATGAGCAGGGCGCGCAGCAACGGATCCATCTCCGCAGCCGGTCGACTCACTAAAGAGCCGAGCGCCGGTGCGAGACGCAGATACCAACGCATCGTACCAAGTGCGATGGCGCGTACGGCGGCGCGATCGGCGCGTGATTCGGCGTCCTGCAGCGCCACATCGGCGGAGCGACCATCGTGCGCCACACGCGAGACGGCCGCGACGGCGGCAGCCAGAGTGGCGGCGCCGGGCGCGAGGCTTGTCTGCGATTCGTTGATCATTGAAATGACTCCGTCAGCGCTCCGACCGTGTTGGCGAATTCCCGCGCGGTAACGCTGCGTCGACCGGCCCGCTGCAGCACACCGATGCCGAGGCAGTCACGCCCGCAGGCGACGAGCAGCCGATCGGCACGCAGCCCAAGCAGCGTGCCCGGCACGGTTCCTGCGGCTCGTCCCGCTTCGGCATCGCCGATCACGACGGCCTCGTGGATCCGCACCTGTTCACCGCGCTGGGAGGTTTCGGCGATTGGCCACGGACGGAATGCCCGCACACGACGCGCGATGTCGATGGCGTCGTGCTGCCAGTCGATGCGTGCTTCGGCCTTGTCGATCTTCGCCGCGTAGGTCACGCCGGACGAAGGCTGCGGCTGCGCCGCGAGCGTGCCCGTCTCCAGTCCATCCAGCGTCTCGAGCAAAGCTTCGGCGCCGACTTGCGCGAGCGTGGCATGCAAGGCCGCCGAATCAACGTCGGCGCCGATCGCCACGCGACGCTGCAGCAACATCGGTCCCGTGTCGAGTCCCGCGTCCATCTGCATCAATGTGACGCCGGTGTACTCGTCACCGGCCAGAATGGCGCGCTGGATTGGGGCGGCGCCGCGCCAGCGGGGCAACAGCGAGGCGTGGATGTTGAGACAGCCGAAGCGCGGCATCGAGAGGACTTCGCCGGGCAGTATCAGTCCGTAGGCAACCACCACGAGTACATCGGGCTGCCAATCCGCGAGCGACTCGCGCCCTTCGGCAGAACGCAGCGTCTGCGGTTGCGCGATCGGCAGTCCCTGTTGCAGCGCGAAATCTTTGACCGCACTCGTGGTGAGCTTGCGTCCGCGACCGGCCGGCCGATCCGGCTGGGTCAGCACGCCGACCACCTGGTGCCGCGAGGCTCGCAGTGCTACGAGCGGGGGCACGGCGAACTCCGGCGTGCCGGCGAAAACGATACGCATGAAGGACGAACCTGCGGTGCTGCGCTTGGGGCGAGAGCGCTGCGCTTAAGGCGCGAGCGCGGCGCCTGCGGGGACCTTGGCTGCCGTCGACTGCGGACCCCGCTCGCGACGCTCTTTTTCGAGCTTGCGGCGAATCCGGTCACGCTTGAGCGAGGAGAGGTAATCGACGAACAGTTTGC
>CAISHQ010000098.1 GCA_903885195.1 uncultured Pseudomonadota bacterium | reverse complement strand
CTCGAAGTCGCTCGATGACGGTGACCTCGGGTTCATCGCCACCGCGGGTTACAGCAACAGCTGGAAGACGCGCGATATCATCGAGCAGTCGCCCGCGAGCGCGGATCTCTCGCGCCTCGACAAGGACTATCGCAAGGTGGTCAGCGAGAATCGTATCGTCATCAACGGCCTTGCCGGCCTCGCGTACGAGTACGGTGAGGGAAACCGCATCCGCTGGACGAATTTGATCGTGCGCGACACGCTGAAGCGCACGAGCCTTGCCGAGGGCAAGCAGAACAACCAGCGTCCTACCTTCGACTTCCGCGAGCAGGAAACCGGTTGGTACGAGCGCCAGCTGTGGTCGACGCAGCTGACAGGCGGCTTCAATCTCGATCCGGTCAAGATCGATGCCCGCATCGCCTTCGCCAACTCCTCGCGCGAGGCCCCGTTCGAGATGGGCCTTGGCTACTCACGCTCGAATATCGAAGCGAGTCCGTACGGACAGTATTTCATCAACCGGCTCGACAACGGCCAGACCGGCTTTGCGCGTGTCGCGTTCTCCGACCTCAGCGAAGATCTGTTCTCGTACGGTCTCGATCTGACCTGGGAAGTGACGCCGTCGACCTTCGTCTCGGGCGGATACGATTTCAGCAAGACCGACCGTGAGTCCAAGCGTCGTGAATTCCTGGTGGTGGCGCCCTCGGACTTTCCAAGTGGTGTAGCCATGTTCCGACCGGATTATCTGCTCGGTAAGGCGGTGATCCAGTACTACAAGATCGGCATGGTCGAATCGACCGAGACCGATCCGGCGTTTGCGGCCGAGATGCAGACCAACGCCGCCTATCTGCAACTGCAGACGGAGCTCGTCGAGGGCTTCGAACTCAGTGCGGGCGCGCGTTATGAGAAGGCTGAGCAGCTCGTGAACCCGTTGCAGGTGTTCAAGACGGCTTCGACCTCGCAGGCGGGCACCAACCTAGAGAATGACTACGTGTTGCCTGCCGTCACGCTGACCTACAAGTTTGGCGATGACATGCAGCTGCGTTTGAATGGCTCGAAGACGATCGCCCGGCCACAGTTCCGCGAATTGATGTTCCAGGCGTACTTCGACCCGGAGAGCAACCGGGCCTATCGCGGCAATCCGCTGCTCGTCGACAGCGAGTTCACCAATGCCGAGTTGCGCTACGAGTGGTACTTCGCCCCCGAGCAGCGCCTCGCAGTGGCGGGCTTCTACAAGCAGATCGACAGGCCGATCGAGGCCTTCACCGGTTTCAACGACAACTCGCCGGTGACGAGCTTCGCGAACGCCCCGGAGGCGACGCTGTACGGCGTGGAGTTCGAGTCGCAGAAGTACGTCGATATGGATCTCGTCTTCGACAACGCCTTCTTTGCCTCGCGGCGGGGCGTTTTGATCGCGAACTACACCTGGTCAGACTCGTCGATCAAGGTGGGTGCGGGTGACATCACCAACGTGTTCGGTACGACCCCGCAGCCGGCCAGCAACTTCTTCGTTGACGGCACGCAGTTGACGGGACAGTCCAACCATCTGGTCAACCTGCAGATCGGTCTCGAGGATCGTGAGAGTCTCTCGCAGCAGACGCTACTCGTGTCCTATGCATCGGATCGGGTGTTCAGCCGCGGCGCGGCGGGATTGCCCGATGTGGTCGAATCGCCGGGCATCAACATCGACTTCGTGGTGCGCCAGGGCTTGAGCCTGTTCGGCCGCGATGTCGAGCTCAAGTTCGAGGCGCGCAACCTCCTGCGCACCGGGTACGAGGAGTTTCAGCAGCGGGGCGCGAACAAGGTGTTCTTCAACCGCTACGATCGCGAAGTCAGCTACTCGGCCTCGATCTCGGCGAGCTTCTGAGGCGCCGTTGACTGGGGTTCAGTCGGTCGTGCGCAGCAGTTCGTTGATCGAGGTCTTGGCGCGTGTTTGCGCATCGACCCGCTTGACGATCACCGCACAGTAAAGCGAGTGACTGCCGTCTTTTGACGGCAGGTTGCCCGGCACGACAACGGCACCGGACGGGACGCGACCCTGCGTGATGCGCCCCGTTTCGCGGTCATAAATGCGCGTGCTTTGGCCGATGAACACGCCCATGGAGATCACCGCGCCTTCCTCGACGATCACACCCTCGACGATCTCCGAGCGCGCGCCGATGAAGCAGTGATCTTCAATGATGGTGGGTGCCGCCTGCAGCGGCTCGAGTACCCCACCGATGCCGACACCGCCCGACAGATGCACGTTCTTGCCGATCTGCGCGCAGGAGCCGACAGTCGCCCAGGTGTCGACCATGGTGCCGGAGTCGACGTAGGCACCGATGTTCACGAACGAGGGCATGAGCACGACGTTGGGGCCGACGTACGACCCCTTGCGCACGATGGCATCGGGCACGACGCGTGTGCCGCTCGCGCGCAGGCTCGCTTCGTCCATCGCGGCGTATTTGAGCGGCACCTTGTCGAAGAAGCGCGTGTGTCCGCCCTCGATGAGCTTGTTGTCCCAGGCACGGAAGTACAGCAGCACGGCTTTCTTCAGCCAATCGTTGACCACCCAGTTGCCGTCTTTCTTTTCAGCGACCCGAGCACGACCGCTGTCGAGCAGATCGAGGGCTTCATCGAGCCCCACGCGCAGTTCGCGCGAGATGCTCTTCGGGGTGATCTCGGCGCGCTGCTCGAACGCCGCTTCGATGAGGGACTGGAGGGCGGTATGGTCGGTCATGGGGTCGATCCTTTGACAAAGCGGGCAATACGGTGGGCGGCCTCGACGCAGTCTTCGACGCTCGCCACGAGCGAGATTCGCACGCGGCCTGCGCCGGCAGCGCCGCGGGAGAGATAAGAACCCGGCACGACGGTCACGTTCGTTGCGGCGAAAAGCTCGCGCGTGAACTCGGCATCGTCGCGGCCGACTTGTGGCCAAAGATAAAAGCCGCCTTGCGGCAGGCTGACATCGAAGCACTCTGCGAGTATCGGCAGCACACGCGCGAACTTCTCGCGATAGAGCGCGCGGTTCTCGCGCACGTGTGCATCGTCATTCCATGCGGCGATACTGGCGCGCTGGGTGGGCTCGGGCATCGCGCTGCCGTGGTAGGTGCGATAGAGCAGGAACTTCTCGAGCAGCCGCCGATCGCCCGCGACGAAGCCCGAGCGCAGACCGGGCAGGCTCGAGCGCTTGGAGAGACTGTGAAAGACGATGCAGCGCTCGAAGCCCGTGTGTCCTGCAGCCAACGCCGCGTTGAGGAGCGAGGGCGGCGGCGCGGCCTCGTCGGGGTAGAGCTCGGCGTAGCATTCGTCGGCGGCGATGATGAAATCATGCCGTTCAGCGAGTTCCAGTGCGCGGCGCCACTGCGCCACGCTCATCACGGCACCGCCGGGGTTTCCGGGGCTGCAGAGATACAGCAACTGCACCCGATCCCATACCGCAGCGGGCACGGCATCGAGATCGGGCAAGAAGCCCTGCTCGGCGGGTGTATCGATGAAGAGCGGCTCGGCGCCCGCGAGCAGCGCCGCGCCCTCGTAGATTTGGTAGAACGGGTTCGGCATCGCCACGAGCGG
>CAISHQ010000097.1 GCA_903885195.1 uncultured Pseudomonadota bacterium | reverse complement strand
CTGGTACTCCACGTGAGCCGTCGAAATCGTGATGCCGCGCGCCTTCTCTTCAGGCGCCTTGTCAATCTGGTCGTAGGCCTTGAACTCACCACCGTGAGTCTCCGCCATCACCTTCGTCAACGCCGCCGTCAACGTCGTCTTACCATGGTCAACGTGACCAATCGTCCCAACGTTCACGTGCGGCTTGATGCGTTCGAATTTTTCCTTGGACACGTCTGCTTCTCCTAAGAAAACCTGCAATGTCTAATCTTGACTGGAGCTCACGACCGGAATCGAACCGGTGACCTCGTCCTTACCAAGGACGTGCTCTACCGACTGAGCTACGTGAGCCGAAACCTGGAGCGGGTAGTGGGAATCGAACCCACGTCATCAGCTTGGAAGGCTGAGGTTCTACCATTGAACTACACCCGCTTTGATACTTGTGGGTGAGCCCGCAGGATCCGCTACTGACGGCATACGCCTAAATTCAACCTTCCTGGCAACTCCCACTCGTTTGGTGGAGGGGGTAGGATTCGAACCTACGAAGGCGTAAGCCGGCAGATTTACAGTCTGCTCCCGTTGGCCGCTTGGGTACCCCTCCGCGTCAAATGAGCCGCGCATTCTGATTTCGGCGGCCTGCAGTGTCAATGGCATAGGGAAGGTTTTTGGCATGGATCCGATCGTTCTGTTCTTCGCCCTCGGGCTGCTTGCGGGGGTGCTGAAGGCCGACTTGCGCCTGCCGCCTGCGATTTACGAGTTCGTCAGTACTTTGTTGCTACTGTCGATTGGCATGAAGGGGGGCATCGAGCTCGCCCGCCAGTCGGTCGGAACCCTGGCCGCGGACATCGGCCTGACCTTGGTTCTGGGCGTTCTGCTGACCGTGATCGCCTTCGCCATCCTGCGGGGCATCGGCCGCCTCGATCGCAGCAACGCGGCTGCGGTTGCCGCCCACTACGGGTCGGTCAGCGTGGGCACCTTTGCGGTGGCGGTGGCGTATGTCGCCAGCGCGGGCATCGCCTACGAGGCGCAGTTGCCGCTGCTGCTCGTGGTGCTCGAAGTGCCCGCGATCATCCTCGGCATTCTGTTCGCGCGCGGGCTGAAGGCCGGCGCCCCATGGAGCGAGATTGGTCGCGAAGTCCTGCTCGGTCGCAGCGTGTTGCTGCTGCTCGGCGGGCTTGCGATCGGCGGCGTGGCGGGGCCAACGGGCATAGAACCCCTTACACCGCTCTTTTTCGACCTGTTCAAGGGAATTCTCGCCCTATTCCTGCTCGAAATGGGCCTGATCGCTGCAGATCACCTTGGTGGCTTTCGTCGACATGGCGCCTTCATGGTCGCTTTTGCCCTCCTGATCCCGCCATTTTTCGCGATGATCGGCGCTATTTTCGGCATGTTCATGGGTTTATCGGTGGGCGGCACGCTGCTGTTGGCCACCCTGGCCGCCAGTGCCTCTTATATCGCGGCTCCGGCAGCCATGCGCTCAGCCGTCCCAGAAGCCAACCCGGCCCTGTCGCTGACTGCGGCGCTGGCCATCACCTTCCCGTTCAACATCCTGCTCGGCATCCCGCTCTACCAACGCGGGGTCGAGTGGCTCCTTGGAGGTTCCCCATGACCGGCGTAGCGGCCTCTCACCGCAAACTGCTCACCGTCATCACCGAAGCCAACCTCGAGCGCGATCTCGTCCGCGAGATCGAGGCCGAAGGCGTGGGTGGCTACACGATCTCCGATGTTCGGGGCCGAGGCGACAAGGGCGTGCGCGCCTCGCATTGGGGACACAGCAGCAACATCCGCGTCGAGATCGTCTGCGACACGCCGCTCGCCGAGCGGCTGCTGTCTCGATTACGCGAGAAGTACTACGAGCACTACGCCATCGTCATGTGGGTGCAGGACGTCGAGGTGCTGCGGCCGGACAAGTTTCGCTAGCCCGCCGCCTGCGGCAGATCGTCGAGCGCCACCAACTTGCGTGTGTCGGCGCTTGCGCCCGCGAACCCCGGCCCGCGCACGAAGCGCCCAGGCCTCGCACCCGTCGCGACACCCTCGCGCAAGACCGCCTGACCATTGACGAACACGTGCCGCATGCCGCTGGCGAAGCGGTGCGGGGCGGCATAGGTCGCGTGATCGGCGATGTCGGCCGGGTCGAAGACAACCACATCGGCGAACGCACCGGGCCTGAGACAGCCTCGATCCACGAGCCGCAGGTTCGCGGCCGGCAAGGCCGTGAGTCGACGGATCCCTTCCGCCAGCGGCAGCAGGGCCTCGTCACGCACGTAGTGCCCAAGAAATCGAGCGAAGGCGCCATAGGCTCGCGGATGCGGTGCGTGCTGCAGAAAAGCACCGCGGGGCGCGAGCGCCTCTTCATCCGAGCACAGTGTGACCCACGGCAATCGCAACAGCGAACGCAGGTTGTCCTCGGACATCATGAAGTAGGCCGCATGCACCCGACTCTGGTCTTCGAGCACAAGGTCGACGATCGTTTCCGCCGGCGAGCGACCGCGGGCCGAGGCAATCGCGGCGAGAGTCTGGCCGGTCAGCGACTGCAGCTCGGCGCGGCGGAAGCCGAGCAGTCGCACATTTTCCGCTGAGCCCGCCGCCGTATACAGGCTCTCCCAGGTGGGCGCGAGATCGTCGATTTCTTTGACTACCAGCGCCCGGAGCTGCGGGTCGCGCAAACGCGCGAGCCACTGTGCCGTGCCGCCTTCCTGTACCCACGGCGGCATCGCCGCATCGAAACCGGACGCGCCTGCGAGATATGGATACACGTTGGCACTGACGTCCAGCCCCTGAGCGCGGGCCGCCTCAATGCGCGCGACCGCCGCATCGAGCAAGGGCCAGTTGCTGCGGCCCGCCGCCTTGAAGTGCCAGACCTCGGCGTGCTCGCGCGTCGCGCGGGCGATGTCGATCAACTCGTCGATGGCGGTCAGCAGCTGCGTTGACTCGCTGCGCACATGCGAGAAGTACCCTCCCCCGTACTCCGCTGCAGCGAGCGCGAGTGCCTGCAACTCCGCGGGCGCTGCAAACGCCGCGGGAGCATAGATGAGAGAAGATCCGACCCCGAGCGCCCCTTCGAGCATGGCCTGACGCACCAGCCCCTGCATGCGTGTGAGCTCGCGCGCGTTAGGGCTGCGGTCGGCATGGCCGAGCTCGTGAATGCGCACGGTCGTCGCGCCCACGAGCGAGGCCACGTTGACGCCGACACCGCGTTTTTCAAGAAACTCCAGATACTCGCCGAGCGTGTTCCAATCGAGCGGATAGCGACTGCCCAGCCGTCGCAGTCGCAGATCGCCTCGCATGCTGGCGTTCAATGGCCCCATCGAGAGACCCTCACCGAAAACCTCGAGCGTCACGCCCTGACGCATATCGCTCTCGGCCGTCGCATCCTCGATGATCGACTCGGTCGCCCACGACAACGAATTGATAAAACCGGGCGCCACCGCGAGCCCGCGCGCGCCGATCTCCACCCGTCCGTTCATCCAGCCGAGATCACCAATGGCTGCAATCCGATCGCGGACGATGCCGATGTCGGCGACTCGCGGCAGACCACCGCTGCCGTCGTACACCGTGCCACCGCGGATCAGCAGACTGAAGGCGGGCGGCGGCGTCTCGCCCGACTCTCGCGTGCGTCGCCACAGCGCGGCAAATACCATGCCCCAAAACGCCTGTCGGGTACGCCGCAGCCAATTCATGGCAGGATGCTGCCACCTTTGCCTGCTCCGTGACCACACGCCATGCGCCAACCTTCCGACCCCACGCGCCGGACACTTTTGCAGGGAGCACTGGCGCTCGCCGCCACGGGTGTCACCACGGCTACAAACGCCGCCACCGTGCGCAGCGTGCCGCTCGACGATGCCGCCTTCAACGTCCGCACGGTCGGCAAGTTGCTGGGCGACCTGTCAGGCGTCGTCACCTACACCTGGAACCCGGGCACCGTGTACGGCGTCATCCCGGGCGCGGGGCTGCCGCCGGGCGAGTTCGGTCGCGCGCTCTATCGTGTCGAGGGCGTAACCCAAAGAATTTCGCGACTGCTCGAAGATGGCAGCCTCGAGGAACGCTCACGCAATTGGATGTTCTACGTCGATGCCGAGCGCGACGAGTACCTCTCCCGCTGGCGCAATCCCTACACGGGTGAAGAGTTGGAGGTTCCACCGTGGCGCGGATCGCCCTCGCGCTCGGTACTCACGGTGCGCGGCCCCGAGGTGAGTGTCGGCGCGGGCTTCGAGAACACCTCGCTCGGCAAGCCGCCAAGGCTCGCGTTCCGTACGCTCGGTGAGCGCACCTGGATCACCCGTCACGCCGCAACCCGTCTCACCGACGCCGCAGGCAAGCACCGCAACGAGTTGTCGATCGATGCGTGGATCTGCCGCACGGGGGATCTGCTGGATGATCGCCTGACGCACCTCCCCTCGACTTACACGTGGACGAGCCATGCCGAGTGGCAACCCTGGACGCGCATGCAGGGACGAGCGGGGAACGTGCTCTGGCGCATCGAGTCGGTCGTCCTGCACGAGCGCGAGGCCTTGCCGCAGCGCTTTTTGCGTCACCTCGAGGCTGTGCTGCCGGGTAAACTCGATGAACCCTTGAACTGGAGTTCCTGATGGCCGGTGCCAGTCTGCTCGCGCTGCTCGATGACATCACCACGGTACTCGACGATGTCGCGGTACTGAGCAAGGTCGCAGCCAAGAAAAGCGCAGGCGTGCTTGGCGATGATCTCGCCGTAAACGCCGAGCAAGTCAGCGGAGTGCAGGCCGCGCGGGAGTTACCCGTGGTCTGGGCGGTGGCCAAGGGCTCGATGATCAACAAGGCGATCCTCGTGCCCGCAGCGCTCTTGATCAGCTACCTCGCGCCGTGGCTGGTGACGCCGCTGATGGTCGTGGGCGGCTTGTTCCTCTGCTACGAAGGTTGCGAGAAGCTCGCGCATCGCTGGCTGCACAGCCGCAGCGAGAGCGACGCTGAGCATGCCGCGCTCAGCGCAGCCGCAGCCGACCCATCCGTCGATCTCGTCGCGTTCGAGCGCGACAAGATCAAAGGCGCGATCCGTACCGATTTCATTCTGTCAGCCGAAATCATCGTCATCACGCTGGGCACGGTCGCGGATGCGCCGCTCGGCACACGCGTGGGCGTGCTGGTGGCGATCGCAGTACTGATGACGATTGGCGTCTACGGACTCGTCGCCGGTATCGTCAAACTCGATGACGCCGGCGCGCACCTCGTGCGCCGCAGCGGAACAGGATTGGGCGCAAAGTTGGCGCGCTCACTCGGCGCAGGGCTGCTCGCCACGGCGCCCAAACTCATGGCGACCCTAGGTGTCGTCGGCACGGTGGCGATGTTCCTGGTCGGCGGCGGCATTCTGACCCATGCCCTGCCTTTCCTGCCTCACGCGGCGGGCCTGCTCGCCGTTCTGCTCGATGGCATCGTCGGCGTGCTCGCGGGAGCCGTGGTGCTTGCCGTCGTACTACTCGTCAAGCGGCTTCGATAGGCAATCACCTCGCCGGAATCTCACTCACCCTGCAGTTGCGCGACGAGCGCATCGGGCAGTACGCGCGCCTGACCGGGGCGCAAATCATCCGGCAAGCGAACGGGTCCATAGCGTAAGCGCATCAGTCGGCTGACCTCGTGACCGACCGCCGACCACAGACGACGAACCTCGCGGTTGCGACCTTCGTGCAGGATGCAGCGATACCAGGCATGACCGTCCGAGGCCTGCTCGGCCTCGAGCCGATCGAAGCGCGCCCAACCGTCCTCCAGCTGCACACCCTCGCGCAGCCGCGCGAGAGCCGCCGCCGTGGGGTGCGAACGCACGCGAACGAGGTACTCGCGCTCCACCTCGGATGAAGGGTGCATCAGCCGGTGGGCGAGATCGCCATCCGTGGTGAAGAGCAGCAGCCCCGAGGTATTCACGTCGAGACGACCCACCACGATCCACCGGCCTTGTGGCGGCGGTGGCAGTCGGTCGAACACGGTGGGTCGTCCCTGCGGGTCCTGCCGCGTGGTCACTTCACCTACGGGCTTGTGATAACCGAGCACGACGGGCAGGGCTGCTGCGCCCTGCTGCAAGGCGGAGTCGATCGCGATCGGACGCCCATCGAGCAGCACTCGATCCTCCGGCCCGATGCGCAGGCCAAGCTCGGCGACCTGACCGTTCACGGTCACGCGACCCTCGCGGATCCACTCCTCGATGCTGCGACGGGACCCGAGACCGAGTCCCGCCAGAACCTTTTGCAATCGCTCCGCCATGGGTGGCAAATGATAACGATCCTGCGCCCCATAACGAGGGGTTATGCGCCTATAGCGCTTGCGGCTCGAATTCCAGCCGCGATCGGCACATCCTTCGCACATGATCCACGACAGCATCCTCAGCACGATCGGCAACACCCCCATCGTGCGCATCAACCGGCTCTCCCCCTCCGGCGTCGCGATGTACGTCAAGTGCGAGGCCTTCAACCCGCTGCATTCGGTCAAGGATCGGCTCGCCATCGCGATCATCGAAGACGCCGAACGCCGTGGCACATTGCGCCCTGGACAGACCGTGGTCGAGGCGACCTCGGGCAACACCGGCATCGCGCTGGCCATGGTCTGCGCGGCGAAAGGCTACCCGTTCGTCGCCGTGATGGTCGAAACCTTCTCCATCGAGCGCCGCAAGATCATGCGAGCGCTCGGCGCCAAGGTCATTCTCACGCCCGCTGCGGAACGCGGCTCGGGGATGGTGCGCAAGGCTGAGGAGCTGTCGGCCAAGCACGGCTGGTTCCTGTCTCGTCAGTTCGAGAACGAGGCAAACCCTGCCTACCATCGCAACACCACCGGCCCTGAAATCCTGCGCGACTTCGCCGGTCGCCGGCTCGATTTCTTTGTTTCGGGCTGGGGCACCGGCGGAACGCTCTCAGGTGTCGGTCAGACGCTGAAGCTCGCGCGGCCCGAAGTACATATCGTCGCCACCGAACCGCAGAATGCGTCACTGCTGGCAGGCGGCAGCTTCGCGCCACATAAGATCCAGGGCTGGACGCCGGACTTCGTGCCGAAGGTCCTCGATCGCAGCGTCGTCGACCGCATCGTGCCGGTCAGCGATGACGAGGCTCTCGAGACCGCTCGGGCGTTGGCTGCACAAGAAGGAATCTTCT
>CAISHQ010000096.1 GCA_903885195.1 uncultured Pseudomonadota bacterium | reverse complement strand
CGACGCCTCGATACGGTGGCGATGCGTCGCTTGCAGTTGCTGCTGCCGGAATTGCTGGCGGCGCTGACGGCCGACGACGAGTGCCGCACGCTCGTGATGCGCATCCTGCGTGTGCTCGAGGCCATCGGTGGTCGTTCGTCGTATTTCGCACTGCTCAACGAAAACCCAGTCGCTCGGGCCCGCTTTCTGACCGTGTGTCGCGGCGGGGACTTTCTCGTCCAGCAGCTGGCCGCACACCCGTTGCTGCTCGATGAGTTGCTCGACGATCGCGCGCTGATCGATGTGCCTGGCCGGGCAGAGTTGGCCGCCGATCTCGAGGATCGCCTCGCCCGCGTGGCCGACGACGACCCGGAGCACTTGGTCGAGGCGCTCGTGCAGTTCAAACGTGCGGCGATGTTCAAGGTGGCTGTAGCGGATCTCGCGGGCCGACTGCCGCTGATGCGCGTCTCGGATCGCCTGACCGACATCGCCGAACTCATTATCGAGCGCGCCATGCAGCAAGCCTGGGCGCAGATGACTGCGCAGTTCGGTACGCCGCAATGTACGGATACTGTCGACGGCAGCCTGCGCGAGGTTCGCATCTGCGCCGTGGGCTACGGCAAGTTGGGCGGCATCGAGCTTGGTTATGGTTCAGACCTCGACCTCGTCTTTCTGCATGATTCACGAGGCGATCAGCAGGAAACCTCGGGCGAGCGACCGATCGACAACCAGATTTTCTTCGTACGACTCGCGCAGCGTATCGTGCACATTCTCACCGTCCACTCGGCTGCCGGGCGTCTGTACGAAGTCGATGTGCGGCTGCGGCCAAGCGGCAAGGGCGGCATGCTGATCACGCGTATCGAAGCCTTCGAGGAGTATCAGCGGCAGGAGGCCTGGACCTGGGAGCATCAGGCCTTGCTGCATGCACGAGCCGTTGCAGGCTCAACGCCATTGCGAGCCGAATTCGAAGCGGTACGCAGTCGTGTGCTGACCGAGGCTGTACGCCGCGACAGCCTTCGCGAGGAAGTCCGCAGCATGCGTGAGCGCATGCGTCGCGAGTTGTCGAAGGCGCGCGAGGGGGAGTTTGACCTCAAGCAGGGGGCAGGTGGCATCGCCGACATCGAGTTTTTGGCGCAGTACTGGACACTGCGCGAGGCGGCGAAGCAGCCGATCGTGCTGATGTTTTCCGACACCATCCGTCAGCTCGAGACTCTGGCCTCGGGAGATCTTGTGCCGCAGCACACGGTCGATCAGTTGACCAGCGCCTATCGCGCCTACCGGGCGCGCAGTCACCATCGGTCGCTGCGCGAGGAGGGTATCGTCATCGCGGACAGCGAGTTCGTTGCCGAGCGCGAGGGCGTGTGTCGGATCTGGGCGGAGACCTTCCGCGACGGACCCGGCTCCGGCGTATAATTCAACACAATGTCATCCAGCACGCTTATCCAGCCAAACGCGCAGAACAAGTACGAGGTCACGAACCTCGATCTGCCGCTGTCCTGTCCGATGCCGCAGATGCATCTGTGGAATTCACACCCGAGGGTGTACCTGCCGATCGAGAAGACGGGCTGGGCGAAATGCCCCTACTGCGGCGCCGAGTACACGCTGCAACGCTGAGTCGCGGACGTCGCAGACCGGCCTGAAGATCCGCCGTCGTCAGGCGCGATCCGGAGCGATCAGGCGCGAGCGGCCGATCAGGCGGGCTTGTAGGGCTTGTACGATTTCTCTTCGACGATTCGCGAGCCAAGCGCCACGTTGATGCGCTTCTTGACGGCTGCTCGCTCGTCATTGGTGACATACACCGCGCGGGCGAGTTCGATGAACTCCGCATCGAATTGCTGCGCAAGCTCCTTATCGCGGATCTTGTCCTCGATGTCCCACAGCGCCTCGTTGACCCGCTGCAGAGCCGTCTCGTCGGCAGCGACTTCGGGTATGGCCGCCCCGCTGTCACGCCAGGTTTTCTCGAGCACGTCGAGTTCGAGTCGGACGTTACGCACTTTATCGGCATCGGTCATGCGTGCCGACTTGATGCGCAGGATGGTGATCTTGTCGAGCAATTCACCCGGGGAGATGGGGACGAGGATGTCTTTCATGGGGGCAATGCTAGCAATTCGTCGAGACGCGTGCAGACCTCGCCCACGCTGATCAGGTCCATCACGCCCGGTCGCTCGATCTTCGTCGCCCAAGGCAGGCGCTCCGGCGTGGAGTTCAGGAAGGCGGCCGCGGCGCGCGGGAACGCGTCGATGCACCACTGCCTCGAGAGGTAAGGGCCGCTGCGTGCGGGATTGGT
>CAISHQ010000095.1 GCA_903885195.1 uncultured Pseudomonadota bacterium | reverse complement strand
AGGCCCGTCTGCAAATAATAGAACTGCTGAGGATTGCGGTTGAGCAAGCGCACCCGCGTGTCCTCGCCCTTCACGAGCGGGTATCTACGCAGGTCGGCGCGAACGAGATCACCGCCTTGTAGCGATACTTCGAGATCGAGTACGTCGGTGAGGACGCGCAAGGTCGCGTTCGTCGCAGCCGCGGGACTTGCGGTCGGAATCGCGCTTGCCGAGGACGGCACAGTGGCCCCTGCACTGGACGCGGGAGTCGGCGCCGCGGCAGACGCGGAAGTTGGTGCGATGGGTGCCGCAGCACTTGAGGGCACGCTCGCGGCGAGCCCGGTCGGTGCGGCTCCGGGAGCCGTCGCTGTCGCAGTCGCTGCGGGGGTCGTTACGACCGGCAGCGCGTAGTCGCGCTGCCACGTTTCGTAATTGATCCACAGCGCGAGGACGAGGCCGAGCCAAAGAAACATGCGAGCGTTGGTCGAAGTCACGATCTGCGTATCCGTCGATGGGTCAGTGAGTGGGCTGGCGTGGCGGGACAGGATCGAACCCGCCCTCGCGCAAGGGATGACAACGACCGATGCGCCGGGCAGCCAGCCAGCTGCCGCGCCAGGTGCCGTGGGTCTCGAGCGCCTCAAGCGCGTAGTGCGAACAGCTCGGGTGATAGCGGCATCGCGGGCCCAGCAGAGGACTCACGAGCAGCTGATATGCCCTGATCAAGGCGCGGAAGATGGCGCGCATGTCGTTGCTACCTTTTGCCAGAGCCCCGCGAGGCTCTGTCGAATTCGAGTGGCCGGCGCGCCGCGGGCCGCTGCTCGCGCGCCGACGATGAGGTCGGCGGCAGGCAACTCGGACTGGGCCAGCCGGAAGGACTCGCGAATTATGCGACGAAGTCGGTTGCGGGCGACGGCATTTCCGATGGTTTTCGCGGCGATCGCCAAACCGAGTCGGGGATGGCCGAGACTGTTTGGACGTACAGTCACCGACAGATGGGAGTCGTGGAAGCGGCGCCCGAATCGGTAGGCCGCATCGAAGTCCGTCTTCCGTAACACGCGCCGGGAGGCGGGAAAGCCTCGGCTGACGGGTCGGACGGACGGTTCGTCCCGAATCAGGGGATCAGCTTCTTGCGGCCCTTGGCGCGGCGGCGGGCCAAAATCTTGCGGCCGTTGGCCGAGGCCATGCGGGCCCGAAAGCCATGGGTACGAGCGCGGCGGACTTTGCTGGGCTGATAGGTGCGTTTCATGGTCGCGTCACCGAAAAAAGGTCGCAGAGGGTAAGCAGGGGCCTCGCGGGTGTCAAGTCACGAAAGATATCCACAGGCTGCGCCCTCGGTATATTCTTCGCCTCCCCTTTGACCCTTCGGATCGGCAGGCAGGCACGCCAGTGGACTCGTCGCTGTGGAACCGTTGCGCGCGCGCGCTGGAAAGCGAACTGCCAGAGTCGCAATTCAATACCTGGGTCCGTCCGTTGCAGTCGCTCGAGGGCGACGGTGCGCTGAAGCTGCTCGCGCCGAACCGCTTCGTCGTGGACTGGGTCAACGCCAACCTGCTGCCGCGCATCGGCGAGTGGTTACGCAACGAAGTGCAGGGCGATGCGCCCATCGTCACCGTCGAGGTGGGATCTCGTCCTGAGCCTGTGAGCACCGCCTCGTCGGCCACCACCGTCGACGTGTCGAGTTCGGGAAGCCGGCGCAGCAAAGGTCTCGTGGTCGGCGGGCGACTCAACCCGGACTCCACGTTCGAGAATTTCGTCGTCGGCAAGAGCAATCAACTCGCCAAGGCGGCTGCGCAACAGGTGGGGGAAAATCCAGGGAAAGCGTACAACCCGCTCTTTATTTACGGCGGCGTTGGGCTTGGAAAAACCCATCTAATGCATGCCGTAGGGCATGCGATTCAGGCTCGTAATCCCGATGCACGCGTGGCCTACGTGCATTCGGAACGGTTTGTCAGCGACATGGTCAAGGCGCTGCAACACAACCAGATGAACGAGTTCAAGACGGCGTATCGTTCGCTCGATGCGCTGCTGATCGATGACATCCAATTTTTCGCAGGCAAGGAACGCTCGCAGGAAGAATTCTTCCACACCTTCAACGCCCTGCTCGAAGGCCAGCAGCAGGTGATCTTGACCTGCGATCGTTACCCGAAAGAGGTGGAAGGGCTCGAGGAGCGCCTGAAGTCGCGCTTCGGTTGGGGTTTGACGGTCGCCATCGAGCCGCCGGAGCTCGAGACCTGTGCGGCGATTTTGATCAGCAAAGGCGAGGCCGCTGGCGTCACGCTCAGCCAAGACGTGGCGCTGTTCATTGCCAAGCGGATCCGTTCGAATGTTCGCGAGCTCGAAGGCGCGTTGCGGCGCGTGATCGCCAATTCACGTTTCACGGGTCAGCCAATCACGGTGGATTTCACCAAGGACGCTCTGAAGGATCTGTTATCGCTACAGGCGCGGCTGATCACGATCGAAAACATCCAGAAGACCGTTGCGCATTACTTCCGTTGCCCCCTGTCTGACCTGCTATCGGAGAGCCGCAGCCGCTCGATCGCGAGGCCCCGCCAGGTGGCGATGGCGCTGGCGAAGGAACTGACCAGCCACAGCTTGCCGGAGATCGGCGAAGCCTTCGGCGGTCGCGATCACACGACTGTGTTGCACGCGTGCCGCCGCATCAAGGAGTTGCGCCAGACCGAACAGCGCATCGCCGAGGATTATTCGAACCTGTTGAGAACCCTGACAGGATGATGGGGACAAGGTGTGGATGTTTTTGGAGCGGAAAATCATTCACAATCCGTCCACAGGGAGTGCCAATGTTATGCGCGGGTTCACGCACTGCCCGCAAGGCTCCAAGGTACTGAAAATGCCGGTGTTTCCAGGGTTATCCTCTTATCCACCGGCTCTATAACCATCACTACTTCTTGATTCATACTCATTCAAGAGATCTATGAAACTCACAGCCACTCGCGAAGAAATTCTCGGTCCAGTCCAAAACGTGATCGGGGTCGTCGAACGTCGCCAAACCATGCCGGTGTTGTCGAACGTGTTGCTGAGCGCGCGCAACGGCAAACTCGCCGTGACGGGAACGGACCTCGAAGTGGAACTCGTGAGCGCGATAGCGTTGACGGTGCAGACGCCGGGCGACATCACCGTTCCGGGTCGCAAGTTGCTCGACATCTTGCGGGCGCTACCCGAGGGCGTAACGGTTACGCTGACGGTGGAAGGCGATCGACTGGTGGTGCGCGCAGGCCGCAGCCGATTCACCCTGTCGACGTTGCCGGCTGCGGAGTTCCCGCTGGTCGAGGAGATCAACGCCCAGCAGGTGTT
>CAISHQ010000094.1 GCA_903885195.1 uncultured Pseudomonadota bacterium | reverse complement strand
TCAGACGCAGGTCGCGCAACTGACTGCCGTAGAAGTACACGCCTTTGATCTCGTCTGTACCGAACACAAGCGTCATGCGTATCCGATATTTCTCGGCGATGGCTCCGTCGTAGTTCCACAGCCAGCCAGGCTCGACTTTGGTGCAGGCGGCTTCGAGACGCGCCGCGCCGAGCACGCCCAGCGACACACACAGGCTCACCGCCCACATCACTCGCCGCAATGCGCCACGGGACTGCATGCGCTGAGCCCCCCTCAACCGAACGGATGTCGACGAACGATGGTCTGCGCGCGGTCGGGGCCCGTAGAAATCACATCGATGGGCACGCCTACCAGCGCCTCGATGCGCGCGAGATACGCCCGGGCTTCCTCGGGCAAGCCGGCCTCGTCGGTCACGCCGAACGTGGTGCCCTTCCAGCCGGGCATCTCCTCGTAGACCGGCTCCACATCACCGAACCCCTCGACGAGCAACGGCGGCATCGTCGAGACACTGCCGGCGACGCGATAGCCCGTGCAGATACGGATCGAGTCGAGACCGTCGAGCACGTCGAGTTTGGTCATGCACAGACCGGAAATACTCGAATGGATGACTGAACGACGCAGTGCCACCGCGTCGAACCAGCCGCAACGTCTGCGTCGACCCGTAACGGCGCCAAACTCCTGACCGACGCGCTGCAGGTACTCGCCCGTCTCATCGAAGAGTTCTGTAGGGAAAGGCCCTGCCCCGACACGCGTGGTGTATGCCTTGACGATGCCGAGTACATAGTCGAAGTTGCGCGGCCCGAGCCCGGTGCCGGTACCGGCAAAGCCCGCCGTGGTATTCGATGAAGTGACGAACGGATACGTCCCGAGATCAACGTCCAGCATCGCGCCCTGTGCACCCTCGAACATGACGTTGGCGCCGGCATCGCGCAGCGCCTGCAGTTCCTGCGTAACGTCGGTGACGAGCGGCTTGACGCGCTCAGCCATCGCCAGATGTTCGTCGAGGATTTTCTGGAACTCGAGCGCAGGCTGCTTGAAGTAGTGCTGCAGCACGAAATTGTGGAAGTCGAGCACCTCGCCGAGCTTGGCGGCAAAGCGCTCACGCTGGAACAAATCCGCCACGCGCAGCGCGCGCCGCGCGACCTTATCCTCATAGGCAGGGCCAATGCCTCGCCCCGTCGTACCGATGGCATTGGCGCCACGCGCCTGCTCGCGAGCCTTGTCGAGGGCCACATGCGAGGGCAGGATCAGGGGACAGTTGGGTGCAATGCGCAAGCGATCGAACACGGGCACGCCGCGCGCCACCAGCATGTCTGCTTCGCGCAGCAGCGCCTCAAGCGAGAGCACGACGCCATTGCCGATGAAGCAGGTGACCTGCGGTCGCAGGATGCCGGATGGAATCAGCGAGAGGACCGTCTTTTCCCCGCCGACGATAAGCGTATGACCGGCGTTGTGCCCGCCTTGAAAACGCGCTACGGCACTCGCCTGCTCAGTGAGCAGGTCGACGATTTTGCCCTTGCCCTCGTCACCCCATTGGGTACCGATGACGACGACGAAACGACCTTCGGACATCGCGCTCTGCCGCCGCGTCAGCGCGTGCTGCCGCCGGGACTACGCATATATTTGAAGAAGTCGCTGTCCGGGGACACCACCATCACGTCGCCTTCCTTGCCGAGCGAATTCTTGTACGCCTGGATACTGCGATAAAACGCGTAGAACTCCGGATTGCGTCCATAGGCCGCCGAGTAAATCGCGGCAGACTTACCGTCGCCCTCACCGCGGATCTTCAAGGAATCGCGTGCCGCGATCGAGAGAATCTCGGTGCGCTTGCGATCGGCTTCGGCGCGGATGCGCAGGGCTTCCTTTTCACCTTCACCGCGCAGCTGACGAGCCAAACGACTAAAGCTCTGCTGCATGCTCGCGTACACACGGGACTCGACGTCGGGCGGCAGGCCGATCTTCTGCACCCGCGCATCGATCAGCTCGAGACCGAGGCTCTGCACGCTTTTGCTCGCGCGATCGAACATATCGCCGGTGAAGGCCGTCCGCTCAGCCGACACGATCTCTTGCAGCGTGCGCTGAGCAACCGCGTTCTTGATGCCATCTTTGACAATATCCGCGAGACGCTGACCCGCGGCGCCCTGATCGTTGCCGAAAGCCTGCGAGTAACGTGCCGCGTCCTTGATGCGCCACTTGACGTAGTAATCGACGATCAGGCCCCGATTCTCGCTCGTCAGGAAGGTCTCCCCCTCGAAACTCTGCGAGACGATGCGCCGCTCGAACTTGCGGATGGTGTCGATCGGCCACTTGAAGTGCAGACCCGGACCGTAGCCGGTGCCAACGATCTCGCGGAACTGACTGCGAATCGCCAGCTCGTTCTCCGAAACCGTGAACGTACATAGGCTGATGATGAAACCTAACGCGCCGATGGCGGCCATGATTTTCTGGATGGACTGCGGCATCTCAGCGCTCCGTCCGCGCGCGCGGGTCAGTTTGCGGCGGTGAATCCTCGGCTGCACCGGCTCGCGGCGCGACGACCGAAATCTCCGCCTCGCCGTTCTTGCGCTGCTGCTCGAGCAACTTATCGAGCGGCAGGTACAGCATCTGGTTGTTGCCCTTAGTATCGACGACGACCTTCTGCGAGCGCCCGAGCACGTTCTCGATGGTCTCGATGTAGAGTCGATCGCGCGTCACCCGCGGCGACTTTTCGTACTGCGACACAAGCTGGGTAAAGCGCTGGGCCTCACCTTCGGCCACTGCGACGACCTGGGCGCGATAACCCTCGGCCTCCTGCAACTGGCGTAAGGCCGCACCTTCGGCGACCGGCAGGATGCCGCTCGCGTAGGCCTCGGCTTCTTTGACGAGTCGCTCCTTGTCGGCGATCGCCTTGTTGGCGTCTTCCTGCGAAGGGCGCACGTCGCTCGGCACCTGGATGTCGGTCAGGTTGACGCTCGAGATGACGATGCCCGTGCCGTACTGGTCGAGCGTCCGCTGGATGAGATCTTTGGTTCGGGTTGTCGCCTGCTCGCGCTTGGAAATCAGAATTTCCTCGAGCGTGCTGCGGCCTACCACTTCGCGGATCGCCATTTCGCCGACTTCGCGCAGCGTCTGTTCGGGGTCCTTGACCTGGAAGAGGAATTTCACCGGATCGCGCAACTGGTACTGCACCGCGAGCGACATGTCGATGAGGTTGATGTCCTGCGTGAGCACCTTGGCGGTGTAGTTCACGCTGCTGACCTGCTGCGTGTTTACCTTGGTCAGACGCTCGATCGGCCAGAAGTGGAACCCGAGGCCCGGGTCACGCACGGCGACGAACTGACCGAATCGCTGGACGACGCCCCGCTCGGCCTGGTCGATGGTGAAGAAACTCTGGTACGCCCAGAACAGCACCGCGATGCCCGCGATGATGTAAGGCGTGCGATTGTCGCCGAGCATCTGTTCCGGACCGCCGCCGCCCGTGCCACCGCTGCCACCGTCATCGTTGCCGGGGCCACCGCCCTTCATGATGTTGTCCAGCTTGCGCTGGAATTTGCGGAAAGCGTCGTCACCGGACTTGCCGGGTCGCTTTCCCCAAGGGTTTTTCGGGCTTCCGCCTGGTTCGTTCCATGCCATAAATTTTTTGGGCGCCGGGTAGGGAGACTAGGGGTGGCGCGCAGATGAGGCAGATTGTAGGTACCCCCCGTCTGGCGCACAAGTTTGGCCTGCATCGCTGCAGTCGGCGACTTCGACGCCGGGGATCCGCCCGAGTTCCCCGATCTCGCCATCGGGCAACTCAGCCAGCAAGGCGACGCCACCATCGGGCAGCGATTCTTCGCCACGGACCACGCCTGCGGCAAAGAGCCGAGCCCGCACCGCACCCGCGCGCTGCGGTGGCACCACGACGCGGCGCAGTCGGGCAAAACGCGACAGGCGCTCGGCGATGGCAGACAGCAACTCCTCGAGGCCCTGCCGCTTGGCGGCGGATATCCAAGCGCTCGACACCTGGCCGTGGCCATCACGCTCAATGCGCGGGCTGCCTTCCAGCCGATCGATCTTGTTGTAAACGCGGATCTGCGGAATCTCGCCCGCCCCCACCTGAGTGAGCACGGCGTTGACCTGGTCGATGCGCTCGTCACGACGCGGATCGCTGGCATCGATCACGTGCAGCAACAAGGTCGCCTCGCGAGCCTCGGTCAGGGTCGACTGGAACGCGGCGACGAGTTCATGGGGCAATTCGCGGATGAACCCCACGGTATCGGCGAGCACCACCGGGCTGCCGCCCGGCAGCATCACGCGCCGAACCAACGGATCGAGGGTGGCAAAGAGCTGATCGGCGACGTAGGCATCAGCGCCAGTCAGCGATCGAAACAGCGTCGACTTGCCCGCATTCGTGTAGCCGACGAGCGCCACAGAGGGGATGGGAATTTCTACCCGACGCTGGCGCCCCGTCTCGCGTTGCTGCTTGAGCTTCTCAAGCCGCTTGCCCAGCACTCGGACTCGCTCGCCGAGCAGCCGTCGGTCGGTCTCGAGCTGGGTTTCACCCGGTCCACGCAGGCCGATACCGCCCTTTTGCCGCTCAAGATGCGTCCAGCCCCGCACGAGACGGGTGGAGAGGTGGCGCAACTGCGCCAGCTCCACTTCGAGTTTGCCTTCGTGGCTACGGGCGCGTTGCGCAAAGATATCGAGGATCAGCGCATTGCGGTCGAGCACCCGCAGGCCCGTGAGTTTCTCGAGGTTGCGTTCCTGGCTCGGCGAGAGCGCATGATCGACGAGGACGACCTCGGCGCAGAACTCTGCCGCGGCCTGACGGATCTCCTCAGCCTTGCCGCTACCGACGAAATACCGCGGGTCCGGTCGCTCGCGACGCCCGGTGATGGACATGCATTCGGACACGCCTGCCGAGCGGGCGAGCTGCTCGAACTCTTCGAGATCCTCGGGATCCACCGGACCGCCAAGACCCAAGCGCACGAGCACGGCGCGCTCGCCGCCGCGAGGCCGCTCAAACACGCGTGTATCGAAGCCGCAGCGGCATCAATCGGCAGGGGCCGGATCGACTCCGCCTTCAGGCTCTTCGGGCGAGGGCAAACGCACGTTGCGGGCGGGAACGACCGTCGAGATGGCGTGCTTGTAGACCATTTGGTTCACGGTGTTCTTCAGCAGGACAACGAATTGGTCGAAGGAATCGATTTGACCCTGCAGCTTGATGCCATTGACGAGATAGATAGATACCGGCACGCGCTCCTTGCGCAGCTGGTTGAGGAACGGATCCTGCAGAGACTGGCCCTTGGCCATGGCTTACTCCTGATGTTCTTGTAACTCCCACTACTCCCTAGACCAGACTACCATGGCCCAAGTTCAACGTTACGTGACGCCGAGCATCGTTTGGATGTCGGACTGCAAGGCGGCCATCCACGCCTCACGCGCACCCGGCTGGAACGGATCGATGCGCCGCCAGAGCGGATCGGCGTTGATCCAGGTCAGTTGTCGTTTGGCGAGTTGCCGGGTGGCCGCCACCGCCTGCTCGACCGCCGCGTCAAGCGAGCACTGGCCGGCCAGGTGTGCTGCGAGCTGGCGGTAGCCCACGGCCCGCATCGAGGGGCTCCGTGCCTCGAGCCCGGGCAGCGCGAGCAGGCGCTGCACCTCGGTCAGCAATCCAGCGTCCAGCATCTGCGCGTACCGAGCCGCGATCCGCGCGTGCAGCGCAGCTCGATCGGCCGGCACCAGTGCCCAACGCGACCAGCGCAAACCATGCTCCGGGCGGGTGTCTCGCTGCCAGGCGCTGATCGTGCGCCCGCTCAACTCGAACACCTCGAGAGCCCGCTGGATGCGTTGCGGGTCGTTCGGATGGATGCGTGCGGCGGCCTCGGGATCGATGCCTTGCAACTCAGTGTGCAAGGCCGGCCACCCGAGCATCGCTGCGCGCGCATCGATCGCGGCCCGAATCTTTGGGTCGGCCTGCGGCAATCGAGCGAGACCTCTGACCAGCGCGTTGAAATAAAGCATGGTGCCGCCGACGAGCACAGGCAGCGCGCCACGCCCGCGCACGGCGGCGATGGCGGCCAGCGCATCGGCGACGAACTCACCCGCGCTGTAAGTCTCCTGCGGATCGCGCAAATCGAGCAGATGGTGCGGAACACGCTCGCGCAGCGCCTTGTCGGGCTTGGCCGAGCCGATGTCGAACCCGCGGTAAACCTGCGTCGAATCGACGCTGATGATTTCGACGGGCCAGCGCTCGGCCATCGCTAAGGCCCAATCGGACTTGCCGCTCGCCGTCGGGCCGCAGAGCAAAATCGCATCCATCGTCACGACTGCAGGACGAGGGGTTTCAACGACCGCGCAGGAAGAGCTGGTCGAGTTGCGCCAGCGTCAACAGCGTCCAGGTCGGGCGACCGTGATTGCACTGCCCGGCTCGCTCGGTCGCCTCCATGTCGCGCAGCAGCGTATTCATCTCGGCGAGGCTTAGACGACGATTGGCCTTGATGGCAGCCTTGCAGGCCATGTTGCCGAGCAATCGATGCGCCGCCGCCTCGAGGTGGTGCGTGCCACGCTCCTCCTGCAGATCACGCAGCACTTGCTGAATCAGATTCGCCGCGTCGGCGCCGGCCAGCAACGCCGGCACGGTCCGGATCGCCAGCCGCCCAGGCGAGAGCACATCGATCTCGAAACCAGCCGCCGTAAACTCGTCCCGCAACGATTCGAACGCGTCGGTCTGATGCAGCGGCACCTCGGCCACCTGCGGCTCGAGCAGCCGCTGGATCGCAGGTTGAGCGCCGAACTCACGCTTCATGCGCTCGTAGAGCACGCGCTCGTGCGCCGCATGCGCATCCACCAGCACGAGCCCCGCAGCCGACTGCGCGACAATGTAGACACCGT
Source organism: uncultured Pseudomonadota bacterium (assembly GCA_903885195.1). Lineage (GTDB taxonomy): Bacteria > Pseudomonadota > Gammaproteobacteria > Steroidobacterales > Steroidobacteraceae > UBA964. The sequence goes on along the minus strand of CAISHQ010000094.1, from coordinate 36,024 downwards.
GCAACTGGGCGATCGCGGTGCCGAGCACCCCGTCGGTCAACGCAACGATTGGACCCGGCTCGGCACTCTGCAGCCACTCGGCGCTCATAGCGCCTTGCGACATCAGGATCTCGGCAGGCGCGCCGCTCAAGGCGGTCCAATCGAGGGAGGGCTGGCGCACCTCGAACGGGGCGCCCAACGCCGTCGGACGATGCGCAGGCGCGGCGACACCGAGCGTCTCGGGACGCGCCGTAGGCGCCGCGACACCGGCCGCAACGCCCAACGCCTCGTGCACCACGCGCACGATGAAATCATGCACCTGCCGACTGTCGCGAAAACGGACCTCGAGCTTTTGCGGGTGCGCATTGACATCGACCCACTGCGGATCGAGTTCGAGGTACAGCAGGTACGCGGGCTGACGGCCGTGGTACAGCACGTCGCGATAACCGATGCGCACCGCATTCGCGAGCAATCGATCACGCACCGCGCGACCGTTGACGTAGGCGAACTGCTGATCACTGCTCGCGCGCGCCGCCTCGGGTTGCCCGAGCCAGCCCCATACCCGAACGGGACCCGACTGCCGATCGAACGGTACGGCGGCCTCGATGAACGAGTCGCCCATGATCGAAGCGATCCGGGCGCGCTGCTGCGCGGGCGTGGCGGCGAGCGGTGCATCGAGCAGCACCCGAGCGTGGTGGCGCAGACGAAACGCGACATCGAACCGCGCCAGTGCAAACCGCTCGACCAGCCTCGCGATGTGCCCGAGCTCCGTGCTCTCGGCACGCATGAACTTGCGCCGCGCGGGAACGTTGAAGAACAAGTCGCGAACTTCGATCTGCGTGCCTTGGGGCTGCGGGGCGGGAATCACGCTGCCCACCTCCCCCGCCTCAACCCGCAGCTGCGCACCGGCGCTCGCGTCTCGTGCGCGGGACGCAATGCGCAAGCGCGCCACCGAACCGATCGAGGGCAGTGCTTCACCACGGAACCCGAGCGAGCGAATAGCGGCGAGATCTTCAAGCGTCGCGATCTTGCTGGTGGCGTGCCGCTGCACAGCGAGCGGCAGCTCGGCGGCGGTGATGCCGCAACCGTCATCGACGATGCGCACGAGTGTCAGCCCGCCGTTCTCGATGTCGATATCGATGCGCGATGCCCCGGCATCGAGACTATTCTCGACCAATTCCTTGACGAGGGACGCCGGTCGCTCGACGACCTCGCCAGCGGCGATCTGGTCGACGAGTGCGCTCGGCAGCAGTTGGATGGGCACGTGGCGAGCTACGAGACGCGGCGGACTACAACTTGCCGGAGCGGCCCGCGGCCGCGTCATCGACGGTCGCCACGACCTTGCGCTCTGCCTCGCGCGCCAGGGCAAACCGCGAGCCATCGGGCGGATGGTCGATGAAGTACTGCTTCACGCCATCGAAAATCGCTTCGGCGAGCGCCCTACGTCGATCGGGACGCCCAAGCAAACGCTCGTCGGCCGCATTGGAGATGAATGCCGTCTCGACCAGCATCGAGGGTACATCGGGGCTCTTGAGCACGAGGAAGCCGGCCTGCTGCACCTGCGGCTTGCGCACCTCGTTCACCCGCACCAGCGAACGCAGCACCCGCTCGGCAGCGATCATGCTCTGACTGATCTGCGCCGACTGCGACAGATCCACGAGCACCGAAGCAATTACCGGATCCTTATCATCGAGAGAGATGCCCCCAGCCAAGTCCGCGGCATTTTCCCGATCCGCCAACCATCGCGCCTGCTCGTCGGTCGCCCCCTTCTCGGAGAGCACGTAGACCGAGGAGCCGGAGACGCTCCGATCACGCACGGCATCGGCGTGAACGGATACGAAGAGCTGCGCACCCGCGTCGCGTGCGCGACGGATGCGCTCGCGGTGCTTCAAAAAATAATCGCCCTCGCGCGTGAGTATGGCGCGCATGCCGGGCTCACGGTTGATGCGCTCGGCAAGCTCGCGCGAAATCTCGAGCACCACGTCCTTCTCGCGAGTGCCAGCGGGACCGATGGCGCCCGGATCCTGCCCACCGTGGCCGGCATCGATGGCGACGATCACGTCGCGACCCTGAGCAGGCGGTGCATGGGCGGCTTTGATGGGCTTGAGCACGGGCGGAGCTGCCGCCTCCTCGGCGACGACCGGCGGTGACGCTGTACTGCGAGAGATCGCCAAATCGAGACGGGCCAAACGCGCCCCCGGCTGCGGCAGTGGCGCTGAGCGCAGTTCCGCACCGCCCTCGGTCTCGATGACCACGCGCAGGACCCCACCGGCCTGCTGGCCCACACGCAGCGCGGCGATCCCACCGCCCGTCTTGGGGAGCCGCAGCGCCGTCGCCTTGCGAGTGCCCGCGAGATCGATGACGGTGCGCTTCGGCGAATCGAGCGTAAAGACCGTCACGGCCGTCGGCTCGCTCAACTCGATGGCGACTTGAGTCGCCTCCGCACCCTCTGCGACGCGGATCGCACGTAACTCAGTGGCCTCGGCCAGCGGTCCGGCCAGCAGGACCAGAGCCCCGAGCAGCCAGACACGACGGGTGAAATAAGGCAGATTCATGAGCGCGGAATGTACGACGACAGGGGTAATAAACTCAAGAAAATTAACGACCTGTCGGAGATAACTCATACGAACTTGCGATCCGGTCGACGACCTCGATCGCCCGCGGCGTGCCGGCCCTTAAGCTCACTCGGTGCTGCGCGGGTTCGGCACGCAGTTGCACCTCGAGATCTGCGGGCGGCCCCGCGCCCAGCCGCTCCGGCCACTCGATCAACCACAGGGCACCCGGCCGATCGAAGTCCGGAAGACCCAGCGCCTGTAGTTCCCCCGCACCTGCGAGGCGATACAAGTCGAGGTGCAGCACCTCCCACGGGGCTAGGGCATAGGTTTCGAGGAGGCTGTACGTGGGGCTGCGCACGGCCCCCCGCCCGCCGAGCGCGCGCACGAGGCCTCGAACAAGGGTGGTCTTCCCCGCACCGAGATCGCCGTGCAAATGCACCCGCCATGCGCCCTCCCCGACAGTGCTCGGCAAAGCCTGGGCGATGTGAGCGCCGAGCTCGACGGTGGCCGCCTCATCGGGCAGAACAAGTTCGACGGAGGACTCAGCGCCCATTCAGTACGCCCCGTCGCGCAGCATCTGCATGAACTGTGGCGGCAAATCCCCGGCACGCAAGCCTCGCGTCGCACCGGCCGAACGCCGCTCGCCCGCCACAGCATGCCACCACACTGCGGCGCGCGCTGCCTGCGGCGCTGCCACACCCTGAGCGCAGAGCGCGGCGATCACTCCGGTCAGCACATCGCCCGTCCCGGCGACCGCCAAGGCCGGCGTGCCCCACTCACAGATCGACGGCACCGACCCACCCTCGCCGACCAAGGTGCCGGCGCCCTTCAGCACCACCGTACCGCCGCAGCACTCGATCAGCCCCTGCAGCGCGGCCAGACGATCGGACTGCACAGCTGCAGTGTCGATCTGCAACAAACGGCCGGCCTCGCCCGGATGGGGCGTCCAGATGCAGTGACTACGACGGATCGAGACTCCGCCCTGCCGTCGCCTCGCGAGGACGTTGAGCGCATCGGCGTCGATAACGCTCGGGCACGTCGCGGCAAGAGCCGCATCGACCATGGCCTCAGCCCAGGCGCTGCGGCCGAGCCCCGGACCGATGGCGATCACATCTGCCGATGCGAGGAGCGAGTGCAACTCGCGAGGGTCCTCGACGGCACGTGTCATGAGTTCGGGCGCAGCCGCCGTGATCGCAGCCACCGACTCCGGTGCCGCACACACCGTCACGCGACCTGCCCCGGCACTCAGAGCCGCCTCTGCGGCGAGGCGAGCCGCCCCGGCCATGCCTGGGCCGCCGCCCAAAACCATCACGTGACCGGCTGAGCCCTTGTGCGCCTCGCGCGAACGCCGCGGCAATGCAGCCCTCAGGCACGACTCGGACATCCTCTCGAGGACGGGCGCCCCGGCCACCGTGGTGTCGACACCCAGGTTCTCGAGTAGCACGGCCCCCGCATGCGCGGGTCCAGCATTGATCCACAGGCCCAACTTTTGCGCGATGAAAGTCACCGTGACATCCGCACGCACGGCGACATCGCTCACGAGCCCGGTGTCGGCATTGAGCCCCGAGGGGACATCGAGTGCCAGCACGGGGCGGCCTGCAGCACGAATCGCACCGATGGCGCGGGCAATGTCCTTACGCAAGGGTCCCGAGTAGCCGATGCCGAGCACCGCATCCACGATGACGTCGAAGCTATCGAGCCCCGCCTTCTTACCGAGCTCGTGCATCGCCTGAGGTCCGTGCATCGCCTGAGGCCCATGCAAGGAATGCGGAATCAGCCCCGCGTTCCGGCAATCCGCCGCGGCCCGTGCCGCATCGCCTTGCAGCGCAGCAGGGTCCACGACAGCAAAGACCTCGACCCGCAGTCCCTCGCACTGCGCGAGACGCGCGAGCACGTAACCATCGCCTCCATTGTTGCCACCGCCGCAAACGACAGCCAATTCCCGTGCCACGGGCCATGCGGCACGCAGCCGCCTTAGTGCCGCCGCGGCAGCACGTTCCATGAGGGTGTATCCCGCAACTCCCTGCACGTCTATCGCGTGTCGATCGCAGGCACGCACCTGCGCGGCCAGGTACAGCCCGTCGGGCGTAGGCATGTCGGAAGTATACTGGCTGCATGGTCGAAGCCGTCGACATGCAGGCACTGAGGCAGGAGCTCGACGGGTTCGCGGCGGAACTCGGTTTTGCGGCAGTCGGCGTCGCCCACGTCGAACTCCCTGAGGACGAGCAGCACCTGCTGCGCTGGCTCGAGGCGGGCTACCACGGCGACATGCACTACATGTCTCGGCACGGCCGTCGTCGCGCCCGTCCGGCGGAACTGAAACCCGGCACCCTGCGTTCCATAAGCGTGCGCATGGATTACTGGCCCGAAGAGGCCGCCGACGCCCTTGCCACACTCGCCGACCCACAGCGCGCCTACGTATCGCGTTACGCGCTCGGCCGCGACTATCACAAGCTCATGCGCAACGCCTTGCAGCGGCTCGCCGACCGCATGGTCGAGCGTGTCGGTCCGTTCGGATATCGCGTGTTCGTCGACTCGGGGCCCGTGCTCGAAAAAGCGCTGGCGCGCAATGCAGGCCTCGGCTGGATCGGCAAGCACACCAACCTCATCGCCCGTGAAGCCGGATCATGGTTTTTTTTGGGCGAGCTGCTGACTGATCTGCCTCTGCCGGCCGATGCCCCAGCCGCGAGTCACTGCGGCACCTGCACGGCCTGCCTGCCCGCCTGCCCCACCGGCGCGATCATCGCGCCATACCAACTCGATGCGCGGCGCTGTATCTCCTACCTCACCATCGAACTGGCCGGATCGATCCCCGAGCCCTTGCGCCCGTTGATCGGCAACCGCATCTACGGCTGCGACGACTGCCAGCTCGTCTGTCCCTGGAACAAGTTCGCGCAGGCTGCCTCTCACCCGCAATTACGGGCCGTACGCAATGCGCTCGACACCGCGACGCTCATCGAGTTGTTCGCCTGGAATGCCGAGGAGTTCGAGTTGCGCCTGCGCGGCTCGGCGATCCGACGCATCGGTCACGAGCGCTGGTTGCGCAACATCGCCGTGGCGCTCGGCAACTGCGCTGCTGCGACAGGATGGTCGTCGACGTGCAGCACCCAGACATCAGCCGGGGTTGACCACGCGGCCGGGATTGACCACGCGGCCGGGACTCATCAAGCGGTCGTGTCTGCTCTGTGCGCGCGCATGGAGGATCCAAGCGCTGTTGTTCGCGAACACGTCAGGTGGGCACTGTCCCGCCACGGCGTCGAGACCTGACCGACGCACACCGTAGGGCGTGACGCGCGTGAGTGACCTAAATCCGACTTGGGATTCAGTAAATCAGGCTCTCGCCGTTCAGGCCAACTCCACCTGAACGTTGTCGATCAGCCGGGCTTTCCCAATTCGGGCAGCCACAAGAATGACCATCTGCTCGGTCGACAAACTCGGCGCATGCAGGGTCTCGGCGCTGCGCACCGAAAAATACTCGACGTTAAAGCCATCCGCCTTGAGTGCCGCGCGGCTCTCCGCCTCGTGCCGTGCGATGTCCTCGCGCGAATTTTCTCCTGACTTCAGAAGCTCGGCGACCCGCACGAGCTGCTGATACAAGCGCGGCGCAAGCTCACGCTCCTCGGGCAGCAAATATTGATTGCGCGAACTGAGCGCGAGCCCATCCGATGCACGCACGGTGGGGGCACCGATAACCTGCACGGGGATTTGCAAATCGGTCACCATGCGACGAATCACGGCGAGCTGCTGAAAATCCTTCTCGCCAAAGATGGCCATGTTCGGCTGCACGATGTTGAACAGCCTCGCGACCACACTCGCGACTCCCGCGAAGTGACCCGGTCGGAATGCGCCACACAGGATGTCGGTGAGTCCGGGCACATCGATGCGCGTCGCATTCAGATGGCCGAGCGGATAGATTTCCTTGGCGTCGGGTTCGAACAGCAGATCGCAACCCGCCGCCGTCAGAAGTTCGCTATCTCGCGACGGTGTACGCGGGTAGTGATTGAAGTCTTCGTTGGGCCCGAACTGCATCGGATTGACGAAGGTGCTCGAGACCACCCGCTTGGCCTTCTTGCGCGCAAGGCGCAGCAGCGCGACGTGACCATCATGCAAGTTGCCCATGGTCGGCACGAAGGCGACGGTCTGCCCGGCCGCGCGCCACTCCGACACCGCGCGACGGACCGCAGCAACGGTTCCCACCCTCTCCATAGGAAGGCATGGTAGCCCACAACAACCAAAAAAACGACCGAAGCGTTTTTAAACCGATCGCTTCAACTGAAGCAGTGTTCAGGCGCGGGATAGGCTCCCGTCTTCACCGCCTGCACGTAGCGCTTCATCGCACCTAAGTTGTCGCCGGCGCCCGCCATGCAATCGAGCACAAAGCGCGGTTTGCGACCCGTCGTGATGCCGAGCACATCGTAGAGCACAAGGATCTGGCCATCGGTGTGCGGCCCTGCGCCGATGCCGATGACGGGAACCCTCAGCGCCTCCGTGATGCGCTGCCCCAGTTCGCTCGGAATGCACTCGAGCAGAATGAGATCGGCGCCTGCCGATTCGAGATCACGCGCGGCCGCCAGCATCCGTTCGGCTGCGTCCGCCTCGCGCCCCTGCACCCGAAACCCGCCCGTCTTGTGCACCGACTGCGGCTTGAGACCGAGGTGGGCACAGACGGCGATGTCGTGCCCCGCAAGAAACTCGACCACCTCGATTTGCGAGGGCCCGCTTTCGAGCTTGACGACCTCGGCACCCCCCTCCTGCATCAGTCGAACCGAGTTGGCGAGCGCGAGTTCGCGCGTCGGATAACTCGCAAACGGCAGATCCGCCATCAACAGCGGGCGGTGCAAGCCGCGCGCTACGGACTGACAGTGATAGACCATCTGGTCCATGGTGACAGGCACCGTAGTGTCGTGGCCCTGGATGACCATACCGAGCGAATCGCCGACCAGCACGATGTCCGCGTCCGCTTCGTCGACAAGCGCTGCGAAGCTCGCGTCATAGCAGGTCAACGAGGCGATCTTCTCGCCCTCGGCCTTCATCTTGTGCAGCGTGGCGAGCGATACAGGCGGTCGCGTCGAATCACGCAATTGCAGATGGGTATACACGGTAACTCTCCCGACAAATTCGCTAAATCGCCGCGTGCCGCAGCGGATTGAAATACAGTTTTCCCTTGCCCATGCGCCGGATGGCGCCGAGCAACTCGTTGAAGTCGACTTCGCTCGAAAGCGGATCAAGGGCGGCGGCGTTCACAATCAACGTCGGCGCGCCGTCATAGTCATGGAAAAAGCGCGCGTACGCCTCGTTGAGCTTTTCGAGATACGGACGCTCGATCAGTTGTTCGGCCTTGATGCGCCGACGGCCGATGCGCTCGAGCAGCACGTCGACGGGTGCCTGCAGATAGATCACAAGATCGGGCTTCGGTGGGTCGACCACCATCCGGGCATAGACCTGCTCGTAAAGTGAAAACTCGGCCTCATCGAGCGTCACCCGTGCAAACAATCGATCCTTCTCGAGCAGATAATCGGCCACGCGTACCGGAGCGAACAGATCCGCTTGACGCAAGGCCGCGAGCTGTTGCGTCCGCTGGAAGAGAAAATGCAACTGTGCCGGCAATGCTGCCGCCACGGGGTCGCGATAAAAGCGCTCGAGAAACGGATTGGTGTCGGCCTGCTCGAGCACGAGCTCGGCGTTCCACACTTCCGCCAAACGCCGTGCGAGCGAGGTCTTGCCCACACCGATCGGGCCCTCGATCACCACAAAACGATGCGTGACGGTATCCGCCATGTTCACTAGAGCCGCTGCACGCCGCGGTTGGTGACCCTGCCCACCAGATCACGCACGACACCGAAAACCGGAATCGACAGATGCGGCGCGACGTCGAATAGAGGATACAGAACGAAATCCCGCTCCGGAATCCCGGGATGCGGCAGCGTCAAACCTTCGACCTCGAGGCGAGCGTCGCCGTGTACGAGCAGATCGAGATCGATGAGGCGCGGCCCCCAGCGCTCGCCATCACGCCGTCGTCCGAGACTCCGTTCCGTCTCGAGCAAGCGCTGCAGCAACTGCATCGGCGTCTCGAGCGTCAGCACGCCGACTACCGCGTTGACGAAAGGCTGCTGCTGCACCGACCCAAACGGCGCGGTGCGGTAGAGTGCGCTGCGAGATATGACCCGTGTGATTGAATGCGCGCCGATCAGTTCGATGGCCCGCTCGATGAGCGCCACCGAGTCACCCAGATTGCTGCCGAGTCCGACGTAGGCCGGAACCCAGCGCACCGTGTCAGGATCCGGCGCCGCCACCACCGCCACGCCCACGACCGCCGCGCCCACGACGTCGACCGCGGCGTCGTCCCGCGGACTCCCCACCTGAACCGCCCGCCGATGAACTGCCTGCGCTCGCGTCGCTGAGCAGAGCACGCTGCTGCGGATTGGAAGCCTGCAACTGCTCCCACCAACGCACGATGGCGGGATCGGCCATACCGAACTCGGCACGCAGCTGCAGCAGGTCGAACCCGGCACGGAAACGCGGGTGCTCGAGCGTGCGCAAGGCTCTTCGCCCGCGCGGCGACTCGAGGCGCGGCTGCAAGGCGAACATGTCGCGCAAGCCGAGCACGAAGCGACGATGCACCGCCACGCGCGGCTGAATCACGCGCATCGCCTGATCGACGGCATCGAGAATGGTGCCGATTTCGTTCCAGCGGGCCCGCGGTGCTTTTTCGATCTCCACACCGACTGGCCCGTACATCAGCAGGGCAAAGAGGAATGCGGGGGTTACCGGCTTGTCGGCGAGCACGCGGGCATCGGTATTCTCGAGACCGCGGATGAGCATTCGCTCCGGAGCGCTGTCCGGATAGCGCCGCACGAACGCCGCGAGATTCGGCAACAAGGGCTCGAGCAATCCTCGCTGCTTGAGCACGGCGTAGCTGCGGGCTCCGTGGCCGGTCAGAAACAGCTTCAAGGTTTCATCGAACAAACGCGCCGCGGGAACCCCGGCCAGCAATTCGCTCAGACGGGCAATGGGCTCGGCGGTCGCCGGCTCGATGCTGAAACCCAGTTTCGCCTCAAAACGCGCGGCGCGCAGCATGCGCACCGGATCCTCCCGGTAACGAGTCTCGGGGTCACCGATCAGGCGCAGACGGCGCGCCGAAACGTCCTCGAAGCCGCCGCAATAGTCCCACACGGAGAAATCGGCGATGTTGTAGTACAGCGCATTGCAGGTGAAATCCCGCCGCCAGACATCATCGTCGATGCTGCCGTAAATGTTGTCGCGCAGGATGCGCCCGCTCTCATCGACCACCCGCTCGAGCGACTCGTCGAAATCGTGCAGATCGCGCGAGTCGGCGGGCGGCTCGGGAATCTCCTCCGCGAGCTCAGGCTCGCCCGGCTCGGTGCCGTCAACCTCGTCGACCTCGTCGAGCTCGTCGCGGGTCGGCACCGGCTCGTCGGCCGGCAACGGGGCGCCCGAGGCGCGAAAAGTGGCGACTTCGATGATGTCGCGCCCGAAAAACACGTGCGCCAATCGAAAACGCCGCCCTACCAACCGGCAGTTGCGAAACAGGCGCTTGACCTGTTCGGGCAGTGCATCGGTCGCCACGTCGAAGTCCTTGGGCTCAAGCCCCAGCATCAGGTCGCGGACACAGCCGCCGACGAGATAGGCCTGAAAACCCGCCTCGCGCAGGCGGTAGAGGACCCGCAGTGCGTCCGGCGATATTCGCGAGCGGGAAATGCTGTGACCGTCGCGCGGGATGATGCGCGCCAATCGGGGTGCAGCCTCGGGGGAGGCGGGGGTGGAATTCAAAGCTGACTCGTTCCGCTTGAGCAATTGGGGCGGGCGCCTATAATACCGCGCCTTCCCCTCCTGCACCCGGCCCAACGCTCCTTTCGTCTAGAGGCCCAGGACATAGCCCTCTCAAGGCTGTAACACGGGTTCGAATCCCGTAAGGAGCGCCATCCGGGTCCTCGCCCTGCGGACGACCCCGTGCAGACCGACGCAGACCGCCTTCAGGCCATCCTGGCGAGCCCGAGCTTTCGGCTCGCCGAGGACGATCTCGACTTTCTGGAGAGCGACAGCGCCCGCGCGGTGCGCTTGGCACTCGAGTTTCATCGTACCGACACCTACCTGCGGGCTGCAGGCATCGAAAGTACCGTCGTTGTCTTCGGCAGCGCGCGGGTGCGTCCCCCAGAGGATTCTGCAGCGACGCCTGCCGAGCGCGGGCTTTACGAGCAAGCGCGACGTTTTGCATACGAACTGAGTTCAGGCGCCCTGCACCGACCCGGTTGTCATCAGCTCGTCGTCGCCACAGGCGGTGGCCCCGGCCTCATGGCCGCCGCCAACCGTGGCGCGAGCGAAGCCGGCGCACCGACGATCGGCTTCAACATCCGGTTACCGAACGAGCAGCAACCGAATCCCTACATCACGCCGGGACTCGCCTTCCAGTTCCGATACTTCGCGCTGCGCAAGATGCACTTCCTGTTCCGCGCACGAGCCCTGGTGGCACTGCCCGGCGGGTTCGGCACCCTCGATGAAGTCTATGAAGCGCTCAATTTAGTGCTGACGCGCACCATCGCACCGATGCCGATCGTGCTCATCGGTCGCGACTATTGGGCCAAAGCCGTCGACTTCGCGCACCTGGCCGGACACGGCTTCATCGAGGCCGCCGATGCCTCCCTCGTGCACGTGGTCGACTCGGGTGCGGAGGCCGCAGCACACGTGCTCACGCAATGCGGCTGCACGGCTACACCAGCGGGTTGATCCGCTCACGGCCCTCGGTGAATCAGCGCGCGGCGTCCGAAGCTGCAACGGCCTCAAGCACAGCGCGCAGTGCCGCCACGCTCCATTGACCCGGTGCCGAGGGCGCGACGCCCGCGGCGAATGTGACACTCGAACCGAATTGGTGCCCAAAGATTCGACTGAGTGCGCCGCGCGCCCCCATGGCCATGCTGATGAGTGGAATGCGCAAAGACCGACTCGCCTGCGCGGTGGCCGCGAGCAGCGAGAGGACGTCCTCATCCTGCTGGGGCATCACCGCCACCTTCGCGACATCGGCTCCCAACTGCTGCGCCAGCGCAAACCACTCGAGCATCGTTGCGATCGACGGCGTTGTCGCAAAATCGTGCCGCGACAGAATGATGGCCGTACCCGTACGCCGCGCCGCCTGCACGACGGGCTCGCGAAAAGCGCGGTCCGAGGCCGACTCAAGATCGATCAGCGCGAAAAGCCCCGACGCGGCCATCGCCGTATTGATCTCGCACACACTCGCCGCATCGTTCGCAACCACCTGCCCACCTTCGGCCGCCGAGCGCCAGGTGAAAATCAACGGCAGCTCCGCGGCTGCGGCCTGCAGCTGCGCGGCAATGGCCAGCCACTGCGCGACAGTCAGAGATTCCTCAAGAAAATCGGCGCGCCATTCGATGAGATCGGGTCTTGCGACACGCACTCGATCGAGCTCATCGAGCAACTGCGGCGCGTTGCGCCCAACGAGCGGCACACACACGAGCGGCGACTTCTCGGCCCCGAGCAGGCGTCCGCGAAGAGTGAGCGGTTTGCAGGCAGGCATGTCGAGACACCGGGGACGAGTGGGAATTGGGTCCTGACAGATTCGAACTGTCGACCAACTCCTTAAAAGGGAGCTGCTCTACCGGCTGAGCTAAGGACCCGTCGCGCGGACGCGAATTCTACACATAACGGGTTGGGTCGGGCACACCCGCCGCAAGGAATCCTTCGCGTCGCAAACGACAGGAATCACAGCGACCACAGGCCTGTCCCTCGTGATCGGCCTGATAGCAGGACACCGTCAGCGCATAGTCGACTCCGAGCCTTGCACCCTCGCGGATGATCTCGGCCTTGGACCGATGCAGCAGTGGGGCCTCGATGCGTGGCGCATGGCCCGATACCCCGGCCCGAGTCCCCACTTCAGCGAGCGTCTGGAAGGCCTCGATGAACTGCGGACGGCAGTCCGGGTAGCCAGAGTAGTCGACTGCGTTGACGCCGATGAACAGGGCCTCAGCCTCGAGAACCTCGGCCCAACCGAGCGCCAGCGCGAGCATCAGGGTGTTGCGCGCCGGGACGTACGTGACGGGGATTCCCGGAGCCGGCGTCGAGGGCACCTCGATGGCCACATCAGTCAGCGCCGAGCCGCCAATCCCAGCGAGGTCCACGCCCATGACGCGGTGCTCTGCGGCACCCAGCACGCGCGCCACCTGCGCCGCGGCCGCAAGCTCAGAAGAGTGTCGCTGGCCGTAGTGCACCGACAGGGCGTGACAGGCAAAGCCGCGCTCCTGCGCAAGCGCCAGCACCGTAGCGGAGTCGAGCCCGCCCGACAGCAGCACCACCGCCTTCCTGCGCTGCGCCTGAGCTTTCATGCGCTGCCCCTCATCGCCCCGGGACATCGCCCCAAAGATATTTGTGCAACTGGATCTGCAACCGCACCGGCAACCGATCCTCCAGGATCCAGTCAGCCAAATCGCGCGCAGGAAGCTGCGCATGGCTCGGCGAGAAGAGCACGCTGCAACGCTTCGACAAGGCACGCTCGCGAAGCTGCGAACGACTCCATTCGTAGTCGGCCCGGCTCGTGATCACGAACTTGATCTGATCGGTGGCATTCAGCGCGTCGAGCTCGGCGTATAGATTGCGCTCCACCTCACCAGAGCCCGGGGTCTTCACGTCGACCACCTTCACCACCCGCGGATCGACGGCAGCGAGTGACATCGCACCACTCGTCTCGAGCGACACTCGGTAGCCGGCATCGCACAGCGCCGCCAGCAAGGCGTGGACCGAGGGCTGAGCAAGGGGCTCGCCGCCCGTGACACAGACATGGGTCACCTCGAGTTCGCGCACCCGATCGATGATCCGCTCGATCGACCACCACTCGCCGCCATGAAATGCATACGCCGTATCGCAATAGCCGCAGCGCAGCGGACAGCCCGTGAGGCGAACGAACACGGTCGGAATACCGACGGTGTCGGCCTCTCCCTGCAGGGACCTGAAGATCTCCGTGAGCTTCAGGCGTGGTGCCGCGACGACGCTCACCGCAGGCTTTGCAGCCGCTCGCGGGCGGTGCGGGCCGCATCACTGTTCGGAAAGCGGTTGACGAGGTCGGCGAGCGTCGCGCGCGCGGCATCGGGGCGTTTCAACTCGATCTCGGACAAACCCTTTTTCAGCAGTGCATCCGGCGTCTTCGCGAGATCCGTGGGTCGCACGCCCACCGCCGCGAATGCGGCAATCGCCCGCTCGTAATCCCGGGTGACGTAATACGTCTGCCCGAGCCAGTACTGGGCGTTGTCGGCGAGCGGGTGGTTCGGATGCAGCGTCAAAAACTCTTGCATACCCGCGATCGCTTCGGGGTATTTACCCGCCTTCAGCGCATCAAACGCCTCTCCATAGCGCAGCTCCGGCGACTTGCCGCCCGTATCTGCTGCGGCAGCCCCCGGTTCCATCGCAGACCCCTCGACCGGCGTCGATGCGCCCTGGCCCGCCGGTGCCGCAGCCTGCGCCGCGGCCTCGGCCTCGGCCGCGGCACGCTCGCGTGCCTCGATGGCTGCGAGGCGCGGCTCGAGGTCTGCGGCGATGTCGAGCTGCTGCTTCTTGAGCGCCGCATTGGCCTGCACTAGCGCATCGACCTCACCGCGCAACTCGCGAAGCTCGCGTTCGAGTTGATCGACGCGCTGCGACATCTCGACGAGAGCCTGCCCCTTCATGACCTCCTCGAGCTGGCCGAGACGCTGCTCGAGCCCCTCAAGGCGAGACTTGGTGGACTGCGCCATCGCCGGAGCGACGAACGCCAGTGCCATGAAGAGCGCGATACGGCGCATGTTCACTCCGCCGTGTAGACGAGTTCGACGCGACGGTTGCGCGCGTTAGCCGCCTCGTCCTCACCGCCGACCGCCGGCTGCTCCTCGCCGTAACTCACGGTGCTGAGCCGCGCCTCGGCGACACCCTGCAACCCGAGAGCCCGGCGCACCGCCTGAGCCCGCCGCTCGCCGAGACCGATGTTGTACTCCCGCGAGCCGCGCTGATCGGTGTGACCCTCGAGCCGCAGCCGTACACCCGTCCGGCCCGCCATAAAACGGGCGTGGGCGGCGATCAGGGCCTGATCCTCAGCGCTGATGGCATCGCTGTCGAAGGCAAAATAAATGATGCGCCGATCCGCAAGCTCCGGCGGCAGCGTCACCGAGCGGGCGTTCAGCTCCCCGACGGTACCGGCCGAAGCCATGGCGTCCGCATCGTCTGGTGTTGCCACGGCTGCGGGCGGCGGAGCCACCTCTGCAGGTGGCGCCTCTTCCTGGCGACTCGTCGAACTGCAGGCTGCGAGGACAAGCAGCGGCAACACGAGAACAAGGGATTTTTTGAACATCGAGGTATCTCCTGAATCTGCTGAAATTATCGCACGGCACGCAGCCTGGGCATCAAGGCCGAAACGGCCCCCAGGCCGGTTCGCGCACATCGCCGCTCGTCGCCTGGAGCCGCTGCGCAATCAGGCCATCCGTCGACACCGTCGCCAGGACGTCTTGACCCCGCTCACGCCCGGCGTAGATCAGCGTGCCCCCATCAGGCGAAAAACCCGGCGACTCGTCCTGTGTACCCTTCGACAGCACACGCACCGCACCACTCTGTAAATCGAGCACGGCGATTCGATACGCGCCCCCCTCGCGAGTGACGTGTGCCAACTGCCGACCGTCGGGACTGGGTCGGGCCCGAGCGTTATAGCTGCCCGAAAAACTCACACGCTGCACAGCCGCGGCCGCCACCGGCGCGGCTCGATAGATCTGCGGGCCGCCCGCTCGATCGGAGGTGAAAAAGAGTGCTGTACCGTCGCTCGCCCAGACCGGTTCGGTATCGATCGCTGGATGTTCGGTCACTCGCGTCAGCGTGCCGCTCTCCAGTTCGAGCACGTGCACATCGAGGTTGCCGGCGGCCGAGGACAGCGTCAGCGCGAGACGCTTGCCGTCGGGCGACCACGCGGGCGCGCCGTTGACACCCGCGCGACCCGAGACGCGTCGCCGCGCTGCCGTGCGCACGGTTTGCACATAGATGGCCGCGCTTCGGGTCTCGAAGCTCACGTAAGCAATCGACTCGCCGTCCGGCGACCATGCCGGCGACATGATCGGCAGCCGGGAGTCGAGGATCGTTCGCGGGTTCTCTCCATCGGCATCGGCCACGACCAGCCGATAGCGCAATGCTGGCGCCACGCCATCGACGGCGACATAAGCGATGCGCGTGGCGAACGCGCTGCGCACGCCCAGAATTCTTTGATAGATCCGATCGGCGATCCGATGTGCCGCATTCCGCCAGGCAGAGGGCGCCGCCGTCACTTGCTCGGCCAGCAAGCGCTGACCCGTGAGCAGATTGACGAGCTCGAACTCGATCGTGATGCGCCCCTCGGCGGCCGGCAGTGCACGGCCCGCGACCATGTAGTCGGCTCGCGTGCGCTCTTGCAGCACGAATCGTCCGCTACGCGACAGATCCTGTCCGACCACCGCCGAAGAGGGCTGAGCGTCGTCAGTGAACGCCGAGATCACGATCGGCACCGGGGCCGTGACGCCCGAGGTGATATCCACCTGCAACTGGGCACGAGCCGACGTCGAGACGAGCGCCAGCGCCGCAGTCACCAAACCGTAGCGCAAAGCGCGGGCGATTCGTTCAATCATTGGGACGGAACCTCAACTCCAGATTGCGTTCGAACAATTCGGGCTCAGGGGGCGGCGGTAGCGGCGAGGCGCGAAACACCGCCGCCTCGATCGACTGGCGCACCGCCTCATCGCCGTTGCACTCGCGCACCTCGACGCGAACCACCGTGCCACCCTGCACTTGGGTCACCGCGACCCGACAATCGATACCGGCCCGTGCCGTGTCGGGGCGCAGCCACGCGCGTTGCACCCGCGCCTGTATGGCTGCCGCCCATTGTGCACTCAGCGACGCACGGCGGGCAGCCTCGGCACGCCGTCGCTCTGCGGCCTGCTCGGCAGCCAGACGACGCTGCAGTTCAGACTCCTTTTCCGCCTGCGCAGCCAGCGCTCGACGCCGTTCGGCCTGCTCCTGCTCGTCGATGAGTTTCTGCAACTCGGCCTGCCGCTGCTGCTGCGCAAGCCGCTGCGCTTCGGCTTCACGTTGCTGCGCAGCCACACGCTGCTGTTCCGCCAGGCGTTGCTGCTCAGCGACGCGCTGCTGTTCGACAACGCGCTTGCGCTCGGTTTCGCGCAGCACCGACTCGCGCTTTGCTTCGAGTTGACGCTTTGCTTCGGCCTCACGCTGCTGCTTGGCCTCATCCACAGGCACCGCTGGCTCGGGCGGTGGCGCGACCTCAGAGTCGGCCTCGCGAGGTGGCGCCACCTCGGTCGCGCGTATCTGCCCCTCGAGCTCCTCGGTCGTGACGAAACGGCCCTCGAGCGCGAGCGCCTGCGGGGTCTCTTCCGTCTCGCGCCACTCGCGCACGCCAAAGAATACGATCGCTGCGACGAGCAGCGCGTGCAGAGCGATGGACAGCAGGTACGGTTTCAGCCGCGACATCCCGCCGCGCTCATGAGCCCGCGCGCCGCACCGCCACGGGATCGGTAAGGAAGCCCACTTTCACGGCACCCGCACGCTGCAGCAACACCATCGCCTCGACCACACGCCCGTAGCTCACCGTGCGATCACCCTTGACGAAAACGGGTAAGCCAGGGGTGTTGCGCAACAACGCAGCAACGCGCGCCTCGAGCAGTTCGTCGGTAAGGGGAGCCTCGGGATCCTCGCCCTGATTGAGGTACAGCTGCCCTGCAGAATCGACCGAGAGAATAAGCGGCGGCCGGTTCTGCAACTCGGCAGGATCGATCGGCTCGGCAGCGGCATCAGGCAGATCGACCTTGACGCCTTGAGAAAGCAGCGGCGCCGTCACCATGAAGATGATGAGCAGCACCAGCATCACGTCGATATAAGGTACGACGTTGATTTCGCTCATCGGCTTGCGCCTGCGGCTCGGTTGCGCCATCGCTCAAGCCGCCGCTTGCGGGCCGCGCGTCACGTGACGCTGCAGAATGGTCGAGAACTCCTCAGTAAACGCGTCATAGCGCATCTCGAGTCGTCCGATCTGGTCGGCGAACCGGTTGTATGCAACGACGGCCGGTATAGCAGCGAACAAGCCTATGGCCGTCGCCACGAGTGCCTCAGCGATGCCAGGCGCAACGGTGGCCAACGTCGCCTGTTGCACGGATCCCAAGCCGACGAACGCATGCATGATGCCCCACACGGTACCGAAGAGGCCCACATAGGGACTCGTCGAGCCCACGGTGGCGAGCGTCGAGAGACTCTTCTCGAGGTATTCGACTTCCTTGATTTGCTGCGCCTTCATGCCGCGGCGGGCGCCCTCGAGCAACACGTCCGCCGCCTCGACACCCTGTTGCCGCAAGCGTGCGAACTCGCGAAAGCCCGACTGAAATACGCTCTCGATGCCGCGCGACTGACCACGCGCTTCGATCGATTTATAGAGGGCCGCCAGATCGCCACCTGACCAGAATTCGGTCTCGAAGCGCACGAAGTCGGCTCGTGCGCGGGAAATCACCGCACGCTTGTGAAACACGATGCTCCAGGAATACACCGACGCCGCCGCCAGCATGAGCATGACGAGCTGCACCACGATGGTCGCTTCGGCCATGAGTCGGAGAATGGACAGATCGTTCAAGGTATGTACCCCGCTATACGTCGTGGTCGCATGGTTCGACCGTCGAGGCAGACTACCCTGACCGTCGCTTCGATGAGAAGTTCGCGCTCCGCCCCGGCTGCCGCCGGTTCCTTGTAGATGCGCTGCTGGAAGATCACCGTGGTCCGCCCATCGGGTAGCGCCTCGCAGGTGACGAGGAGACGATCATCGAGCCGGGCCGGCGCCTTGTACTCCACGTTCACCGCCAGCACCATGAACAGCACGCCCTGCTCGGCCGCCAGACGCGATTGATCGACGCCTTTGGCACGCAGCCACTCGGTGCGCGCACGTTCGAGATAGCGCAGGTAATTGGCGTAATAGACGACGCCACCGGCGTCCGTATCTTCCCAGTAGATACGGACCGGCCAACTGAATGGACTCACGCCCCCTCCTCGAACAGAGGCAGCGCGCCGCCCGCCCGTGCGGGCATGGGCAGGCCGAAATGCTGGTAGGCGGTACGGGTGGCGATACGGCCGCGCGCCGTGCGCATCAAAAAACCCTGCTGGATCAGAAACGGCTCGATGACATCCTCGAGCGTGCCGCGTTCCTCGCCGATCGCTGCCGCGAGACTGTCGATGCCCACCGGCCCACCCTCGAACTTATCGATGATGGTGGTCAGGAGCTTTCGATCGAGTGCATCGAAACCGGCAGGGTCGACGGCCAGCAGATCAAGGGCCGCCACGGCGATCGTCGAGGTGATGCGACCGTCGCCACGCACCTCGGCATAGTCGCGCGCGCGGCGCAGCAACCGGTTGGCGATGCGCGGCGTGCCCCGCGCGCGCGCCGCGATCGCGGCCGCGCCATCCTCCTCGAGCGGCACCCCGAGGATGCCCGCCGAGCGCAGCACGATGTTTGTCAGATCCGTCACGTCGTAAAACTCGAGCCGCTGCACGATGCCGAAACGATCGCGCAGCGGAGAAGTCAGCAGGCCCGCGCGCGTGGTGGCACCGACCAGTGTGAACGGCGGCAGACTGAGCTTGATGGAGCGCGCAGCCGGACCCTCGCCGATCATGATGTCGAGCTGATAGTCCTCCATCGCGGGATACAGCACCTCCTCCACCACGGGCGACAGTCGATGGATTTCATCAACAAAGAGCACATCGCGGGCCTGCAGATTGGTGAGGATGGCGGCTAAATCACCCGGCCGTTCGAGTACGGGGCCGGATGTCTGGCGCAGATTCACGCCAAGCTCGGTGGCCAGGATATTCGCGAGTGTCGTCTTGCCAAGACCCGGAGGGCCGAAGATCAACACGTGATCGAGCGCCTCGCCACGCCCTCGCGCCGCGTCGACGAAAATACCCAGTTGTTCCTTGACGGGACGCTGACCAACGTAATCGGCGAGCCGCTTCGGGCGTATCGCCCGATCGATGGCTTCGTCCTCGCGACCGCCCTCGGCACTGACCAGTCGCTCGTTCATCGGGCAGCTCCCTGTAAGGCACGGCGGATCAAATCTTCGGTGCTCGTCACCTCATCGCCCACGCCCTTTAGCAGGCGACTGGCCTCGGCGGGTTTGTAGCCGAGTGCCACGAGCGCCGCGAAGGCCTCGCCTTCGGCACCCGCGGCGGCAGGCACCCCAAGGCCCGAGGCGGGCAGCGGACTTGCCAACCGATCGCGCATCTCGATGATCAGTCGCTCGGCCGTCTTGCGGCCGATACCCGGGATGCGCGTGAGCGCAGTCGCATCCTGCAAGGTGACACAGGCAGCGAATCCCTCGACGGAGGTGCCCGAGAGGATGCCCAGAGCCATCTTCGGTCCAACGCCCGTGACTTTCAGCAACGAACGGAACAACTGCCGCTCGGCCTCGCTGGCGAACCCATAGAGCACGTGCGCGTCCTCGCGCACGACGAGATGAGTCAGCAGGCGCACTTCCTCACCGATCGCCGGCAAACCGTAAAACGTGGACATCGGTGCCTCAAGCTCATAGCCCACTCCGCCGACTTCGAGCAGCAGCTGGGGAGGCGCCTTGACGGCCAAACGCCCGCGCAGCGAGCCGATCACCCGACACCTCCGGCCATGAGTACTCCGAGCCGGCGATGCTGCGCATGACACATCGCCACGGCGAGCGCGTCGGCGGCATCGCTCGTCACCTTGCCGGGCAGCTGCAGCAACGTACGCATCATGTGCACGACCTGCATCTTGTCGGCACCACCAAAGCCCACCGTGGCGAGCTTGATCGCCCGCGGCGCGTACTCAGCGAGCTCGACGGTCGGGCCGAGCGCGGCGAGAGCTGCCCCCCGCGCCTGACCGAGCTTCAGCGCACTTTCGACGTTGCGATTGACGAAGACTTTTTCGACCGCCACTTCCTGCGGTCGATGCAGGACAACGAGATCGGCAACTCCCGCATGGATACGCGCCAGCCGCTCGACGAGCGGCAAGCCGTCAACCTCGATACGGCCCTGCGCAAGACAGCGAATCTCAGCGCCGTTGACCTCAATCAGGCCGTAGCCCGTGCGACGCGATCCCGGATCGAGGCCCAGAATGCGACACGCACCACGCAAGATGGCCTTGGGCGGCGCAACGGACGGCTTAACTTCAGCGGTAGCCGATTCAGCGGTAGCCGATTCAGCCGTAGCCGACGATCGCGGTTGAAAGGCCCGCCAGGACTTCGACCGATAACGCGGCATGCGTTCGCGACCCCGGAAAATGTGCCCGAAAACGATGCCGGTATGATACCCGGAATCGGCTGACCCCGAGCAGCCCAACGGCAGCCGAGAAGGAGTTCGCTGTGCGCGTCGCCGACGCCGTCCCACCCGCCATGCAGCACGCCATCGATGAGGCCGTCGCCCTGTTGCGACCGCTGGGGTGGCCGGAACCTGCACTCGGCTGCGGCAGAGCGGCTGCGGGCGTGGTCGCGGCACTCACCGACGATGCGCAGCTCGCCGTGGCGGTGCTGATCCGCGAAACACAGCAACATCCGAGTGCAGAACCCCTGGCCTCAACCCCGCTCCCCAAGGAGGTGGACAAGACGACGCTGAGCTCGATCGAAGGTCTCGCTCGACTCGGCGAATTCACCGATGCCGCCCATTGGGATCCGGAGGGCGGGTTGCAGGAGGCGCAGGCTGAAGTGCTGCGCAAGATGCTGCTTGCCATCGTCGCCGACCCACGCCTTGTCGTGGCGCGCATCGGCATTCAGCTCGCACGGATGCGTGCCGCGAGGGACCTGCCGCCGGCGGCTCAGCGGCGTCTGGCCGCCGAGACCCGTGCCGTATTCGCGCCACTCGCCAATCGTCTCGGCATCTGGCAAGTGAAGTGGGAACTCGAGGATCTGGCCTTCCGCTACCTTGAGCCACAGGACTACCGGCACATCGCTGCAGCACTCGCCGAGAAACGTGTCGATCGCGAGCGCTACGTCGAGGAGTTTCGCGCCCAACTGCAGGCGCGCCTCGCGAGCGAAGGCATCGAGGCGGAAGTCAGCGGTCGCGCGAAACACATCTACAGCATCCATCGAAAGATGCAGCGCAAGCAGCTCGCCTTCGAGGAACTGTACGACGTGCGCGCGGTACGCATCCTGTGCGCCAGCATCCGCGATTGCTACGCCGCACTCGGCGTCGTGCACGGCGGCTGGACGTATATTCCAGGCGAATTCGACGACTACATCGCAACCCCAAAAGACAACTTCTACCGCTCGATCCACACGGCGGTGATCGGCCCGCAGTCGCTGCCGATCGAGGTGCAGATCCGCACGCATGACATGCACCAGCAAGCCGAACTCGGCGTCGCGGCGCATTGGGTTTACAAGGAAGGCGGCCCGCGGGATGCCAGCTACGCGCAGAAGATCGAGTGGGTGCGACAACTGCTGGAACCAACCGAGGACGGTGCGGCGACGCCGGATGCGGACTTCATCGATCGCGTGCGAGCGGATCTGTTCGAGGATCGGGTCTACGCACTGACGCCGCGCGGCGAGGTCATCGACTTGCCACGCGGCGCGACACCGCTCGACTTTGCGTACCAGGTACACACGGGTCTCGGCCATCGATGCCGTGGCGCAAAAATAAACGGACGTATCGTGCCGCTGACGCAAACCCTCACCAACGGCGAAGTCGTCGAAATCATCGCCGGCAAGGAGGAGTCACCGAGCCGCGATTGGCTGATCCAGGACGGCTACCTCGCCTCACCCCGCAGCCGCGCGAAGCTGCGCAGTTGGTTCAGGCGACGCGATGCGGACGTCAACGAGGCGGAGGGGCGCGCGATCGCCGAGCGCGAACTTGCGCGACTCGGCTTGGGGCTCGATCTGGCGCCGATGCTCGCACGTGAACTCAAGGCCGCCGATCCGCGCGAACTCTTTCGTTGGTTGGGCGAAGGGGAAATCAACGTCGCGCAACTGCTGCGCCCGCTCACCTCGCGAACGGCCGCGAGCGCACCGAAACCCCGCAAGCCGACGCCGTCACGCACGACGAAGGGGCCACTGCAACTTGTAGGATTAGGTGACTTGCCGCTCACCATTGGCCGTTGCTGCGCTCCGGTGGCACCCGAACCCGTAGTGGGCTATCTGACGCTCGGCCGCGGCGTCACGGTGCACGCCGAACGGTGCGCCAACCTCACACGCATGCGTGCCACGCACGGCGCGCGCTGTCTCGAAGTGCAGTGGACCGGCGCTGCAATGCCCGCTGACTGACGCCAATTGCCGCCGGACCCCGCGCAGGCGCCGCCGTGACGGCGAGCCGTCGCGGCTCAGCGATTAGGCATGTCGATCGCGCGCTTGTCGGCCGCGAGCGCCGCTTCGTGCAGGGCCTCCGACAGAGTCGGATGCGCATGAATGGTGCGCTGCAGATCCTCGGTGCTCGCCGAATACTCCATCGCGAGCACCGCCTCGCCGATCAGTTCGCCCGCCATCGGGCCAATGATGTGTACCCCGAGAATCTGATCGTCGTCTTTCGCCGCGATCACCTTGGCAAAACCCTGGCCTGCTTCCATGGCCCGAGCGCGGCCACTGGCCATGAACGGAAAGTTGCCGACCTTGTACGCCCGGCCACTCGCCTTGACCTGCTCCTCGGTGGCGCCCACCCAGGCGATCTCGGGCGCCGTATAGATGACCGATGGAATGGCCGAATAGTTGACGTGCGCGTAGAGCCCTGCGATGCGATCGGCGACCGCGACGCCCTCTTCCTTGCCCTTGTGCGCGAGCATGGGGCCGCGTACGCAATCACCCACTGCCCAGACGTTCTCGACGCCCGTGTGGCAATGGTCATCAACCTTGATGAAGCCACGCTCGTCGATGTGCACGCCGGTTCCGTCGGCCAACAGACCCGTCGTGTTCGGCCGTCGACCGATACAGACGATCAGCTTGTCCACCGTCAGGGATTGCGTAGCACCGGCGGCATCCGCGTATTCGACCTGCACGGCGTCGCCCGCAACGCGCGCTGCGGTGACCTTAGCCTCGAGACGAATGTCGAGCCCCTGTTTCTTGAAGTGCTTGAGCGCTTCCTTGGCCACCTGTTGATCCGCCATCCCAAGGAAAGCGGGCATTGCCTCGAGCACCACCACATCGGCACCGAGACGGCGCCAAACGCTGCCAAGCTCGAGACCGATCACGCCGGCGCCGATGACCCCAAGGCGCTTAGGCACTGCCGTGAATTCAAGAGCACCCCAGCTGTCGACGATGTGCTTGCCATCGAAGGGTGCGCTCTTCAGCGGCATCGGCGTCGAGCCGCTCGCGAGCACCACGTGTCGCGCAGTCAGCGTCTGCTGGGCACCATCGTGTGCCGTGAACTCCACCTGTCGCCCCGGCAGCAGCCGCCCATGACCCTGCAGGGCCGTCACCCCGGCGGACTTCAGCAACTGATTGATGCCGCCCGTCATAGTCTTGACGATACCGCTCTTGCGCTTTTGCATCGCGGCCACGTCGAACGACAGCGTACCGGTCTTGATCCCATGCGCCGCGAACTCGACTTGGGCCCGGTGAAAGAGCTCCGAGGACTCGAGCAAGGCTTTCGAGGGAATGCAGCCGGCGTTGAGGCAGGTGCCTCCGAAGGCCGTGCTGCCATCGTAGTTTTTCCACTCGTCGATGCAGGCGACCTTCAGCCCGTTTTGTCCGGCACGGATCGCCGCCGGGTAGCCTGCAGGGCCTCCGCCAATGACGACGACGTCGAATTCACTCATGTCGCTCTCCGCTTCAGATACCGATCAGCATGCGACCCGGATCCTCGAGGCAGTCCTTGATTGCCACGAGGAACTGCACCGCTTCGCGACCATCGATGATGCGATGGTCGTAGCTGACCGCCAGGTACATCATCGGTCGCGCCACGATGGCGCCGTTCACCACCACGGGGCGGTCCTGCGTCTTGTGCATGCCGAGGATCGCGCTCTGCGGTGCGTTGACGATCGGCGTCGAGAGCATGGAGCCGAACACGCCACCGTTGGTGATCGTGAACGTGCCGCCTTGTAGTTCCTCGAGTGCGAGCCCGCCGGCCCGCGCACGGGTACCGAAATCGTTGATCTGTCGCTCGATGTCCGCAAAGCTCATGTTCTCTGCATTGCGCAGCACGGGCACGACGAGACCTCGGTCGGTCGAGACCGCAACGCCGATGTCGTAGAACTCGTGGTAAGTGATGTCCGTGCCATCGACGGCCGCATTCATCACCGGGAACTTGCGCAGCGCCTCGATGCTGGCCTTGACGAAGAAAGACATGAAGCCCAGCTTCACGCCATGCTGCTTTTCGAAGCGATCCTTGTGCCGCGCACGCAATTCGTTAACGGCGGTGAGGTCCACTTCGTTGAACGTCGTCAGCAACGCCGCCGAGTGCTGCGCCTGAACCAGGCGCTCGGCGATGCGCTGACGCAGACGGGTCATTGGCACGCGCTGCTCGGCGCGGGGACCCGGGGGAGCCGCGACCGCCGATGCCTTGGCCGCGACTTTGGCCGCCGCGAGTGCCGCGGCCGGCGCGCTCTTTTGCTTGCTGGCCTCAGCCAGCACATCGCCCTTGGTCAGCCGACCATCGCGACCCGAGCCGCTGACGGCGGCAGGATCGACGCCACTCTCCTCGACCGCGCGGCGCACGGCAGGACTCAACTTCTCGGCGGCGCCGGATTTGGCTGCCGACGGAGCCGGTGCAGCAGCCACCGCAGCGACGCTCGCTGCGGGCGCAGTCTTGGCCGCGGCAGCGCCCGGCTCGAAGATCGCGAGCAAGTCGCCGCTCTTGACGGTGGCACCTTGCGCCACCTTGAATTCTTTGATGACGCCTGCTGCCGGAGCAGGCACCTCGAGCACCACCTTGTCGGTTTCCAGATCGGCAAGGTTCTCGTCTCGAGAGACGGCCTCACCGGGCTGCTTGCGCCAAGCCACCAGCGTGGCATCGGCGACGGACTCGGGAAGTTGGGGAACGCGGATTTCCATGGTCATGGGATGATTTTCCTGATCAACGCTTGCGGCGACCGGTCGTCGCTTCACGCGCCGGTTCGGTCGCCTGCTCGGAGAGGCGCTTGGTGGTTCGGTTGTCGTCCTGGCGTGCCGGTGAAGTCAACGCAGCCTGCACGAGGCTCGCTTGTTCGGCCTCGTGTATTTTGCCGATGCCCGTGGCCGGTGCAGCAGCCGGCGGACGCCCGGCGTACAGCAATACGCGCTTGCCGCCCAGAGGCCGCTCGAACCGATGCCGGATCTGGTACCAGGCACCCTGGTTCTGCGGCTCTTCCTGACACCAGACAATTTCCGCCGCGTTCGGATAACGCGCAATGATTGCGGCGTACTCGTCTGCCGGGAACGGATAGATCTGCTCGAGGCGCACGAGGGCGACATCTTCTGCCGCGAGCGCTCGACGCGCCTTGAGCAGATCGAAATACACCTTGCCGCTCGAGAATACGACCCGACGCACCTTGGCTGGATCGACCGGGTCGATCTCGTCGATGATGTTGCGGAACGAGCCCTGTTCGAGATCAGCGAGCGAAGAGACCGACATTTCGTGGCGCAGCAGGCTCTTCGGGGTCATGACGACGAGCGGCTTGCGGAACTCGCGCAGCATCTGCCGACGCAGCATGTGGAACATCTGCGCCGGCGTCGAGGGCACGCACACCGACATGTTGGCTTCGGCGCACAACTGCAGGAAGCGCTCGAGACGCGCGGAAGAGTGCTCAGGACCCTGACCTTCGTAGCCGTGCGGCAAGAACAGGGTGAGACCACAGAAGCGGCCCCACTTGGACTCGCCCGAGCTGATGAACTGGTCGATGATCACCTGCGCGCCATTGGCAAAGTCGCCGAACTGGGCTTCCCAGACAACGAGGACACCCGGGTCCGTCTGCGAGTAGCCGTACTCGAAAGCGAGCACGGCCTCCTCCGACAGCACGGAGTCGATCACCGTGAACCGCGGTTGCCGCTCGGCGATATGCTCGAGCGGCACGTGCGTGCGGCCCGTTTGCTGATCGTGCAACACCGCGTGCCGGTGAAAGAATGTGCCACGCCCCGAGTCCTGACCGGAAATGCGCACGCCGTAGCCGTCTTCGAGCAAGGAGGCGTAGGCCAAAGATTCGGCACAGCCCCAGTCGAGCGGCAGCTCTCCGGCGATCATCTTGGCCCGGTTCGAGATAACCTGCTGCACCCGCGGATGGAGCGAGTGACCCGCGGGCACCGCCACGAGCCGTGCGCCGAGCGCCCTCAGACGGCGCCCCTCGACACCGGAAACCACCGGCGCAGTCCAGTCGATGTTGCGCATGTAGGCGCTCCAGTCGACCGTGTACTTGTTGCCGATCATGCCGAGCGAGGCCTTGGCCTGCGGTCGACCTTCATCGAGTCCGGCGCGGTATTGCTCGACGAGACCATCGGCCTCGAACTGCGTCAGCACACCATCGGCCACCAGCCGATCGGCATACAGCTTGCGAGTCGTCGGATGCTTGCGGATGACGTTGTACATCACCGGCTGCGTGGCCGCGGGCTCGTCGGCTTCGTTGTGGCCGAGCCTGCGATAGCAGACGAGATCGATGACGACGTCTTTATGAAAGCGCTGCCGATACTGCATGGCGAGGCGCGCGACAAACACCACGGCCTCGGGATCGTCGCCATTGACGTGGAAAATCGGCGCTTCCAGCATCTTCGCGACATCCGAGCAGTACATGGTCGAACGCATGTCCTGCGGGTCTGAGGTGGTGAAACCCACCTGGTTGTTCACCACGATGTGCACCGTGCCGCCGGTGTAGTAACCGCGAGCCTGCGACAGCTGCATGGTCTCCATGACCACGCCCTGGCCGCCGAACGCCGAATCGCCGTGGATCAGACAGGGCACGACGCGCTCGCCGCGCACATCGCTGCGTCGCTCCTGGCGCGCGCGCACCGAACCCTCAACCACCGGGTTGACCACCTCGAGATGCGATGGGTTGAACGCGAGTCCGACGTGGACGTTGCCACCCGGCGTGCGCAGATCAGCGGAGAAGCCCTTGTGGTACTTCACATCGCTCGATCCCTTGATCTGGGAGATGTCGTACTTGCCCTCGAACTCGCTGAAGAGCACCGAAGGCGCCTTGCCCAGCACGTTGACCAGCACGTTCAGGCGACCACGATGGGCCATGCCGATGACGAATTCCTCGACGCCCATGCCGCCCGAGGTCTGCACCACATCATCGAGCAGCGGAATAAGCGAATCACCACCCTCGAGCGAGAAGCGCTTTTGACCGACGTACTTGGTGTGCAGGTAACGCTCGAGGCCTTCGGCCGCCGTCAGCTGCCAGAGAATATTCTTGCGCTCCTCGGCCGAGAACGCATGCCGCGTGCGCCCGGACTGGAATTCGTCCTGCAACCACAGTCGCTCTTCCGTGTTGGAGACGTGGGCGAATTCCGCACCCACCGAACCGCAGTACACGTGCTCGAGCGTGGCGATGATCTCGCGTAGCGTCGCCCGCGCGGGGACGTTGTTGACCCGGCTGCCGGTGAAAAACTGCGTATCGAGGTCGGCTTCGCTCAGGCCAAAGTAATCGAGATCGAGCACCCGCGGCCGCTCGCGACGAATCAAGCCGAGTGGATCGAGCTTGGCGGTCAGGTGACCTCGGTTGGAGTAGATCTGTACGAGTCGCGAGACGGCGCCCTGCTTGGCGCTCGCATCGCCATCGAGCGCTGCGGCCACGGCGCCGCCAACCTGGCGGGCCGCCTGCGCGCGTGCGGCGATGGACTCCTGGATCGCACGATGCGAGGCCTCCGGCCGAGTCGGCTGAGGCCATTTGGCGAAATACTCCCGCCACGTCGGACTTACCGTGGTCGGGTCGGCCAGATATTGCTCGTAGAGAGATTCGACGTAATCGGCGTTGCTGCCGTAAAGCGGAGATGAAGCGATCTGATCGCTGCGCGTGGCGCCCATGTAAAACCGAACCCCCGGGTCCCTTGCGAAAGGGTCGTGATTCTATCCCATCCGCCCGCGGGGAACCTCTGTTTGCCGGAAACGTCCACAGATTCAGGGAGTTGGGAGCGACGTGGCGCCCCCGGCCGGAGTTGAACCGACGACCTACCGCTTAGGAGGCGGTCGCTCTATCCACTGAGCTACGGGGGCACTGAGCGGAGCGTTGAGAGGAAATGGTGGAGCGGAGGAGGATCGAACTCCCGACCTTCGCATTGCGAACGCGACGCTCTCCCAGCTGAGCTACCGCCCCACACGAGGGCGCGGATTCTAGCACCCCATCCGCCAAATGCCCAAACACGGTAACGACATCCCCAAACGCCACAGCCACTGCGGCCAGATCAATACCGCAAACGCAACACGGAAGCGGGCCCGAAGCGCGTCACGGTGACAACATAAACGGCGTCGAACTCGTCGTCGCTTATCGTGACCTCCGCGCGACCGCGCGTCAGCTGCTCGACCAGCGCCGGTACGGTGTTCGAGTGACCGATCACCACAACGCGCTCACCCTGGTGGTGCTCGCCGATGTCATCCAGCAAACCCTCGACATCGTTACCGGCGCGCGTCGTGACGGTGACGCCCAGGCGGGCGGCCAGAGGTGAGGCGGTCAACTGGGCACGGCGCGTATCGCTCGCGTAAACCGCTGCGACGTCCGCCTCCCCGAGCAACCGCGCGAGCCGCAGCGCCCGCTCCTGACCCTCGGCCGAGAGCACCGGGTCGGGACCGCTCTCGGGAGGCGCCTTCTCGGCATGACGCACCAGAACCACCGTTGTGGTGGTTGAGAACAGATACAGGCTGACGCGCACGGCCGCGAGCAGCAACAAAGTCAGGATCACGGCCGCGAGCAGCGCAACCCAGATCGGTGCGAAAAACGTTCGCCGCGTTCGTGTTAGCCCCGGTGCTTTCATTGCGTTCTCCTGCTGAGCAACCACTGCCACGACGTCAGCTGGTGCTGGCCCTGAAGGTTCCGGTACACCACTGCCTCCACCATGCGGGGTTGACCGCCGAGCTCCACGCGCAGGCGCAAGCGGAAATTCAGGCCGGCCACGACCTGCCGCTCGACCCGCTCGATCGTCAGTAACTTGAGCGGCAATTTCTCCTGAACCGCCCGGGCACTCACCGCCGCGCTGGCGGCGGCGCGCTCGTCAGGCCCTATGGACGCCGCGGTCTGGTAGGCGCCGGGCATCGGCAGCGGGGTTGCAGAGCGCAAGTCTAAGCTCGCCATTCCAAGCAGCACGCACGCCGAAGCGATTGACAGGACACTGCATTGCATGACGCCAAACTATACACTTGGCCGAGATCGCCGAGGCTCATCGTGAACCCGATCGTCTACGCCATTCCCGTCTTCATGATCACCATCGCACTGGAGGCGTGGCTCGCGCATCGGCGGCGCATTGCGACGTACGACGTCGCCGATGCCATCACGAGCCTGCACTTCGGGGTGCTGAGCCAGGTGTCGGCCGTGTTCGTCCGTGCTTTGACCTTAGGGGTCTATGTGCTCGTGTTCGAGCACCTGCGCTGGTTCACCCTCCCGGTGGACAGCGTGTGGGTGTGGCTCGGCGCGCTCATCGCCTACGACTTCATCTATTACTGGGTGCACCGCTTCGGTCACGAGACGCATTTGATGTGGGCTGCGCATCAGGTGCATCACTCCTCTGAGTACTTCAACTTGTCGACGGCGTTGCGCCAAACCTCGACGGGCGCCTTCGCTTCCTTCCCCTTCTACTTGCCCATGGCACTGCTCGGCGTCCCGCCGATGGTGTTCGGCGCGGTAGCGCTGATCGACCTGCTGTATCAGTACTGGGTCCACACGGAACTCGTGCGCAAGCTGGGCTGGGCTGATCGGGTCTTCGTGACGCCTTCGAATCATCGCGTCCACCACGGCCAGAACGACTACTGCATCGACCGCAACTACGGCGGAATTTTCATTCTTTGGGATCGACTGTTCGGGACGTTCGTCGAGGAGCGCGACGATGAGCCTGTGATCTACGGCATACGCAAGCCGCTCGCGTCCTACAACCCGCTGTGGGGCAACCTGCATGTGTACCGCGACCTTGGACGGCGGATGGCCGCAAGCGGCTCGCCGTGGGCAGCGTTGCACGCGATGTTCGCGCCACCCGCAGGCAGCCCCGCACAGCGCGACACCTTCGATCCGCAGAGCTTCAAGCGCTACGCACCTTCCATGACCAGCGCCACGCGTGCCTACGCGCTCATCCAATATGCTCTGCTGATCGCGCCGACGACACACTTCATTGCCGTTTCCCCGACCCTGACGCTCGGCGAACAAGTGGCCTATGCGCTGCTCATTCTCGTCTGGACGGTAGGGGTCGGCTGGGTGCTCGAGGGTCGGCGGTACGCCCGAGTGTTCGAGTGGCTGCGCGTCGGCGGTACGACGGCCGCCCTACTGCTGATGCCGAGTTGGTTCGGCTGGAGTGCCGACGCGTCAGTTGAACTGATGATTGCGGCCATCGCCCTCGGCAGTCTTCGTTTGATTCACTCTCGCTGAGAAGGGGCCAGAACAGCCCCGACCACCGAGGCGCTGCGATCCACGTTGGCACGCAATTCCCGAGGCGAGTAACCAAAACGCTCGCGAAATCCACGCGTGAAGTTGGCCGGCGTGGAGAACCCCGTTTCCTCGGCGATTGCGGACACCGACAACTCTGTGCCAACCACCAGTGCATGCGCTCGGCGCCACCGCTCTTCGCGGACCCATTCGAACACCGTCATGCCGCAGAATTGCTGAAAAACTTGGCTCAGTTTTCGTCGGCTCGTACGCAGCGATAATGCCAACTCCTCCAGCGTCGGTGGAGATTGTATTCGTCGTCGCAACTCCTTTTGCGCGGCCGCCACCAGCACGGCACCCCGCGATACGGGATGCCCTGACTCCGGCTCGCCGGTCTTGACTGATTCAGCCAAGCGGCGCCTCGCCAAATCGAGATGAACTCCGACCCGAGCCAATACTTCCTCTGGCGAGAAAGGTTTGCTGATGTAATCGACTCCGCCCGCGCAAAAACCATACAGACGTTCCTGTAGATCCGAGGCCGCGGTCAGAAAGATCACCGGGATGTGCCGAGTCGTCGGATCGCTTTTCAGCAGTCGACACAGCTGATACCCGTCCATGCCCGACATCCGCACGTCGAGCAGAATGAGGCCGGGCAACAACTCCTTGGCCTTGTCAAATCCGCTGAACGGGTCTTGGGCAACGGCGAACGTCAAATCTTGCGTTTCCATCATATGCATCAGCAATCGCAAGTCGACCACTGAATCGTCAACGATCAATACATCAACGGACAGTGAGCTCACCACCTTATCCCGCCCCCTTGGACATGCCCGCCAACTGACGCAAACGCGGAAAGTTCACCTCATCGACCGCCTGATCCACTGACGCAGCGAAAGCTGCGCTCTCGGGCCTCCGCTGCCGCAAGTCGCGAGTCCACCGACGAATATGGGTGACTGCACCCAGCGCAACAAGCCGGGCAAGCGCCTGCCTGTCTTCGGGCGAAATATCTGCATCTACAGCACTATCCGGCCCCTCACTCGTCTCCGCTCGAGGGGACCACCGAAGGGAGAGCAATTCGCCTATGCATCGAAGCAAGCGGTCGTGGTTGATGGGTTTTGACAAAAACGCCGAGTAGAGAGACTCTCCCGCGGTGCGCTGGCCGGACATGGGATTCGTTGCGGAAATCAAGATCCGCGGGATGCTGGGTGCGATACGTTCGGCACTCTCCAGCACCTCCCATCCGTCACCATCGTCCATGAGCTGATCGACGATAATCAGATCGACCTTGAGACCGGCCTTCAGTTCGCGCACGGCCTCGTTGCCGCTGCCTGCTGTGACGACCTCGAACCCGGTTAGACCCAGCAGAGTCTGTAGAATAGCCAAACTGTCAGCGTCGTCGTCGATAACCATGATCCTACGCCGTGGCCCCGCATATGCCATGAGCGATGGCGCATCGCCAGACTCGGTGCCCGGGGCTTCGGCCGGAACGTCGGCGGAAGGCAGCGTCAGCGAGAATCTAAAACTCGCACCCTTCCCAGGCGCGCTGTCGACATCGAGTTGACCGCCCATCAGCTCCACCAACTGCCGGGAGATAGCCAAGCCGATTCCCGCGCCTTTTCCAACGCGACCTTCCAAGGCACCCAATGCACCCTGCCGTCCGGCTCGTTCAAATGGCTGAAAAATTCGTTCTAGATCTTCTGGTGCAATTCCTTCGCCCGTGTCGGTCACCGAAAAATCAATTCGATATTCATTGGCCGCAGGACGGGCGACCGTGCAATCGAGAAAGATCCACCCATCCTCCGTGTGCCGTGACGCATTGATGAGTAGGTTGTCGAGGATCGCTCGCAGCCGGCCTGGATCGGCTCGTATCCAGAGCGGCCCATCGTCCTTAGCGAGACCGTGACAACGCACCACAAACTGGTTGCGGTTGCGCAAGCCAAACAGCTTCCCTCCGACGGCGATAAACCGGAGGAATCCCTTCAATTCAAGTGGCTCCGGACAGACGTCGATCGCGCCGGATACACCCCGCGCATAGTCGAGAATGTCGTCGATCATTCGCAGCAGATGGCGACCGCTTTGCAAGATCGCCTGAAGACCGTTACTTTTTCTTTGCTCAGCGCGGCGCAGGAGCAATTGCGCGTTGCCGAGAACCGTGTCTAGCGGCGCACGCAGCTCATGGCTCATTTTGACCAGAAAGTCGAGCTGCGCAGCATTCTTTGACTCTGCTACTGCCAATTTTCGCGTGACCGCGCCAGTACGCTCCACCAACGCAAGCAGCAGCATGAGCACAACCAGCGTAGTCGCGATAGGGTAGATGCGAGACTCCCATAATGCGACCGTCAGCTCACCGTGATACACCAGAAACCGCGAAATGATCCCAAGCAGCCAAATGACTGCAGCAGCGAGCAACCAAGCCCCGACACGATCGCCGCTGCGCCACTCAGCTGCGGACTGGACCGCAAGCACCGACACAAGGATCAACACTGCCAGCTGCAATGACGACAACGAACCGGTACCAAAATCCATGACGAGCGACAACGCCTGCCCAAGCGCCACCGCAACGGCCGCGACGACCACCAGTCGGTGCAACCAGCCTTGTCGGTTCACACGCGGGAGCACGGCGTAGACGAAACTGACTCCGCCGATAAGTGATGCAAGAGCCGCGACAACCAACAAGTTCCCCGGGACCGGCAACGAGGCAGGCCAGACGAATCGCTGCAACAAACCGTTGCGCAGCAGGTCGGAGAGCAACTCGCCCAACACGGCAAGGGAAAAATACAAATATTCGCGCTGCCAGCTGACGAAAAACATCAAGGCGGCGAACAAGATGGCGACCATCATGCCGCCGCTGAGGGTTGCGAACAGCAAGTTCGCCCGCTCCAGTGCGAGTTCCCGATCAAGCGGCTTCCACAACTGAGGTTGCACCCTCAGCATGCCGCCGGCCCTAACCTTCACGTAGATCCTGGTGATCGAGCTCGGTGGCAACAGCAGCCGCACCACATTTTGCCCGCGAAGGGCCGGATCACGTGACCCCATCGGGGCGTTCAAGCCCGAATCGACCTGCAGCCATCTGTCGCCTTGCCACGTGAAGAACGACACGCTTTGCAAAACCGACGGCAATACAAGTAAATCCCGCACGAGCTCGTCGTTCGTCGGATTGCGCAAAGCCACACGAACCCAGCGAGCGCTGTCTTCCATTGGCCCGACGAATCCGACGTTGTCGTCGAGCGCGCGCCACGCACAACCGCGGGACAGTGTCGTGCCCAGAGTCGCACCAGACGGCAGGGTGCACCAATCGGCGTAGCCAGAGAGGTCCTGATAGGACTCGGTCGTCGCGACCGTGACAACAGACGCAACAGAGCTGGGCGTTGCCGACAGAACGGGCGCACCGAAAAGTGCCACAACTGCCACAACCGCGAGGGTCAAACTCAACATACGCAGCACCGAGTTGTTACTAAATGTCACGCAGCTGAAGTACCCCGCCAGGGCGAGAATTACACAAAACGCGCGTTACTGAATGAAAAACGCCCATTGGGGAGTTATAGGCGAAGTAATTGATATGCGATGATAAGCAGCATTTCCGTGTGTGTTCTCACAATGTCGTCATGGTGTTGAGATGTTACCTGACCGAAAGCCTACGCAGCCGTTAGTAGAAGAGCATCTGATGGCGCTGCACAGCGCTAGTTTGCGTGTCAGCGGTACGGTGCATTTGCTTTATGAGTCGCTGCAGAATGGGCGGGGCATCAGCCCATCGCACGCGGATGCAGTGTGCGCAGTAATCGAGTCTGCACAAAAAGACTTGCAACAGATCATGGAAGCAACCAACGCGCTCGTGGAGTTGCACCTCCGACCACCACCGGCGGCATAAACGGCGCTGGAACCCCGAACACCCGACCGATAGTCTTGTCGGGATGCGCCCGACGCCCAACCTCAGTCTGCAGACCATCGGTGTGGTCTTGCTCGTTCTGGCCTTGCTGGCTCTGGCCGTTTTCACACTACGCGCACCGTTGTCCCTTTGGATCGCCGAGCGAGGGCTTTCGCGCATCGCCGCAAACGCTGACCCGCTCGCATCCCTCGCGGACGGATTGCATGTCGGCCTCTGTGGCGCTGGCTCGCCTTTTCCAGACCCCGCGCGCAGTGGGCCCTGCACCGTGGTGATCGCCGGCCGAAACATGTTCGTGGTGGATACCGGTGGTGGCTCGGCCGTGCAACTGGCGAGGATGCAATTGAATCCTGGTCAGCTGACCGCCGTACTGCTGACGCACTATCACTCGGATCACATTGGTGGCTTGGGTGATCTACTGCTGCAACGTTGGGTCGGCGCGAACGCCTCGCAGCCCTTACCCGTGTACGGACCGCAAGGCTTGCAGCAGGTGCTCGATGGCATCGAGGCCGCGTATCGACTCGATGCGGGCTATCGGACGGCTCACCACGGCCAGACGGTGGCCCCCCCCGCAGGGTTCGGCACCGAGCCTCGCCCCTTTGACCTCGGCGCGGACGAACGTCGCGTGCTGATCGACTCACCGACACTGCAGGTCGTGGCCTTCCGCGTAGATCACGGCCCGGTATCGCCGGCCGTGGGATACCGGATCCGTTACAAGGATCGGACGGTCGTCATCAGCGGCGACACACGGCGTAGCGCAGCCGTGCAGCGCGAGGCGAGGGGCGTTGATCTGCTTGTGCACGAAGCGCTCTCACCGCAACTCGTGCGCATGATGGAACACAGTTTCGCTCGCGCTCAACGACCGCATATGGCGCAGATCATGTCGGACATTCGCAACTATCACGCCTCTCCGGTAGAGGCCGCGCAGATTGCAGCCGCAGCAGGCGTCGGCATGCTGGTGTTCAACCACATCGTGCCGCCCTTGCCGGTGCCGGGACTCGAGGCGAAGTTTCTTGAAGGCACCGCAGCGGAGTTTTCTGGCCCGATGCAGGTCGGCCGAGATGGCGACTGGTTCAGTCTGCCCGCGGGCAGTCGCGCCATCGAGCGGGGTCGCAGGCCGTGAAGGTTCT
>CAISHQ010000093.1 GCA_903885195.1 uncultured Pseudomonadota bacterium | reverse complement strand
TAGACTTGCGCCATGGACGACACTCGCGCTCCAGCCATCGAAGTCCAAGACCTGCAGTACGCCTGGCCCGGCAAGCCGGTGCTGCTGCAGATCAAACATTTCCGCATCGCCCGCGGCGAACGAGTGTTCCTGCGCGGACCGAGCGGTAGCGGCAAGAGCACGCTGCTCGGCTTGATCGGTGGAGTGCTGACGGCGCAGCGCGGGCATGTCCGCCTGCTCGGCACAGACCTCGCCGGGCTCGGCGCCGGTGCCCGCGATCGCTTCCGCGGCGATCACCTGGGCTTCATTTTCCAGATGTTCAACCTGCTGCCCTACCTCGACGTGCTCGACAATGTCGCGCTACCCACGCGCTTCTCTCGCGCTCGCCGCGAACGGATCGAGGGCGGCGACGTGCGCGCCGAAGCCCGCCGTCTGCTGGCTGCGCTCGGCCTCGCCGATCCTGCCCTGCTTGCGAGTCCGGTCAACGAGCTCTCCATCGGCCAGCAACAACGCGTTGCCGCGGCGCGGGCGCTGCTCGGCAGCCCCGAGATCCTCATCGCCGACGAGCCTACCTCGGCGCTTGATCACGATTCGCGCGAGGACTTCCTGCAGCTCGTCATGGCCGAGTGCGCCAAGCGCGGCACCACGCTACTGTTTGTGAGCCACGACACCTCACTCGGCGCTCTGTTCGATCGGGTGATCTCGCTCGATGAACTGCAACGCAGCGATGCGGAGGCCGCCTGATGCTGGCCCTGCGCTCGCTCCGTAACCGCCGCACTACGGCATTGCTCACCATCAGCGCCATCGCCATCAGCGTGGCGCTGCTGCTCGGCGTGCAGAAGATGCGCACGGCAGCGCGCGATGGTTTTGCGAACACCGTGTCGGGCGTCGATCTGATCGTCGGGGCTCGCTCCGGACAACTCAACCTGCTGCTCTACTCCGTGTTTCGCGTCGGCGATGCGACGGCTAACGTCAGCTGGGCGAGTTACCAGAAGATCGCCAACCATCCGGACGTCGCCTGGACGATCCCCATTTCACTGGGTGACTCGCACCGTGGGTTTCGTGTGATGGGGACCAACAACGATTATTTCGAACACTATCGGTTCGCTGGTGATCGCTCGATTCGTTTTGCTTCCGGGCAGCGCTTCGCTGATCTTTACGACGCCGTGATCGGCGCTGACGTAGCCCGGCAACTCGGCTACAAGCAGGGCGACAAGGTGGTGATCTCCCATGGCCTGGGCAATGTGAGTTTCGCGCATCACGAGGACAAGCCTTTCCGTATCACCGGCATCCTCGAGCGCACCGGCACACCGATCGATCGCACGGTGCACGTGGGTCTGGAGGCCATCACCGCCATTCATCTCGACTGGGACAGCGGCATGCAGGCCCAGGGCGCCGGTCGCATCAGCGCCGAGCAAGCCCGCGCGCAGAAGCTGACTCCCGAATCGATCACCGCCTTCATG
This sequence comes from uncultured Pseudomonadota bacterium, assembly GCA_903885195.1. Lineage (GTDB taxonomy): Bacteria > Pseudomonadota > Gammaproteobacteria > Steroidobacterales > Steroidobacteraceae > UBA964. The sequence goes on along the minus strand of CAISHQ010000093.1, from coordinate 36,850 downwards.
GTCGGCATGCGCACCAAGGTGATGACCTTCACCATGCAACGCGCCATCAACGAATACCGTCTCGAGCCCCTGCTCGCCATCATCCCAGGCGTGGCGCTCACGCAGCTGTGGAATCTGGTCGGCATCGCCGACACCGCCTTGATGATTGTTGCCGCATTCGTGGTGCTGGCCGGGCTGCTCGGCATGCTGACCGCCATCCTCACGAGCCTGAACGAGCGTCGACGGGAGATGGCCATCCTGCGCTCGGTGGGTGCGCAACCGCGGCACGTGTTCTCTATGTTGGTCGCCGAGGCGGGGCTGCTGGCGAGTGCCGGCGTGCTGACCGGCGTCGCCCTCTGCTACGGCCTGCTGTACGCAGCGAAGCCCGTGCTCGAGAACCGGTTTGGAATCTTTCTCGATCCCGGTGGTCTCACCGGCTACGATGTCGGCCTGCTCGTCTCGATCGTGTTCGCCGCCCTCCTTATGGGCGCCGTACCGGCCTGGCGGGCCTATCGCAACACGTTGAGCGACGGACTCACCATCAGGGTATGACATGACTCGCAACGCCTTTCGTCCCGCGTATCTCGCCATCCTGCTGCTTGGCATCAGCGTCGCCGTAGCGCAAGGCATCACACCTCCCAAGGTCGGCACGCCCGTTCCTGCGCAAGCGTCCAAGCCGGCCGCCGCCGGTGCCATCAAGGAAATCGACTGGGACGAGCTGATCCCACCCGATGCCCGCTCGAAGTTCATGGGTGCCCCCCCGCCTGCAGCGCACGACTACCTCGGCGAAGGCGGCATGGCCGCGCAGCAGGTCATGGATTTTTCCGTCAACCAGGCGCTCGATGGCAGCAACCTCAAGATCCCGGGGTTCATCGTGCCGCTCGATGTCGGCAAGGATGGACTCGTCACCGAGTTTTTTCTGGTGCCGTACTTCGGCGCCTGCATCCACGTGCCACCACCGCCACCGAACCAGATCGTCTACGTACGCATGAACAAGGGCATCGCCCTCGATTCGATCTACGAGGCCTACTGGATCACCGGCCGCATGAAGGTCTCGCGTAAGGCGACGCGGCTCGGCGCGTCGGCCTATCAGCTCGACGCGAGCAAGGTCGAAATCTACAAGTACTGAGGCTCGTCATGCCTACGCTGTTCGAACGCATCATCGCGCGCGAAATACCGGGCGACATCGTCCACCAGGATGATCGGGTCACGGCGTTTCGCGACATCCAGCCCCGTGCACCCGTGCATGTGTTGATCGTGCCTAACAAGGCGATCCCGACCGCCAACGACATCGAGGATACCGATGAAGCCCTCGTCGGTCATATGTTCACGGTCGCGCGTGATCTGGCGCGTCGCGAAGGCATCGCCGAAGACGGTTACCGGCTGATCATCAACTGCAACCGGCACGGCGGTCAGGAGGTGTACCACCTGCATGTGCATCTGGTCGGCGGCGCACCGCTCGGTCCGATGATCTGTCGCTGAGGACGCCGCCATGACCGACACAGCGCGTGGACTGTATCCGCCGATCGACACCCACCGCTCAGACTGGTTGCGTGTTTCCGATGTGCACGAGATGTACTGGGAGGAGAGCGGCAACCCTGTCGGCAAGCCGGTGGTGTTCCTGCATGGCGGGCCGGGCGGCGGCACGGATGCACGCATGCGGCGGTTCTTCGATCCTGCACGCTATCGCATCGTGCTGTTCGATCAGCGAGGCTGTGGCCGCAGCCGGCCGCATGCGAGTCTCGTCGACAACACGACCTGGCACCTCGTCGCCGACATCGAGCGCTTGCGCGAGCACCTCGGCATCGAACGCTGGCAGGTCTTCGGCGGCTCCTGGGGTTCGACACTTGCACTCGCGTATGCGCAAACCCATCCCGAGCGGGTCACCGAGCTCGTGCTGCGGGGCATCTTCCTCGTGCGCCCCTGGGAATTCCGCTGGTTTTACGAGACGGCCGACGGCGCGGGCGCACTCTTCCCGGATCTCTACGAGGAGTATCTGAAACCGATTCCGCCCGCCGAGCGCGGCGATCTGATGCGCGCCTATTACGCGCGACTGACGAGCCCCGATCCCGCCGTGCGCGCCGAGGCCGCGCGCGCCTGGTCGATCTGGGAAGGTGCAACGAGCTACCTGCGCGTCAACACGCAGGATCTGGCGAAGTTCGACGAGGGCGCCTTTGCCGAGGCTTTCGCACGCATCGAGTGCCACTACTTCATTAACGGGGGGTTTCTGCGCACGCCCTCGCAACTGCTCGATGACGTGCCGCGAATCCGCCACCTGCCCTGCACGATCGTGCAGGGCCGTTACGATGTGGTCTGCCCAATGAAAAGCGCCTGGGATCTGCACCGCGCCTGGCCTGAGGCGGACTTGCGCATCGTGATCGATGCAGGCCATTCGGCCTTCGAGCCCGGCATCGTCAGCGAATTGGTCGCCGCAACCGACCGGTACGCCTCGCGCTAAGCCTCACGTCGGCGACCGCTCGGGCGTTGCTGCGCGTCGATGATCCCGTGCCGTTGCAGCCACGCGCAGGCGTCGGCGGCGTCGTCCGCGAACCAGCGAGCCGCCGAGCCCAACCGGAAGCTGTAGCCCCAGGCATCCATATCCGCCATAAACCGCTCGCGCGGCACTGCGAGTCGCTCGGCCCAGAGGATCTGCAAATAGCACACGGCGTTTTCTTCGGCGTCATCCCCGCCCGCATCGCGATCGAGTCCACTGCGCCGTGCGGGGCTCATGCAGACGAAGTGCGCCGCCTCGTGCAGGGCCGAATGCAGCGGCGTGTCGGCGCGAACGAGCAACGCTGCACCCTGCAGACCGGCCTCGCTCTCGCCCCAATAGGACCCGGGGATGGACTGCTCCGCTGCCACCCACTGCAGGGACAGGCCGTAGCGTTCGAGCAAGGATTCGAGGCGGGCACACAGTTGCGCGTCCGGCCCGAGGCGGATCACCGAGTCAGCCTGCTCCGACGGCGCTGGCATGCGCTGCGGTTGCGACTCAGCGCACGCTCGCAAGCCGCGCCAGCACGACGCCGGAGAGCTCGCGCGCCAGCGCTTCGCGCAGCAGGTCGCGTTCGCGATCCTTGGCAAGCGCAGCCGTCTCGTCGAACGTGAAATCACGCGACACGGAGACCTCTTCGGCATCGATCCGCGTCTGCCCACCAAGAGAGAGCGAATAACGGACGACGTACGTGAGTTCGTACTCGCGCGGCACGTTGCGTGCCGAGACGGAGGCGACCCGCTCGAGCAACTCGTCACGCTCGATGCGCAGCACCGCCGCTTCGCCCGTCGGTGCCGTCGCGCCGCCCTGCACGGTGTCCACTCCCCCGCCCTGCACGATGCCCACCCCGGCGCGCTGCAGCGCGCGCTCGAGAGCCTGCGCGAAATCGGTCTGCGAATCGGCGGTCTGCACCCGCAGCGCGGCGAGCACGGGCGGTAACGACGTCTCGCCCTGCAACCTGAAACCGCAGCCGGACGCAGCCAGCAGCACGAGCGGCAGCGACAGGCGCAGCAGACGATGCATCACACCACCACGTTGACGAGCTTGCGCGGCACCACGATGATTTTCTTGGGCGTCGCGTCACCCACGAAGCGTCGCACCGACTCCTCGGCCAGGGCCGCCGCCTTGATCGAGGCCTCATCGGCGTCCGCAGCCACCTGGATTTCCCCGCGCAGTTTGCCGTTGACCTGCACAGCGAGTTTGATGGTGTCACGGACGAGTGCCGCCGTATCGGCCACCGGCCAGGGCTCATCGATCAGCGCCGTCGCGTGACCGAGTTCGTGCCACAGCGCATGCGTGACATGGGGAATGATCGGCGAGAGCGCGATCGTCGCGATCTCGAGCGCCTCCTGCACCACCGCACGGGCGGCTGCGGAGCCATCCTCGTTTCGACCGACCGCATTGAGCAATTCCATCACCGCAGCCACGGCGGTGTTGAACGTGCGACGACGACCGATGTCGTCGGTGACCTTCGCCAACGTCTGATGCGCGATGCGACGCAACTCTTTCTGCGACGGCGACAAGCTCGCCACCACCAAAGGCTCGCAGGGTCCGGCCGCGACGTGCTCGTGTACGGCCTTCCACAGGCGACGAATGAACCGGTACGCGCCCTGCACGCCCTCGTCGGACCACTCGAGCGATTGCTCCGGCGGCGCCGTGAACATCATGAAGAGCCGCGCCGTGTCAGCGCCATACTTTTCCACGAGACCCTGCGGGTCGACGCCGTTGTTCTTCGATTTGGACATCGTGCCCAAACCGTCGTGCTGCACCTCGAGCCGCGAACCGTCATCGCGGGTGACGAAAAAACGCGTCACGCCATCGACGAGTTCCTCGTCCACATCGAGAGGGTTGTAGTAGCTGCGCCGACCTTCCGCCGGCTGCTGCCAGTAGATGTGGTTGAGCACCATGCCCTGCGTGAGCAGGTTCGCGAAGGGCTCTCGAATGTCGACGAGCGCAAGGTCACGCATGACCTTGGTCCAGAAACGCGAGTACAGCAGATGCAGGATCGCGTGCTCGATGCCGCCGATGTATTGATCGACCGGCAGCCAGTACTTGACTCGCTCGTCCACCATGGCCGAGGCGTTGTCCGCGCAGGCATAGCGCAGGAAGTACCACGACGAGTCGACGAAGGTGTCCATCGTGTCGGTCTCGCGGCGTGCGGGACGTCCGCAGGTGGGGCAGTCCACCTTCCAAAATGCCGGCGTCTTGCCGAGCGGATTGCCGCTGCCATCCGGCACCAGATGCTCGGGCAGCACCACCGGCAACTGCGAGTCCGGCACCGGGACTTCGCCGCAGTGCTCGCAATGGATGAGCGGAATCGGGCATCCCCAGTAACGCTGTCGAGAAATGCCCCAGTCGCGCAAACGGAACTGGATCCGCTTGCGACCGAGCCCGCGTTGCTCGAGACCGGCGCACAGCGCATCTACCGCGGCCGTGAAATCGAGGCCCGAAAATTCGCCCGAATTGACCAGCACGCCATGCTCACCGTAGCTCTCTTGCCACGGCGCGCTGACCTCGGCGTGAGCGGCATCGTGCGGCTTGATCACCGTGACGATGTCGATGCCCTGCTGCAACGCGAACGCGAAGTCGCGCTCGTCATGCGCAGGGACACCCATCACGGCGCCCTCGCCGTACCCCATCAGCACGTAGTTGGCGACCCACACTTCGATGGGCGCACCGGTGAAGGGATGCCGCACGTGCAGACCCGTTGGGCGTCCCTTCTTCTCCATGGTGGCGACGTCCGCCTCCATGGTGCTGCCACGACGACACTCGTCGATGAACGCCTGCAGCGCCGGATCGCGCGCTCCCGCGGCCAGGGCCAACGGATGCTCCGCCGCGATCGCCATGAAAGTCACGCCGAACAACGTGTCGACGCGCGTCGTGAACACCTTGAGTGCGCCATCGGTTCCAAGCAGCGTACGGGTGTTATCCGCATACGGGAACGAGACTTCGGCGCCCTCGCTGCGACCGATCCAGTTCGCCTGCATCGTCTTCACGCGCTCAGGCCAGCCCTCCAGCGTGGCGAGGTCCCCGAGCAGTTCGTCGGCGTAGGCGGTGATGTTGAGGTAGTACATCGGGATTTCGCGCTTCTCGACGAGCGCGCCCGTGCGCCAGCCCCGCCCGTCGATCACCTGCTCGTTGGCGAGCACCGTCTGATCAATCGGATCCCAGTTCACCACTCCGGTTTTCTTGTAGGCGATGCCCTTCTCGCGCATGCGCAAGAAGAACCATTGGTTCCAGCGATAGTAGGAAGGGTCGCAGGTGGCGATTTCGCGATCCCAATCGATCGCAAAACCGAGCGACTGCAACTGCTTTTTCATGTACGCGATGTTGTCCCGCGTCCACTGGGCTGGCGCCACGCCGTTGGCCATCGCCGCGTTCTCGGCGGGCAAGCCAAAGGCGTCCCAGCCCATCGGCTGCAGGACGTTCAGACCCTGCATGCGCGCGAAGCGCGACAGCACGTCACCGATCGTGTAATTGCGCACGTGCCCCATGTGCAGGCGACCCGACGGATACGGGAACATCGATAGGCAGTAGAACTTGCCGCGACTCGACGCGGTCTCGCGCGCAGCGAAACTGCGTTGGTTGTTCCAGTACTGCTGGGCCGACCGCTCTACAACGGCCGGATCGTAACGTTCATCCATGTCTGATACTCAGGGTAACCTTCGGCGCGAGTTGCGGATGGTACACGACCCCTAGGCGGCAGACAGGAGCAGCCAAGCACCCCCCGCATCTTCGGGGGCGATGCGCAGGCCCTGCGCCGTCTGCGCCCAGTCCACGCCTGCGGACTGCAGACAAACGCCGGCCGCCGCAACGTCGCGTACCACCACGCGTAGCGCAACTCGCGCCGTACTTGCCGCGTGCACCGCGGCGGCAGACCTATCGAGCTCAAGCCATTCGTCGAACTCGCCCTCGCTCAGCAACCGCACCCCGTCCGCTGCGCTGGCGAAGCGCAACCCCGCCGAGGGCGCAGCCCCAACCGACTGATACACCTCGCTCAGCTCCAGCGCCCCGTTGGCGTGTTCCTGCACGGCCGACTGGAACACCAGTTCAGGCGTCAAGTGTCGCAGGACACAGACCAGCCACTCGGGCGATTCGTGGCGCTGCCACATAAACCACTCGAACCGCGCCTCGCCGCGATGCGCCCCGTACTCGATTTGTCTCAAGGCCACACCCGGAGCCGACACCGCATGACCCGCCGCGCGTAAACCCTGCTGTACGGTCAGAGGCTCGGCCGCTGCCAGGGCGAGGATGGCGGGTGCCTCGACGGCACTGCGCCAGGGCGCTAGATGATGCGCAGGATCCGCGTCATTGATCGCAGTGATCTCGAGATACGTACGATTGAACATCACGTGTGCGCTCGACTGACCGAGCGATCGCGGCACAGTCTCAGCGCCCGCGGTCTGCCACAGCACCCGCGGGGAGGTGACACTGAAGCCGAGCCGGCGCCAGGCGGCGATGGAGTGCTCCAGCGAAGCGGTGAGAAAGCCGATGTGGTCAAGCTGCAATGCGGGCATGCGGCAAGCGTAACGAAACACGCTAGGCTACGCTGCATCGGTTCGGGGCGACGATGCGCCCGATCGCTGCTACTTCGGAGGTTCGCGTCCGCATGGCCCGCCCACACATCATGTTCGTCCAAGCGCAGATGATCCCCTGGTCGCGCGGTCTGCACGGCAACGCGCGAGCCGACGTCGACTGCAAGACGCTGAGCCGTGACGACACCGACGACAGCGCCTCCTGCATCGTGCGTTATCCGGCAGGCTGGCAGCGCAGCATTTCCGAGCGCCTCGACTGCCACGAAGAGTTTCTGGTGCTCGACGGCGCGCTCGAAATCAACGGCCGGCTCTATGAAAAGCACACCTACGCGTTCTTGCCCGCTGGGTATCTGCGTGAACGGGCGAGCAGTCGGCACGGCTGCGTGCTGCTTGATTTGTTTTACGGCACGCCGAATCTGCAGCACGCCGCGGGCTCGCCGCGCGCCGCAAGCTCGCAGCACGCTTCCAGCACGCAGCACGCGTCCAGCGCGCAGCAGACCCGCAGCCCTGCGAGCTTCGACGAGCGGCTACTCGTCGAGTACGTCAATCCGCTCGCCATGGAGTGGGATCCCGGGCTTGTCGATCCGCAGCTGGCCCGTGGTGTTGCCATCAAACCGCTGCGCACCGACCCTTACACGGGCGAAACCTCTTTCCTGTATTGCTCGCCGCCTCATCGGGTGCCGCCCGGCATGGCCAAGCCACAATGGACCCACCCGATGGTCGAGGAGCTTTACACGCTAGAGGGCGACTACGTGTGGGGCGATCTCGGACGCATGCAACGAGGCGGTTACTGCTGGTGGCGCGAGAACGTCTACCACGGACCTGCGGGGACGGACACGGGCTACAACCTGTTCGTGCGAACGGTCAACGGCCCGCTGGTCAACACTTTTGATACGGTGAAGAAGCCCTTCAGTTGGGATCCGCCGCATCGACCTGTCCTGCCGCCTGAACTAGCGCCCTACGGTCAGCCGCTGCCGCGGCAGCCGAACTACTGAGTTCTGCCGATGAGTGCTGCGACGCCGCCCTGGCCGCCCGAGCATGAAGCCCGGCGCGCCGTACTCGTGCTGATGGTCGCGTACATATTCTCGTACATCGACCGACAGATCCTCGCCATGTTGGTCGGCCCGATCAAGGCGGATCTCGGCGTCACGGACTTCGAACTCAGTCTGCTCAACGGACTCGCCTTCGCCGTCTGCTTCACCGTGCTCGGTGTATGGCCGGTCGGTCAATGGGCCGATCGCGGTAATCGTCGCAATCTTGCAGCGGCCGGCGTGTTTCTTTGGTCGCTGATGACGGCAGTCTGCGGGCGAGTCACGAGCTATGCAGGACTCTTCGTGGCTCGCGTCGGCGTGGGTGTGGGCGAAGCCACGCTCGCGCCAGCGGCCTATTCGATGATCGCGGACTACGTCCCCCCTGCGCGTCGTGGCCGTGCGTTGGGTCTTTTTTCGATGGGCATCTATTTGGGCATCGGTGTGGCCATCATGGTCACCGGGCTCGTGGTGCAGGCCGTGGGCAGCATGCCCGTGATGCACTGGCCCGTGATCGGCGAGGTGCGCGGCTGGCAGGTCGCGTTCCTCATTCTGGGACCACCCGGGATGCTGGTCTCGCTATGGCTGCTGACCGTGCGGGAACCCGCGCGCCGCGAGGTAGCCGCCGCGACGACGGGCGTTCGCTACGCCGACGTATGGCGGCGCATACGCGAGCATGCCGGGTTTTACGCCAACCTCATCTTCGGCGTGTCGATGCTGACGCTGACCTTCAACGCGGTCGCCTTCTGGATCCCCGCCCACTTGCTGCGCGTGCACGAGCTGTCACCCTTGCAGGTAGCTTTCAGCTACGGACCGATCATGTTCGTTGCCGGTTCACTCGGCATTCTCGCGGGGGGCGTGCTCGCCGACCGCTGGCGTTCAGCCGGCCGCGCGGATGCCGAACTACAGGTCGTCCTGTACGGCGCGTTAGCGCTTGGACCGCTCGTGATCGCTGCGTTTCAGCTGCGCGATGCGACGCTCGCAATCGCCCTACTCGCACCCTTGCTGTTCGTCACAAGCTTTCCCTTCGGCGCCGCCTCGGCAGCGCTGCAGATGGTCACGCCCAACCGATTTCGCGCACGAACCTCGGCTATCTACCTGCTGGTGATCAATCTGCTCGGTATCGGTCTTGGCTCGAGCGCTGCCTCGTTCGTCTCCGACGTGGTGCTGCAAGACGAGCAGCGCATCGGCGATGGCGTGACGGCCGTGGCCGCCGTCGCCGCGCCCCTCGCCGCATGGCTGATCCACCGTGCCCGACCCACCTATCGGCGTCTGACGCTGACGGCGGCGAGCTGACGCTGACGGCGGCGAGCTGACGATCAGTTGTCAGTGCGCACCGCAACGAATTGCGTGTTGCCACCGCGATTGATCAGCAGGGCCACCGTCTTGCCGGATCGGGACACCCGCTCGCGAAATTCTTTGACCGTCTTCACCGGGCTGCCATTGATGCTGACCACGATGTCACCGCGTGCGAGCCCCGCATCGGCTGCGGGACCCGTTGCCCGCTCGACGAGCAAACCCTCGGGCACCGCGACTTCGGGATCTCGCTGCCGATTGCGCGGCGGACCGAAGCCCTGACTGCGCTCTTCAGCGGTCAATTCGCGCACCACGAGCCCCAGTCGATCCGGTGACCGTTCGGGCGTAGGCTCATCGTTGGCGGCAACGACGGGCTCCGCCTGCAGCTCCGCCACCCGCACGCTGAGCTTGCGCGCCGCGCCATCACGCCACACCTCGAGATTCGCTTCCGTGCCCGGCCGGATCACTCCGATGATGGTCGGCAACTGCTCGGAACGCTCGATCACCGTGCCATTGGCCGAGAGGATGATGTCGCCTTGGCGAATGCCGGCCTTGGCTGCAGGCCCGCCCGCCTCGACACCGCCCACCAACGCGCCACGCGGCCGATCGAGACCGAAGCTCTCGGCGAGCGCCGCATCGACCGGCTGGATCTGCACGCCGATCTTGCCGCGACTCACGCGACCCTTGGCGATGATCTGGTCACGGACGTTGGCGGCCAGATCGATCGGGATGGCGAAAGAAATGCCCATGTAGCCGCCTGAGCGGCTGTAGATCTGCGAGTTGATGCCGACGACTTCGCCCGAGAGATTAAACAGCGGCCCACCCGAATTGCCCGGGTTCACGGCCACGTCCGTCTGGATGAAGTTCACGTAGTTCGACTCCGCATCCTGCAGGCCGCGCGCCGTCGCACTGACGATGCCCGCGGTCACGCTGTTGTCGAAGCCGAAGGGCGAACCGATGGCGATCACCCACTCACCCGGGCGCAATTTCTTTGGATCACCGAGGCGAACTACGGGTAAAGACTGCGCGTCGATCTTGAGCACGGCCACATCCGTGGGCTTGTCGAGGCCGACGAGCTTGGCCTTGAACTCGCGACGATCGGTCAGCTTGACGGTGACTTCCTCGGCCTCGTCGACCACGTGGGCGTTGGTGAGAACGTAACCATCGCTGCTGACGATGAACCCGGAACCCTCGCCACCCGGCCGACGAAAGCTCTCCTCGCCTTCGCCCGGCATACCCGGGACGCCGCGCCCACCGCCCGGTGCACCGAAGCGCCGGAAAAACTCGTAGAACGGGTCGTTGGGCGACATGCCTGGGCCCGTCAGGCGTACGCGCTTGCCCTTGGTGGAAATATTGACCACCGCCGGACCGTGCTGCTGCACGAGCGCGGCAAAATCCGGCAACACCACACCGCCCTGCGGCGCCGCCGCAGCAGCGACCGGCGTCGCGCTAATTTGGGCAAGGCCCGCTGCGGCGATGGGCGCATCGGCCGCATCTGATGCGCGCGGTTGGCAAGCCGTAAAAACGAGCAGGGACAGCGCCGCCGCCAGCGTGCGACGGACGAAAGGACGTCGTGACATGGTGATTACCCAGTGCATGAACACGCTCTCCTAGACCGAACCGATGTGGGGAAGTTCATAAAATCCGCTCGCGATGGCGGTACGCCGACCACAGCGAGAACAATAGACCCGCAGCAGCGAGCAACAAAATCGGCACGTTGCCCGTTTGCAGATAGGGTGTCGAGCCGCTGCGCGGCGTGATCTGCGCCCGCAGCACCGCAGCCTCGTACTCGGGTGCCTGCGCGACGATCACGCCCTGCGGGTCGATCACCGCTGACACGCCATCGTTGGCCGCGCGCACCATGAACCGCCTCGCTTCGATCGCACGCATGCGTGAGATCTGCAGGTGCTGATAGCGCGCCGTCGAGCGACCGAACCAGGCATCGTTGGTGACGTTGACGAGCGCCGTCGAGGCCAACACCGTGACCCGCTGCGTCACTGGATAGGCATCCTCGTAGCAGATGCTGGCCGACAGCTTGAGCCCAGCGAGCTGCAGCGGCGGCTGCACCGCAGCGCCGCGTGTGAAATCCGAGTACGGCAGGCTCATCAGCCGCAACCAGCGACGAACTGCCTTTGGAACCGGAAAAAACTCGCCAAACGGCACGAGATGGTGCTTGTCGTACCAGGTCACCTCGTCGCCGAAGGCCAGCAGCGAATTGAAATAGGCGGGCTCATCGAGATCTGCGGCATCCTCCGCTGCACCTGCAGCCACGGGCTCCGCACGGATGAGCCCAAGCAGCAAAGCCGAGCGCTGCGCCTCCGCCGCGCGCGCGAGATCACGCAGGTACGGCACGATATTGTTGGCGAGATCGGGCGCCGCGGCTTCCGGCCAGACCACAAGCGGAGTGCCGAGCACCTGCAAGGTCAGATCCCGATACCGACGCAGCGTCGTGTCGCGATTGGAGTCCAGCCATTTCTGATCCTGCGGAATCGCCCCCTGCACGATCGCAACGCCGACGGGCGATCCGGCTGACTCGGTCCACTCGAGGCGATCGAGCGCAGCCCCGATGGGCCAGGGCAACACGAGCAGTAGGGCTGCGACCCAACGCTCTCGCGCGGTCCCGTGCCACAAGGCGACGAGGGCGCCCGCCATCAGCAGCAGGATCGCCGAGACGAGATGGATCCCGCCGAGCGGAGCGAAGCCCGCGAGCCAGGTATCGGTCTGCGAGTAACCGAGCGACAGCCAGCCAAAGCCTGAGAGCATCCAACCGCGCACCCATTCGAGCAGCACCCACATCGCCGGCAATCCGACCCACCAACGCAGTGCGCCACGCGCCGGCAGCCAGCGCGTGGCCACGTAGCCGAGCACCGCGCAGTACAGGGCCATCAAAGCGACGAGTGCCGCCATCAAACCGAGCGCAAGCCAGACGGGCGCTTTGCCGAAGCCGTGGATGCTGACGTAGAGCCAGTAGGTACCTGCGGCGAAAGCGCCGATTCCGAAACAGAAACCAACCCAGCCCGCACGGCGCGGCGTGCAGTCTTCCCACAAGGCAAAAAGCACCGCAGGCGCGAGCAGCGCCAGCGGCCAGAGCCCGAAGGGCGCGAAAGCGATTGCGAGCGAGGCCCCTGCGACCCCGGCGATCAGCGGGCCTGCAGCACTTTCGCCGCGCAGCAACGACTCGGGTGACATGCGGTGCAGCGGGTCAGTCCGCAGCGCGCTCTTCCAGGGGCAGCACGTCCCGCGGAGGCAGCACTTTCAGTGCCTCCACTCGCCGACGGTCGGCCCGCAGGACGCGGATCTCGATGTCGCCGATCATCAAGGTCTCGCCGCGGCGCGGCAAATGACCGAGTTGCTTCATGACGAGACCGGCAACCGTGTCGAATTCGTCGTCCGCCAACTCGACACCGAAGTACTCGTTGAACTCGGCGATCGGCGTTGCACCGCGGACCAGAAACTGGCGCTCGGCCTCCTTGCGGATATTTTGATCGTCCTCGACGTCGAACTCGTCGTCGATGTCGCCGACGATCTGCTCGATCGCATCTTCGATAGTCACGACGCCCGATACGCCGCCGTACTCGTCGACCACGATCGCCATGTGATTGCGATTACGCCGGAATTCCTTGAGGAGCACGTTGACGCGCTTCGACTCGGGCACCACCACGGCCGGCCGCATGCATTCACGGATATCGAAATCCGCGAGGCGCCCCGTAGCCACGTAGCGCAGCACGTCTTTGGCGAGCAGGATGCCGACGATATCGTCGCGATCGTCGTCTACAACGGGAAACCGCGAATGCCCCGATTCGACGATCACCGGCAACAACTTCTCCGGCGGATCGTCACGGCGCACCGTCACCATCTGCGATCGCGGAATCATAATGTCGCGCACCTGCAGATCGGCGACGCCAAGTACGCCTTCCATCATCTGCAATGCATCAGAATCGATCAGGCCGCGCTCAAGCGCCTGACGCATCTGCTGCACGAGATCTTCGCGGTCCTCCGCCTCGCCCGACAAGGCGCGGCCGAGTTTGCGCATCCAGCTCATGGAACTGTAACGCGGATTGGTCATGCAGACTCCGTGGTCTCGAGATAGGGGTCGGCGATGCCGAAGCCCGCCAGGATTCGCCGCTCGCGTCGCTCCATGCGCCGCGCGTCAGCCTCACCTTCGTGATCGAGCCCAAGCAAGTGCAAGCATCCGTGCACCACCATGTGGGCCCAGTGCGCATCGCTACGCTTGTGCTGCTTTCGCGCTTCGCGCTCGATCACCGGCGCGCACAGCACGATGTCACCGAGCGGTCGCATCGCGGCGGAACGACCGACTCGCGGGACCGGAAAAGACAACACGTTGGTCGGATAGTCGCGGCCGCGCCAAAGCAGGTTGAGTTTGCGACCCTCGGTCGTGCCGACGATGCGTACGGCGAGTTCGGCGCCCTGACCGCGAGCACCGGTGGCGGCACGTGCCCAGCGGGCGATCCGCGCAGCCGAGGGCACTTGGCCACGAAGACTGCTGCGGACTTCCACGCGTAGCGGCGGACGCACGCGCAGCGCGGGACGGGAACGCAGGTTCATGTGGAGGAGCCTTCGCGTGCTTCGTACGCTTGCACGATGCGCTGCACGAGGGGGTGGCGCACGACGTCGCGAGCCTCGAAGAACTGGAATCCCACCCCTTGCACACCGCGCAGCACATCGAGCACATGGCGCAGTCCCGACAGCTTGCCAGCCGGCAGGTCGGTCTGCGTCACATCGCCCGTGACCACGGCGCGCGAACCGAAACCGATACGCGTGAGGAACATCTTCATCTGCTCGACGGTGGTGTTCTGTGCCTCATCGAGGATGATGAACGAGTCGTTGAGCGAGCGACCGCGCATGAAGGCGAGCGGCGCCACCTCGATGACGTTGCGCTCGATGAGCTTGGCCACCCGATCGAAGCCCATCATCTCGTACAGCGCGTCGTACATCGGCCGCAGATACGGATCGACCTTTTGCGTCAGATCGCCCGGCAGAAAGCCCAGCCTCTCGCCCGCCTCGACCGCCGGTCGCACGAGCACGATACGACGAACCCGATCGGACTGCAGCGCTTCGACGGCACAGGCCACCGCCAGATAAGTCTTGCCGGTACCGGCAGGTCCGACGCCGAAGGTCAGATCGTCGCGCCGAATCCGGCGCAGATACTCACGCTGGTTCGGGCCGCGAGCGCGGATGGTGCCGCGCAGCGTTCGCAGCCCCGTATCCTCCGCCTCCGCCTCGGATGTGGCGCCCGGCGAAGCGGCGCTCGCGTCCTGATCACGCAGGGCCAAATGCACGGCTTCGGGCGTGATGTCCTCGGTGCGCGCGAGGCGGAATAATTCGCCGAGCAAGGCTTCGGCGGCGCGCGCCTTGACACCCTGTATCCGAAAGGCACTGCCCCGACGGCGCACTTCCACGCCGAGACGAGACTCGATGAGACGCAGGTTCTCGTCGAGCGGTCCGCACAGATTCGCGAGCCGTTCGTTATCGGGTGGTTCGAGCGAAAACTCGCGCAGTACGAGCTCCTGGGAATCAGCCACGAGTCTGCTCCGCCGCCGCGATGCGCCCACGCAGCGAATGCACCTTGGCCTCGGTGACCTCGACGTCAACGAAGTGGCCGATGAGCCGGGCGGGCCCGGGGAAATTGACCCAGCGATTGTCCTCGGTGCGTCCCGCGAGCTCGGTCGCGTCCTTGCGCGAGGGACGCTCGACGAGCACCCGCTGTGTGCTGCCGACCATGTCACGATTGCGCGCCTGCGAGTGCTCCTCGAGCAGCGCTTGCAACCTTACGAGACGAGCCTGCTTGTCCTCTTGCAGCGTCTCATCGGGCAGTGATGCGGCCGGCGTGCCGGGACGACGGCTGTAGAGAAAGCTGAACGACTGGTCGATCGACAGATCACGTACGAGCTGCATCGTCGCTTCGAAATCCCGCTCGGATTCGCCGGGGAAACCAACGATGAAATCGGAGGTAACGGAAATATCCGGTCGCACTGCACGCAACTTGCGGATCTTTTGCTTGAACTCGAGCGCGGTGTAGCCCCGCTTCATGAGCGCAAGCACCCGATCGGATCCCGACTGCACGGGCAGATGCAGGTGATTGGCGAGCTTCGGGATGTTGGCGTAGGCCTCGATCAAACTATCGTCGAATTCGAGCGGATGCGAGGTGGTGAAGCGGATGCGCTCGATGCCCGGGAGGGCAGCCACATGGTGCAGCAGCGTCGCCAGATCGACGAGGACGCCATCGGCCATGGCGCCACGATAGGCGTTGACGTTCTGACCGAGCAGCGTGATCTCGCGCACTCCTTGCGCGGCCAACTGCCGTACCTCAGCCATCACCGACTCGAGAGGCCGACTGACCTCATCGCCGCGGGTGTAGGGCACTACACAGAAACTGCAGTACTTGCTGCAGCCTTCCATGATCGACACGAACGCGGTCGCCCCCTCGGCACGCGGGGCCGGCAAGGCATCGAACTTTTCGATCTCCGGGAAACTGACATCGACGACGGGGCGCCGCGTGCCACGCAGTTCGGCGAGCATCTGCGGCAGGCGATGCACGGTCTGCGGCCCGAACACGAGATCGACCTGTGGGGCGGCTTTGATGAGCGTGTCGCCTTCTTGACTCGCCACGCAGCCGCCGACTCCGATGATCACTCCGGGCCGCGCGTCCTTGATCTGCTTCCACTCGCCAAGCAGCGAGAAGACTTTTGATTCGGCTTTCTCGCGCACCGAGCAAGTGTTGACGATGAGCACGTCGGCCAGCGCCGGATCGTCCGTGGCGACAAAACCCTCGGCTGCAGCCAGCACATCCCCCATCCGTGAGGAGTCGTACTCATTCATCTGGCAGCCGTAGGTCTTAATGAAATATCGACCGGTAGCGGCTGCACCCGCCGGCGGCGGGTCAGAAGGGGATGTCGTCGTCAAAGGTCTCATCTTTTTCCGTGCTGCTGCGTACCGGCTCGCCGAATCCCGGGTCGGACCCCTGCGAGCGACCGCCGCCTGCGGCGCGCGGCTCGCCACCCATGCCACCGCGACCACCGCCCAGCATCTGCATGTCGTTGCCGACGATCTCGGTGGTGTAACGGTCGTTGCCCTGCTTATCTTGCCACTTGCGCGTGCGCAACCGGCCCTCGATGTAGACCTGCGAGCCCTTGCGCAGATACTCGCCCGCGATCTCGGCCAGGCGGCCGAACAGGGCGACACTGTGCCACTCGGTCTGCTCCTTCATCTCACCGGTCTGCTTGTCCTTCCAGCTCTCGCTGGTAGCGATGCGCAGATTGCACACCGTCATGCCGGAGGGCATGGCCTTGGTGTCCGGATCCTGACCCAGATTGCCGACGATGATGACTTTGTTGATGCCGCGTGCCATGGCGAACCTTCCTGTGGTGGACCCTCCCCGGCCGGGGCCCTCTGCGGGGGCGCTACGGCGGCGGGCTGGGAGTGGAAAAGCGCTCCATTCTAATCGTCCGGCCACCTGCCTGCATTGCGAAAATCCCGCCAAAACCCCCGCGAAGGCAGCCGGGCCACCGCAAAAGGCGGCCGACGGGCTACACTAACCGGCTGTTTTTTCTGGATAACGGCTCGATGCATCCGATCCGCATCCGCGGTGCGCGGACCCATAACCTGCGCAATCTCGACCTGGACATCCCCCGCGACAGCCTGGTGGTCATCACCGGTCTATCGGGCTCGGGGAAGTCATCCCTTGCCTTCGACACCCTGTACGCAGAGGGACAGCGCCGCTACGTCGAGTCGCTGTCCGCCTATGCCCGGCAGTTCCTCTCGGTAATGGACAAGCCCGAGGTGGACCACATCGAGGGACTCTCCCCGGCGATCGCCATCGAACAGAAGGCGGCCTCGCATAACCCGCGCTCCACGGTCGGCACGGTCACCGAAATCCACGACTACCTGCGCCTGCTGTACGCCCGTGCCGGCCTGCCGCGCTGTCCCGAGCACGGCATCGGACTGGAGGCCCAGACGGTCAGCCAGATGGTCGATCAGGTGCTGCGCTTCGAGGAGGGCACGGCTGCCATGCTGCTCGCGCCGCTCATCCAGGACCGCAAGGGTGAGCACGCCACGGTACTGCGGGACCTGCAAGCGCAGGGCTTCGTGCGCGCCCGCATCGACGGTGAACTCGTCGAACTCGATACGCTGCCGCAGCTCGACGCCCGACGCAAACACAGCATCGATGCCGTGATCGATCGGTTCCGCGTGCGCGCGGAGAGTGCGCCGCGACTGGCCGAGTCGTTCGAGACGGCGCTGCGACTCGCCGGCGGGACGGCGCGCGTGGTGCGGATGGACGAGCCGCGCGGCGCGGGTCTGCTGTTTTCCAACCGACATGCCTGCCCCGAGTGCGGCTACAGCGTGCCGACGCTCGAGCCGAAGATGTTTTCCTTCAATAGTCCCGCGGGTGCCTGTCCCGACTGCGATGGGCTCGGTCAGCAAGAATTCTTTGATCCCATGCGGGTCGCTGCCTTCCCGCAACTCTCCCTCGCCGGCGGTGCGATCCGCGGCTGGGATCGACACAACGCCCCCTACCTGCAACTGATCGACACCTTGGCTCGTCACTACGGTTTCGACATCGAGGAGCCCTGGCAGGAGCTGCCGGAGCGAATCCGCCAGATCCTGCTGTACGGCAGTGGCGAGGAGAGCATCGAGTTCACCTACGGCACCGGGCGTGGGCGGCAGACGCTCCGCACGCATCCCTTCGAAGGGATGCTCTGCAACATCGAGCGGCGTTATCGCGAGTCCGACTCGGCGGCGGTCAAGGAGGAGCTGGAGAAGTATCGCGGCTGGCGCTCCTGCACGACCTGCGAGGGCAGTCGACTCAACCTGACCGCGCGCCATGTGTTCATCGGCGAGCGCTCGCTACCCGCCGTGACCCGCCTCGCTGTAAGCGACGCCGCGCAATTCTTTGCCGAACTGCAGCTGCCCGGTTGGCGCGGCGAGGTCGCAGGCAAAATCGTGCGTGAAGTTCTCGATCGGTTACGCTTCCTCGTGGACGTAGGGCTCGAGTACCTGACGCTCGAACGCAGCGCCGACACGCTCTCGGGCGGCGAGGCGCAGCGCATCCGTCTGGCGAGTCAGATCGGCTCGGGCCTCACTGGCGTGATGTACATCCTCGATGAACCCTCGATCGGTCTGCATCAACGCGACAATGGACGATTGCTCAACACCCTGCGCAGGCTGCGCGATCTCGGCAACACGGTGATCGTGGTCGAGCACGACGAGGAAGCGATCCTCGCCGCCGACTACCTCATCGACCTCGGGCCCGGTGCCGGCGTGCACGGCGGCGCACTCGTGGCGGCGGGCACGCCCAACGACATCCGTGACTGCCCCGATTCGCTCACCGGACAGTATCTGCGCGGTACGCTGCGCATCGAAGTGCCGCGACTGCGAACGCCCGCGCAACCGGGAAAGGTTCTGCGGGTCGTCAAGGCGAGTGGCAATAATCTCAAGAACGTCACCGTCGAGTTGCCGATTGGGCTGCTGACCTGCGTTACCGGCGTATCGGGCTCGGGCAAGAGCACACTCGTCAACGACACCCTGCTGCGACGTGCGCTGGCCGAACTCGGTGGTGGCCCGAACGATGCCGCTCCGTGTGCCGCTCTCGAGGGGCTGGAGTTCATTGATCGTGTAATCGACATTGACCAGACCCCGCTCGGTCGTACGCCCCGCTCGAACCCCGCCACGTACACCGGCGTGTTCACGGCGCTGCGCGAATTGTTCGCGCAGGTTCCCGAAGCCCGCACCCGCGGCTATGACGCAGGACGCTTCAGCTTCAACGTGAAAGGCGGACGCTGCGAGGCCTGTCAGGGCGATGGCGTCATGCGCGTCGAGATGCACTTCCTGCCGGATGTGTACGTCCCCTGCGACGTGTGCCGCGGCAGACGCTACAACCGCGAGACACTGCAGATTCTCTATCGCGGCCGCAGCATCCACGACGTGCTGGAGATGACTGTCGAAGATGCCCTCGGCTTCTTCCGCAACATACCGGCCGTGCAGCCGAAATTGCAGACGTTAGTCGACGTCGGTCTCGGTTACCTGAAGCTCGGCCAGAACGCCACCACTCTGTCGGGCGGCGAAGCGCAGCGAGTGAAGCTGGCGCGCGAACTCGCCAAGCGTGCCACCGGCCGCACGCTGTACATCCTCGATGAGCCCACGACCGGCCTGCATTTTCACGATGTGGCGCAATTGCTGCGCGTGCTGCAACGGCTGCGCGACGAGGGCAACACGGTGGTGGTGATCGAGCACAATCTCGATGTCATCAAGACGGCCGACTGGATCGTCGACCTCGGCCCGGAAGGCGGTGCGGGTGGCGGCGAGGTGCTGGCTTGCGGCACACCCGAGCAGGTCGCGCGCGTAGCGCGCTCGCATACGGGCCGTTATCTCGCGCCGTTGCTCACGAAGCGCTGAACCACCTCTTCGCCGACGAGGGATTCTTCATATCGACCATCCGTGTAACTGCGCACGATCTCGCGCCAGAAATACACGGAGGGCACGTTGCGACGCAGCTCGCGCACTTCCCACTGCCCCGCGAAACGATCGAACAGTAATGGCGCTGCGGCGCGACCCACGCCACGCCGGCGCATCTGCGGCTCGACGTAGAACTCCTGCATGCGAAACGCATCGAGCGAGGGCAGCGGCAGACGGGAGAACACGGAAAAGCCTGCAGGCAGACCATCGCGCATCAACAGCATCACGGTGTTGCGACGATCACCAAACCACTCGGCAAGTCCCTGGCTCGCTTCATCGGCCGTGACGCGCCGCCGCGTGAACTCGGTGAGCCAGTTGGCGTAACTGCGCTCGAGCCATGCGCGTTGCTGCGGCGCGTGCCGTGCGTCTCTGAGGCTGACGGTCATGACGATGAGGATCCCAAAAAAAACAAACCCGGGAAGTGGCTGACCACTGTCCCGGGTTCGTTTAGGAGCCTTGCGGCTCCCGCGTTGCAATTTCCGTTAGGAAATTACTTCGCGGCCTCGGCCGGAGCGGCAGCGGCATCAGCCGGAGCAGCGGCAGCGTCAGCAGCCGGAGCAGCGGCGTCGGCGGCAGCGGCGTCAGCCGGAGCAGCGTCAGCAGCAGGAGCCTCAGCGGCAGGAGCCTCAGCAGCCGGAGCAGCCTCGGCCGGAGCCTCAGCAGGCTTGCCACCGCAGGCGGTCAGGGCGAGCGCCGCGAGAACGGCGCTAAGAGCGAGCTTCGTCTTCATTTAGTTTTCCCCAAAAAGTAGAGACAAGAATGAATCAAACAACCTAGCTAGTTTGTCTGGCGACTTTCGCCGCGCGCGAATTCTATAGGGTTTTTTCGTGCTTGTGAACGACCATTCGGCCTAGAATTCATTCTTCGCCCCGAGGAGCTCCCATGCCGCAATCCACCCCCGGTAGCCTGTTTTCCGCCCACCTTGCCGAAGTCGCGCGGCGCAGCGCGGCAGCGCTGGAGAAGTGCGGCTTCGAGGCACTGATCCTGCATGCGGGGGAGCCGCTGGATCTGTTCCGGGACGATCAGCACTACCCGTTCAAGGCGCACCCGCCTTTCAAGTGGTGGGCCCCGCTGCTCGATGCGCCGGGATCCATGGTTCTTTTCCAGCCCGGGCGTCGGCCAACGCTGATTTTCCACGTCGCGACGGACTTCTGGTACCTGCCGAACCGGCTACCGGAGGGAGGCTGGACCAGCGAGTTCGAGATCATCGAGGTGCATTCCCGGGCCGAGGCCCGCTCCGCCCTACCGGCCGACCTGGCCCGGACCGCCTGGATCGGCGATCCGTTGCCGGAGCTGCTCGGCTGGGGACTCGCCAGCATCAACCCTCCCGACGTCCTGCGCCGACTCGATTACGCCCGGGGCTGCAAGACGCCGTACGAGATCGCCTGTCTTGCCGAAGCCAACCGCATCGGAGCACGCGGCCATCGAGCTGCGGAGGCCTGCTTCCGCGCCGGCGGCAGCGAATACGACATTCATCAGGCCTTTGCGGCTGCCTGCGGCCAGCGCGAGCATGAGTTGCCGTACAACAGCATCGTCGCGCTCAATGAGGCGGGCTCGGTGCTGCATTACCAGATCCTGCGGCGCGACCGCCCCGCGCAACCCCACTCGCTGCTACTTGATGCAGGCGCGAGTCATCGCGGCTACGGTAGCGATATCACCCGGACGACTGCCTACGAGGACGCGGAATTCGCGGCCCTCGTGGCTGCCATGGACCGACTGCAACTCGGCCTCTGCGATCTCGCTAAGCCGGGCACGGACTGGCGAGAGATCCACCTCGCCGCCGTGCAGCGCATCGCGAGCCTGCTGTGCGAATGCGGGGTGATCCGCTGCGGCGTCGAAGAAGCCATCGAGTCGGGGGTTGCCCGATTGTTCTTCCCGCACGGCATCGGCCACATGCTGGGGTTGCAGGTACACGACGTCGGTGGCCTGGTCGCCGATGCCGAGGGGGGCACCTTGCCCAAGCCGCCGCTCGATCCCGCGCTGCGCCTGACGCGTCGACTCGAACCGGGGTTCGTGGTCACGATGGAGCCTGGCTTTTATTTCATCGATGCCCTGCTCGGGCCGCAGCGTCAGGGACCCCACGCGGCCCGCATCGATTGGTCGCGGGTTGATCGATTGCGCAAGTTCGGCGGGATACGCATCGAAGATAACCTGGCGATCACGGCGGACGGTCACGACAACCTGACACGCCGGGCTTTCGCCTCAACGTAACGCGTCACGGCCGAGCACCGGTGCCCGGGCCCGGCGCGAGCGCGCCCGGCCCGGTTGCCCAAGGTGCTTACTTCTTCAGCAAATCGCGGATTTCTTCGAGCAGTACTTCGTTGCGCGGCGGTGCAGGCGGAGCAGCGGGTTCAGCCGGTGCCGGTGCCGGGGCCGCCTTCAAACGGTTGATGGCCTTGATCGCCATGAACAACGCTGCCGCAATCAACGTGAAATCGAAAATGGTTTGCACGAACGCGCCCCACTTCAAGACGATCTCGGTACCGTCCGGGCCCATGCCGAGAGATGTACCCATGTCTTCGAAGGACACGCCACCGACGATCTTGCCCAGCACCGGCATGACGATATCGCCGACCAGCGAAGAGACGATCTTGCCGAAGGCGGCGCCGACGACCACGCCAACGGCCAGATCGATCACGTTGCCGCGCACCGCAAACTGCTTGAATTCCTGGATCAGGCTCATGCCCCCCCCCTTGTGATGACGCCCTGGGGCGCGCATGTTACCGCGCGATACGCGCGCGGCAAAAGAAAAGGCCGATGCCTTCGTTGGAAGACATCGGCCTTATGTCACTGGCCGCACGCCACTCGAAACCGCCTACCCGGCTTTTTCGTGAGGATGACCTCGGGCGTGGTGAGGATTACCTCAGGCTGCAGCGGCCTTGCGGGCACGCGGCTTGGCAGCAGCCTTCGCCTTAGCCTTCTTCTTGGCCTTCGCTGGAGCCGCTTCTTCCACGGCCGGAGCAGCCGCCTTGTCGACGAGCTGCATCAACGCCATCGGCGCGGAGTCACCCGCACGCGGCATCATGCGCAGGATGCGGGTGTAACCACCGGCACGCGCCTTGAATCGCGGCCCGAGATCGGCGAACAACTTGGTCACGACCTCCGCATCGCGCAAGCGAGCGAATGCCAGACGACGACGCGCTTCGCTGTCGGTCTTGGCGAGCGTGATCAGAGGCTCGACGACGCGACGCAGTTCCTTGGCCTTCGGCAGGGTGGTGCGGATGGTCTCGTGACGCAGCAGTGCCACGCTCATGTTGCGCATGAGTGCGTGTCGGTGCGGTGCATTGCGCGACAGTTGCCGCCCTGTAAGTCGATGACGCATAACTAACCTCTATTCAGTCTGACCTGCGTTGCGTGAGCAGCGCGGGTCACAGGATCACATCAGGCCGCGATCTTCGTCGTGGCGCAGTCCGGCCGGCGGCCAACCATCGAGACGCATGCCGAGCATCAAGCCGTGGCTCTGCAGCACTTCCTTGATCTCGGTGAGCGACTTCTTGCCCAGGTTCGGCGTACGCAGCAGCTCGACTTCGGTCCGCTGGACGAGATCGCCGATGTAGTGGATGTTCTCCGCCTTGAGGCAATTGGCGCTGCGCACCGTGAGCTCGAGCTCGTCGACCGGTCGCAACAGGATCGGGTCGAACTGGGCCGCCTCGGACTTGCCGCCGGCCTCCTCTTCGCCCTGCAGATCGACGAACACCGACAGCTGGTCCTTGAGGATGCTGCCCGCACGACGAATCGCTTCTTCCGCGTCGATGGTGCCGTTGGTCTCGATATCGAGAATCAGCTTATCGAGGTCCGTGCGCTGCTCGACGCGCGCCGCATCCACCGAGTAGGTGACGCGACGGATCGGGCTGAACGAGGCATCGAGCTGCAGGCGACCAATCGGTCGGCTCACTTCCTCGAAGGCGAGACGCTGCGAGGCCGGGCGATAGCCGCGACCGCGCTCGACGCGCAGCACCATGTTGAGTTCGCCCGCCTTGGTGAGGTTGGCGATGATCAACTCAGGATTGACCACCTCGACATCGTGATCGGTCTGGATGTCACCCGCGGTGACCGGGCCAGGACCCTTCTTCGACAGGCGCAGCTCGGCCGAATCGCGCGTGTGCATGCGAATCGCGACCTGCTTGAGATTGAGCAGGATGTCGACGACGTCTTCCTGCACGCCCTCGATGCTCGTGTACTCGTGCAGTACGCCCTCGATCTCCGCTTCGGTGATCGCGGCACCCGGCATGGAGGAGAGCAGAACGCGACGCAACGCATTGCCGAGCGTGTGGCCAAAGCCTCGCTCGAACGGCTCGATGACCACGCGGGCCTGGCGCGGCGCGAGCGGGCTGACCTTCACGACGCGGGGCTTGAGGAATTCGGTAACGGATCCTTGCATGTTCAAATCCTCTCTCGGTTGCCGAGCATTACTTCGAGTACAACTCGACGACCAGGTTTTCGTTGATGTCGGGCAGGATGTCATCCCGCGCCGGCACCTGCTTGAAGACGCCCTTCATTTCCTTGTCGTTCACTTCGACCCACTCGGGCAAGCCAACCTGCGAAGCGATCTGCATCGCGTTCTGGATACGCAGTTGCTTGCGAGCCTTTTCGCGGATCTGCACGACATCGCCCGGGCGCAGCTGGTAGGACGCGATGGTGACGACTTCGCCATTCACCTCGACACCCTTGTGGCTGACGAGCTGGCGGGCCTCGGAACGAGTGGCCGCAAAACCCATGCGGTACACGACGTTGTCGAGCCGGCACTCGAGCAGCTTCAGCAGGTTCTCGCCCGTGGCACCCGAACGGCGCGCCGCCTCGGTGTAGTAGTTGGCGAACTGACGCTCGAGTACGCCGTACATACGCCGCAGCTTCTGCTTCTCGCGCAGCTGACTGCCGTACTCCGACAAGCGGGTCTTGCGCTCGCTCTTGACGCCACCCGGGGGCACCTGGAACTTGCACTTCGACTCGAGCGGCTTGACGCCACTCTTCAGGAACAGATCAGTGCCCTCGCGGCGAGCGAGCTTGCACTTGGGACCAATATAACGGGCCATGATGAATCCTCTTGCGACGCGGCGTTAGACGCGACGCTTCTTGGGCGGACGACAGCCGTTGTGCGGAATCGGTGTCACGTCCGAAATGCTGGTGATCTTCAAGCCGCAGTTGTTCAGAGCACGAACCGCCGACTCGCGACCCGGACCCGGGCCCGCCACTCGAACCTCGACGTTGCGCAGACCGTGCTCCTGCGCTGCATTGCCGGCCTTCTCGGCGGCGACCTGCGCAGCAAAGGGCGTCGACTTGCGCGAGCCGCGGAAGCCGCAACCACCCGACGTCGCCCACGACAGCGTGTTGCCCTGACGGTCGGTGATCGTGATGATCGTGTTGTTGAAGGATGCGTGGACGTGTGCGATGCCATCGAGCACGTTCTTGCGGGCCTTCTTCGGCTTCTTTGCGCCACCACCGGCGCCCGATTGCGATTTCTGTTCTGCCATGTGCTTTTGCCTGCTGACCCTTTATGCCTTGCCCGGGGGCGCGTTGAGTTTGACGGCCTGCTTGCGCGGCCCCTTGCGCGTGCGCGCGTTGGTGCGCGTGCGCTGACCACGAACCGGCAGGCCCTTGCGATGCCGCATGCCGCGATACGTGCCGAGATCCATCAATCGCTTGATGTTCATCGAGACGTCACGACGCAGGTCGCCCTCGACCAGGCCGCGCGAAACCTGCGTACGCAGCGCGTTGACCTCAGCCTCGGTCAGGTCCTTCACCTTCGTGGTGGGATCGACGCCTGCGGCTTCGCAGACGGTGCGCGCACGAGTGCGTCCCACACCGTAGATGTGTGTCAGACCGATGACCACATGCTTGTTCATCGGGATGTTTATGCCGGCGATACGTGCCATGTTTTCTGCCCCGAAGCCGCGTAAAACCGCGGCATTCTACTTAAATGCCCTTGACTCTCAACCCTGCCGCTGCTTGTGCCGCGGATCTTTGCAAATCACGTAGACGACGCCACGGCGCCGCACGATCTTGCAATCCTTGCAAATCTTCTTAACCGACGGACGAACTTTCATGTCAGATACCCTTTGATCACTGCGGCGCGCCGCCGCGTCCATAGCCCATCAGATTGGCCTGCTTCAACAGACCCGGATACTGGTGGGACATCAAGTGCGCCTGCAGTTGCGCCATGAAATCCATGGCCACGACCACGACGATGAGCAGCGAAGTACCACCGAATACGAACGGCACTCCGCCCTGCGAGATCATCAATTCCGGCACCAGACACACGGCCGCGACGTAAATCGCACCCCAAAGCGTGAGGCGAGTCAGCACCTTGTCGATGTACTCGCCGGTCTGCTGGCCCGGGCGAATCCCTGGAATGAAGGCGCCGGACTTCTTCAGGTTCTCCGAGGTCTCGCGCGCATTGAAGACCAGCGCCGTGTAGAAGAAGCAGAAGAAGATGATGAGCACGGTGTAGATCACGAGGTGCAGCGGCTGACCGTAACCGAGCGCGGCCGACACGGTCTGCAGCGCTTCGGCCACCGGGCCCTGACCCGTGCCGAAGAACTGCGCAGCAGTCGCCGGCAGCAGCAGCAAGCTTGAGGCGAAGATCGGCGGGATCACGCCCGACATGTTGAGTTTGAACGGCAGGTGGCTGGTTTGACCGGCCATCACGCGACGGCCCACTTGACGCTTGGCGTAGTGCACCGCGATGCGGCGCTGGGCGCGCTCGACGTAAACACAGATCGCGGTGACGCCGAGCACCAGCACGATCAGCAGAAGAGCGAACAACCCCGACATCTCGCCGGTGTTCACCGACTCCACGGTACGACCGACTGCACCCGGCAGACCCGCGACGATGCCCGCGAGAATGATCATCGAGATACCGTTGCCGATACCGCGCTCGGTAACCTGCTCGCCGAGCCACATCAAGAACATCGTGCCGGTCGTCATGGTGACAGTGGCGATGAACAGGAACGACCAACCCGTCGCGATCGTCATGCCGCCGTTCTGCAACGCAACCGCCGCACCGAGCGACTGGAAAGCGCCGAGCACCACGGTGAAGTAGCGCGTGATCTGCGTGAGCTTGCGGCGACCCGACTCGCCTTCCTTGCGGTATTCCTCCCACGGCGGATACACCATGGAGACCATCTGCACGATGATCGAGGCGGAAATGTACGGCATCACGCCCATGGCGAAAATCGACAAGCGCTCCATCGCGCCGCCGGAGAACATGTTGGCGATGCCGAGCAGCGTGCCGGCGTTCTCTTCGAAAAAGCGTGATACCTCGGCGGGATCGATCCCAGGAACCGGAATGAAGGTGCCGATGCGGTAGACGATCAGCGCACCGAACAGGAACAGCAGGCGCGAGCGCACCTCGCCGAAACGCGTTGCGTCCGCGAGAGTTGCTGCCGGGTTGCCGATGCCTGTTGCCACGATATTCCTGGTGTCCGTTGGGCGAGGCTCAGGCCTCGATGCGACCGCCGGCGGCTTCGATGGCCGCGCGGGCGCCCTTGGTGACACCCACGCCCTTCAGCGTGACGGCCTTTTCGATCTTGCCGGACAGAACGACTTTGGCGACTTCGGTGTGCGCGGGCACCACATTGGCAGCCTTCAGTGCGGCCAGATCGACGATCTCGGCGGCAACCTTGGCGAGCTCGTCGAGGCGGACCTCGGCGCGGGTGGCCTTCATCGCCGAACGGAAACCGACCTTCGGCATGCGGCGCTGCAGCGGCATCTGACCGCCTTCGAAACCAACCTTGTGGTAACCGCCCTTGCGAGCGCGCTGACCTTTGACGCCACGGCCGCAGGTCTTGCCCTGACCCGCGGACGCACCGCGACCGACGCGCAGGCGCGGACGCTTGGAACCCGGAGCTGGTTTGAGGGTTTTGATGAGCATCAGAATTCTCCTTAGCCTTCGGCGACCGACAGCAGGTGGCGCGCCGTGCGGATCAAACCGCGATTTTCAGGCGTATCCGCCACGGTGACCGTCTGGTGCCGCTTGCGCAGACCGAGTCCGCGAACAGACTGCGCGATGTTCGCGAGCTGGCCGTGGACGCTCTTCTTCAGTGTGACTTTCAGTTGCTTGGCCGCCATGACCTTCAACCCATGATCTCGTCGAGGGACTTGCCGCGCTTGGCAGCGATCTCTTCCGGCGAACGCACCGAAGCGAGGGCCTTGACCGTAGCGCGCACCACGTTGATCGCGTTGCGCGAGCCGTAGCTCTTGGCAAGCACGTTACGCACGCCCGCGCATTCGAGCACCGCACGCATGCCGCCGCCGGCAATGACGCCAGTACCGTCGGACGCCGGCTGCATCAGCACGCGCGTTGCGCCGTGAGTGCCCTTCACCGAGTAGTGCAGAGTCTCGTTGCGCAAGGCCACGTTGACCATGTTCTTGCGCGCCGCGGCCATCGCCTTGGAAATGGCAACCGGCACTTCGCGTGCCTTGCCAAAGCCGAAGCCCACACGCCCTGCGCCGTCACCGACAACCGTCAGTGCGGTGAAGCCGAACTGACGGCCACCCTTGACGGTCTTCGAGGTGCGGTTCACTGCGACCAGTTTTTCGAGGTACTCGTCGGTCGCCTGGGATCTTTCGACACGTGCCATAGAGTTGTCCTGCCTTAAAACTCGAGACCAGCTTCACGCGCGGCATCCGCCAGCGCCTTGATGCGGCCGTGATACATGAACCCGGCGCGATCGAACGCGACCCGGGTGACGCCGGCGGCCTTGGCTCGCTCGGCGATTGCGCGGCCCACCGCCTTGGCGGCCTCGATGTTGCCCGTGCTCTCGAGGCCATTGGCCACGGCATCCTGCACGGTCGAGGCGGCAGCCAACACGTTGGCACCCGCGGCATCGAATACCTGCGCGTACATGTGACGCGGCGTGCGATGCACGGTAAGCCGCGGCTGACCGAGTTCGCGAATCTTCGCGCGGCCACGCACGGCACGACGCTGACGACGCTGTTTCTTGGTGATCTGCATAGTTCGAACCTCGTTGCGCGCCTGCGGTTACTTCTTCTTGCCTTCTTTGAGCGTGATCTGCTCGCCTGCGTAACGCACACCCTTGCCCTTATAGGGCTCAGGCGGACGCAGGTCGCGGATCTCGGCGGCAATCTGCCCGACGCGCTGCTTATCGATGCCCTTGATGAGGATCTCGGTCTGGCTCGGCGCCTCGACGCTGATGCCTTCCGGCATGTCGATGGCGATCGGATGCGAGAAGCCGAGCGTCAGGTTCAGCGTCTTGCCGGCCACGGCGGCACGGTAGCCGACGCCGACGAGTTCGAGCTTGCGCTCGTAACCCTTGGTGACACCCGTGACGACGTTGGCCAGGTGCGCACGCGTCGCGCCCGCCTGCGTGCGGTTGCTCGCGTCATACTGCAGCTCGAGCTGCTTGTCGGCCTGGACGACCTTGACGCCACCCTGCAGCGGAACGCTGAGCGTGCCCTTCGCGCCCTTCAGCGTGATGGCATCCCCGGAGATGGTGACGGTCACACCTTGCGGCAGCGGAACCGGCTGTTTTGCTACACGACTCATTTTGAATTCCTCAGGCCACGATGCAGAGCACTTCGCCGCCCTGTCCGATCGCGCGGGCCTGCTTGTCGGTCATGACGCCCTTCGGCGTCGAGACGATCACGGTGCCCATGCCACCCAGCACCTTGGGCAGCTCGTCCTTGCCGCGGTAGATGCGCAGACCCGGGCGCGACACGCGCTCGAGCCGGTCGATCACCGGACGACCTTCGTAATATTTGAGGGCGATGGTCATCGTGCTCTTGCCACCATCCGCAGCGATGCGGAAATCGGCGACGTAGCCCTCGTCCTTCAACACCTTGACGACCGCCTGCTTGAGTCGCGAAGAACCGACGCTCACTTCGCTCTTGCGAGCGAGCTGCGCGTTGCGGATGCGGGTCAGCAGATCGGCAATGGGATCAGTCATGCTCATATCGCGCGCGCTCCTACCAGCTCGCCTTCGACACGCCGGGCAACTCGCCCCGGTTCACGGTCTCGCGAATCTTCACTCGGGAAAGGCCGAACTTGCGGTACACGCCGCGAGGCCGGCCGGTGATTGCGCAACGACGACGACCCCGGCTCGGGCTCGCATCGCGCGGCATCTTCTGCAGTGCGGCAGTGGCGGCAGCCCGCTCTTCCGGCGACGAACGCGGACTGCGGATCGCCTCCTTGAGCTTGGCGCGCTTGGCGGCATATTTCTTGACGGTTTCGGCGCGACGCTTCTCGCGCTCCACCATGCTCGTTTTGGCCATGTGTGCTTGCTGCCCTGTTACTTGCGGAAAGGGAACTGGAAGGCTTCGAGCAATGCCCGGCCCGCCTTGTCGTCCTTCGCCGTGGTGGTGATGGTGATGTCCATGCCCCGGAGCTGATCGATCTGGTCGTACTGGATCTCCGGGAAGATGATCTGTTCCTTGACGCCCATGTTGTAGTTGCCACGTCCGTCGAAGGAACGGGGCGATACGCCACGGAAGTCGCGGATGCGCGGCATCGCAACGCTGATCAGACGATCCAGAAACTCGTACATGCGCGGGCCACGCAGCGTGACCTTGCAGCCGATGGCCAGACCTTCGCGCAACTTGAACGACGCGATGGACTTGCGCGACTGGCAGAGCACCGGCTTTTGACCGGTGATCTTTGCCAGATCGCCCGCCGCAGCGTCGATGATCTTCTTGTCGGCGACCGCCTCGCCCACGCCCATGTTCACCGTGATCTTGACGATCTTCGGCACTTCCATCGCGTTGGTGATGCCAAGCTCCTTGCGGAGCTGCGGGATGACCTTCTCGCGGTAATATTCTTGCAGCCTTGCCATGCTGGTTGACCCGTGTGACCGACGCTTACGCGTCGATCATCTCTCCGTTGGACTTGAAGTAACGCACGCGCTTGCCATCTGCCAGGCTCTTGATGCCGATGCGATCGGCCTTCTGAGTGGCGGGATTGAACAGCGCGACCTTCGACATATGCAGCGGTGCCTCCTTCTCGAGGATGCCGCCGGCCTTATTCAACTGCGGGTTGCCCCGGGTGTGACGCTTGACGCGATTGATGTTCTCGACGAGCACCATGTCGTCCTCGAGAACGCCGATCACGGCGCCCTTGCGACCCTTGTCGCGGCCCGAGATCACAATGACGTTGTCACCCTTGCGAATCTTTCTCATGGCGATGACCTCAGAGCACTTCCGGTGCGAGCGAGATGATCTTCATGAACTGCGCCGTGCGCAGCTCGCGCGTGACGGGTCCGAAGATGCGCGTGCCGATCGGCTCGAGCTTGTTGGTGAGCAGCACGGCAGCGTTGCCGTCGAACTTGATGAGCGAACCATCCGGGCGACGAACGCCACGACGGGTGCGCACGACGACGGCGTCATACACTTCGCCCTTCTTCACTTTGCCGCGCGGAATCGCGTCCTTGATGCTGACCTTGATCAGATCACCGACGGCCGCATAGCGACGACGGGTACCACCCATCACCTTGATGCACATCAGGGTCTTGGCGCCGCTGTTGTCGGCGGCGTTGAGCATCGATTGCAGCTGGATCACGACGCACGCTCCACGACGGACACGAGCCGCCAGTTCTTCGAACGGGACAGCGGACGGCACTCGGCGATCGTCACCGTGTCACCCTCACGCGACTCGTTGGCCTCGTCGTGCGCGAGCAGCTTGGTGGTACGGCGGATGTACTTGCCGTAACGCGGATGCTTGACCAGGCGCTCGATCTCGACCGCGATGGTCTTGTTCATCTTGTTGCTGACGACACGCCCGGTGAGCGTGCGCAGGGTCTTGTTGACTGTCTCGGTCATCTGTTACTTCCCCGACGTCTTGGCGGCCGTCGCCTTCTCGGCGAGCACGGTCTTCAATCGCGCGATGTCCTTGCGAACACGGCCGAAATCATGCGGCTTGACGGCCTGGCCAGTCGCCCGCTGCATGCGCAGCGAGAACTGCTCGCGGCGCAGCTTCAGCAGTTCGTCACTCAGTTCGTTGGCGGCTTTGCCGCGCAATTCCTTGGCGTTCATGTCAGCGCACCTGCCGCTTTACGAAGGAGGTCGTGACCGACAGCTTCGCGCCGGCAAGCCGGAACGCTTCGCGAGCGGTCTTCTCGTCCACCCCTTCCATTTCGAAAAGAACCTTGCCGGGCTTCACTTTGGCGACCCAGTACTCGACGTTGCCCTTGCCCGAGCCCATGCGGACTTCGAGAGGTTTCTTCGAGATGGGCACGTCCGGGAAGACGCGGATCCAAATCTGGCCGCCGCGCTTGACGTGACGGGCCATCGCACGACGAGCCGCCTCGATCTCGCGCGCAGTCATGCGCGCCCGCTCGGTGGCCTTCAGGCCGAACTCGCCGAAAGCGACGCTGTTGCCGCGCTGTGCGAGACCGGCGTTGTCGCCCTTGAACTGCTTGCGATACTTGGTTCGCTTCGGTTGCATCATGGCTGCAATTCCTCAGGCTCAGGCCGCAGGGGCCGCGACAGCGGCATCCGCAGTGGCAGGGGCCGCCTCGGCCTCCGGGGCTGCCTTGGTGAGGTCTTCCTTCTCGAACACCTCGCCCTTGAAGATCCACACCTTGACGCCGATGACGCCGTAGGTGGTACGCGCCTCGGCGAAACCGTAGTCGATGTCAGCGCGGAAGGTGTGCAGCGGGATACGACCCTCGCGCGACCACTCCGTGCGGGCGATTTCGGCGCCGTTGAGGCGGCCCGACAAGCGCACCTTGATGCCGAGCGCGCCGCTGCGCATGGTGCTCATCACCGCACGCTTCATGGCTCGACGGAACATCACGCGCTTTTCGATCTGCTGCGCAATGCCGTCGGCGACGAGCTGGGCGTCGAGTTCGGGCTTGCGGATCTCGGCGATGTTCAGGCGGATGTCGCCGACCGGACGTCCGATGAGCGCAGCCGTCTCGGCGCGCAACTTCTCGATGTCCTCACCCTTCTTGCCGATGACGATGCCCGGGCGGGCCGTCTGGATCGTGATGTTGACCTTGTTCGCAGCACGCTCGATCTGGATGCGCGACACCGAAGCCTCAGCGAGCTTCTTGCGCAGGAACTCGCGCACGCGGAAGTCCGTGTGCACGTGCAGCGGGAATTGCTTCTTGCCGGCGTACCACTTCGAGGACCACTCGCGGGTGATGCCGAGTCGAATGCCAATCGGATTAACTTTCTGGCCCATGGATCAGTCCTTCCTGCCGTCGCTGACCACGACGGTGATGTGGCTGTTGCGCTTGACGACACCGGTCCCGCGACCCTTGGCGCGCGCTGCGAAGCGCTTCAGCACCGGGGCGGCATCGACCATGATGCGGTGAACCTTGAGCTCGTCGATGTCGGCGCCGTTGTTGTTCTCGGCATTGGCAATCGCCGACTCGAGCACCTT
Organism: uncultured Pseudomonadota bacterium; assembly: GCA_903885195.1. Classification (GTDB taxonomy): domain Bacteria; phylum Pseudomonadota; class Gammaproteobacteria; order Steroidobacterales; family Steroidobacteraceae; genus UBA964. The sequence continues at coordinate 3,712 of CAISHQ010000093.1, read as the reverse complement.
GAGAACGATCTCGGCACCCTTCTTCGGCATGAAGCGCAGCGTAGCGAGCGCATTGCCCACCGGCTTGCCACGCACCACGTCGGCGACGAGGCGACACTTCTGCGGCGAGATGCGCGCGTATTTGAGTTTTGCGGTGACTTCCATTTGATGCTCCGCTCCGGCCTCAGGCCGCGACCTTCTTGTCGCCCGAGTGACCCTTGAAGGTACGCGTGGGCGCGAACTCGCCAAGCTTGTGGCCGACCATGTTCTCGGACACGAGTACCGGGATGTGCTGCTTGCCGTTGTGCACGGCGATGGTGAGACCCACCATTTCCGGCAACACCATCGAACGGCGCGACCAAGTCTTGATCGGCTTGCGATCGTTCTTGGCGGAAGCAACCTGCACCTTCTTGGCGAGGTGCAGATCTACGAACGGACCTTTCTTCAGTGAACGAGGCACTTTTGACTCCTGACCTTACGAGGCCGCTCAGCGGACCTTGTTCTGCCGACGCTGCACGATCATGTGATTCGTGCGCTTATTGGTACGGGTCTTCTTGCCCTTGGTATTCCAACCCCAGGGCGACACGGGGTGCGGGTTACCCTGACCGGACTTGCCTTCACCACCACCGTGGGGGTGATCGACCGGGTTCATGGCCAAACCGCGCACCGTCGGGCGAATGCCGAGCCAACGCTTCGCACCGGCCTTGCCGTAGCTGCGCAGGTTGTGCTCGTCGTTGCTCATCTCGCCGATCGTGGCGCGGCAGTCGATGTGCACCTTGCGCGTCTCGCCCGACTTGAGTCGGATGTACGCGTAGATGCCCTCGCGAGCGGTGTACTGCACCGAGCTACCGGCGCTGCGCGCGAGCTGGCCGCCCTTGCCGGGCTTGAGTTCGACGTTGTGCACGGTGGAACCGACCGGAATGTGCCGCAGCTGCATCGCGTTGCCCGGCTTGATCGGCGAATCGGCACCCGAACGGATCTCGTCACCCGGCACCACGCCCTTAGGCGCGAGGATGTAGCGACGGTCGCCGTCCATGTACTTGACGAGCGCGATGTGGCCGGTGCGGTTCGGATCGTGCTCGATCCGCTCGACGATGCCCTTCACGCCGTCCTTGTCACGCTTGAGGTCGATGATGCGGTACTTCTGTCGCGAACCGCCGCCCTTGTGACGGGTGGTGATGCGACCGAAGTTGTTGCGACCACCGGTCTTCGCCTGACGCGTGGTCAGCGACTCGAGCGGGCCGCCCTTCCAGAGGTGCGACTTGTCGATCTTGACGGCGAACCGGCTGCCCGGCGACGTCGGCTTCATCTTGACGAGTGCCATCAGGCTTTCCTCGATTCGTAGTCGATGGTCTGGCCCGGTGCGAGACGCACATAGGCCTTCTTCCAGTCCTGCGTCCGGCCCGGCGTCTTGCCGAAGCGACGGGTCTTGCCCGGCTCGTTGACCACGTTCACGTCGCTGACCTTGACCGAGAACATCAGCTCCACCGCAGCCTTGATGTCGGGCTTGCTGGCATCGCGACGCACGCGGAAGGCGTACTGGTTGGCGTTCTGCATGGCGAGCGCGGTCTTCTCAGTGACGTGCGGGGCAACCAGCACGTTGATCAGACGCTCGGTGCTGAGCTTGGACACTTCGTGACGGGCGGCGGTCATTGCAGACGCTCCTCGATAAGCTTCACGGCGCCGACGGTCATGAGCACCTTGTCGCAGCTCGCCAACGCGAGCGGATTGAGCGCGGTGACCGGCAACACCTCGACATGCGGCAGATTGCGTGCCGCGAGGAAAAGTTTCTCATCGAGCGCCTCGACCACGATCAGCACGTTGGTGAGTTCCAACTGCTTGAGGTGGGCCGCGAGCAATCGAGTCTTCGGCGCTTCGAGGTCGATGCCGCTCGTCACCACGAGACGGTCCTGACGCACGAGCTCGGAGAGAATGGAGCGCAGGGCACCGCGGTACATCTTGCGATTGACCTTCTGCTCGAAGCTGCGCGGCTTGGCGGCAAACGCCCGGCCACCGCCCACCCAGATCGGGCTGCGGCTTGAACCGGCGCGGGCCTGACCCGTACCCTTCTGGCTCCAGGGCTTCTTGCCACCGCCACGCACCTCGGCCTTGGTCAGCTGCGCCTTGGTCCCCGCGCGACCGGCATTGCGGTAGGCGGTGACGACCTGGTGCACCAGGGCCTCGTTGTACTCGTGGCCGAACGCGGCCTCCGACAATTGCAGCTCGTTTGAGCCGCCGACGATCTTGATCTTCATGATCTATGGGCTCCCGATCACTTCTTAGCCGCGGCCTTGGTGCCGGCGGCCTTGGTCGGGACGATCCGCTTGCGCTTGGCAAGACGGGCCGCCTTCAGCGAGGGACGCACGACGACCTGACCACCCTCGGATCCCGGCACGGCGCCGCGGATGAGGAGCAGGTTACGCTCGGCGTCGATCTCGACGACCTTGAGGTTTTCCGTGGTGCGACGGGCAACACCCATGTGGCCCGACATGCGCTTGCCCTGGAACACGCGGCCCGGGGTCTGGCGCTGACCGATCGAGCCCGGGGTACGGTGCGACACCGACACACCGTGGGTGGCATGGTGACCACCGAAGTTGTGCCGCTTCATGGTGCCCGCGAAGCCCTTACCGATGGTCGTGCCCGTGACATCGACGATCTGACCGACCTGGAACAGGGCGGCGGTGATCTCGGCGCCGACCGTCAGGTCTTCGCCTTCCTTGTCTGCGAGCCGGAACTCGACGAGCGCCTTCCCAGGGGCCGTGCCGGCCTTGGCGTAATGCCCAGCCGCCGCCTTGCTGAGCAACTGCGGACGACGGGACCCGTAGGTGACCTGAACGGCGCGGTAGCCGTCCTTCTCACTGGTTTTGACCTGCGTGACGCGGTTCGGCAGAACCTCGACCACGGTAACGGGGATGGACTCACCCGCATCCGTGAACACGCGCGTCATGCCGCACTTGCGGCCGACTAGACCGATTGCCATGTACGTATCTCTCCTGTGCCCACTGCGATTGGTGAGCACAAAAAAACTACTGGGTTGAGGGAGACAACAAGAGGCTCCGTGACGGGGTGTCCCGGAGTATCTCGAGTGGTCTTGGCGGAAACTCCGCCAACCTCGCCCGATTCCGCCGATTTTCAGCGGCCCACCCCGGAAAGCCCGAGGTCAAAAAGGGCGCGCATTGTAAGCGGCGACCGGGCCAGTTGCAAGCACCCTTTTCAGGGGCTGGCAACCGGACTGGCCGCCTTCAGTCAGTTCAGCTTGATCTGCACATCCACGCCGGCCGGCAGCTCGAGGCGCATCAGCGCATCGACGGTCTTGTCGGTCGGGTTGAGGATGTCCATCAGACGCTTGTGCGTCCGCAGCTCGAGCTGGTCTCGCGCGTCCTTGTCACCGTGCGGGCTGACCAGAAGCGTGAAGCGCTCCATCTTGGTCGGCAGAGGCACGGGACCACGGACGGTGGCACCCGTGCGCTTCGCCGTTTCGACGATTTCGCGCGCGGAGGTGTCGATCAGGCGATGGTCGAAAGCCTTCAGCCTGATGCGGATATTCTGGTTGGCCATTTTATTTGTTGCCTTGAGCTCGGTCGTTTATTTGAGGATCTTCGCGACGACGCCTGCGCCGACGGTGCGACCGCCCTCGCGGATCGCAAAGCGCAGACCATCTTCCATCGCGATCGGGGCAATCAGCTCCACCGTCATCTTGATGTTGTCCCCAGGCATCACCATCTCCGTGTCG
>CAISHQ010000092.1 GCA_903885195.1 uncultured Pseudomonadota bacterium | reverse complement strand
CGCCGCCGCGATTGGCCATCGAGGCGCCGCCGGGTCCGCCCCGGCCCGGCCCACCCGCTCCAGGCCCACCCATCCCGGGTGGCCCCATGCCGGCGGAGCCGCCGGCCGGATGACGCGTGGCGTACACGGCCCAGCCTGCGCACAGCACGGCGACGACGATGGCAATGAGGGTGGTTCGATTGAGAGATTCAGCCATTTTCCAAGTATCGCACGCGACCCCGAGGACCCGACTCTGTTGCGATACCTTAGTCGAGGTGCGGCCAGTTGGCGGTGATCCAGCCGATGGCGATCGAGCCTGCCACCAGCAGGACGAGTACGATCACGAGGGCAATGCGCCTTGCGGTCATGCGCGGCGCGCTCAACGAATTCGCAACTTGCCCTGCTCGTCGAAGGGCACGGTACGCACGGCGCCACGGTCGAGTTTGACCTGTCCGCGCAAGTGGTACTCAAGCTCATCGGGCAGGCCACCGTCACGCCGCGCACGTTCGACGATTTTCAGCAGCGTGCCCGCCAGGTTGGCCGTGACCAGCATGTCGAATTCCGCCTCGCCTCGCGCGGGCACGACGAAACTGCTGCCGGAGAGCCCTCGGCCCAGCTCCTCGCCGCCGAGTTCCAGCGTGTAGGTAATGCCGCGTACAGCGAGTTCGACGTTGTTCGGGTTCTGCACGCGCAATCGCGCCTTGAAACGCTGCTCGAACAGATCGCCCTTGACGAGTTCGACGCCCGCGATCGACAACTCCGGGGTTTCGAGCCGCGGCCCGAACGCGGCGCAGGCCGCAAGCACGCAGGGCAGCACGACAATCGCCGCGCCACGTAAGACCCCTTTGCGCACTTGCCCGTCCATCAGTGCCTTGAGTCTAGCAAGGTCGCGACCGATTTTCGGCCCCGTCACCCCCTGCGGCTGACTCTGGCGAGCGGCGCGGCCCGATTCGGCCTCCATGGGTCGGTCGGGGTATGCTGCGGGGCCTATGAATCGACGCTTCCGCTGGATGTCGGCTTTGGGCTTGGCGCTGCTGCTCGCCGGCGGGGGCGCGGCATGGGCGCCCGCCCAGGGCGGCATGGGCGATCCGCCGCTGCAGGACCTCGCCACCTACCCGCAAGGTGAGCTCGACATTCGCACGCAGGGCAGCAGCCATCGTTTTCGCATCTGGATCGCCGACACGGCCTCGCGTCAGCGCCAGGGACTGATGTTCGTCCGCGATCTGCCCGCCGACCAGGGGATGTTGTTCGTCAACGAAGCGCCGCGCCCGTCGTACTTCTGGATGAAGAACACGTACATCCCACTCGACATGCTGTTTATCGACGCGCGCGGACGCATTGTGGCGATCTTCGCCAACACGACGCCGCACTCACTCGACCCCGTAGGTCCGGACGTACCGGTCAAGGCCATCCTCGAGTTGCGCGGTGGTGAGGCCGCACGCCGTGGCATCCGCGCCGGCGATCGAGTGCTGCATTCCGCCTTCCGGTGAGCAAGCGCCCGGCGAACGAGGAGCGCGCCGCGGCCGAGCGTCTGCTCGCTCGAGCCGCAGAGCAGGAGCGAGCGGGGGACTGGGCGGCGGCGGCCGGCACACTGCGCACAGTCCTCGGGCAATGGCCTGCCCTCGCCGACACCTGGTACAACCTCGGGCGGATGCAGCGGCGCTGCGGCGAACCGGAGGCGGCGCTCGCCAGCTACGCCCGAGCGCTCGAACTCGGGCTCGATGGCCCCGAAGAGGCGCATCTGAATCGAGGCGTGATCTACGCTGATGATCTGCAATGCGCGGAGCTTGCGGAAACTGAGTTGCAACGCGCGCTTGCACTCAACCCGAATTACCTGCCCGCATGGCTGAACCTCGCCAACCTGCATGAAGATCGCGGCGAGCGCGAGGCGGCACGCCTCGCCTACGAGCGCGCGCTCGCGTTGCAACCCGATCACCCCGAGACGCTCGCGCGGCTTACCAACGCTTCGATCATCGATCGCGCCGACGATCCACTGATTTCTCGCCTGCGTGCGGCGCTCGCCTCCACGGGCACCGAGTGGACCCAGCGTGCCGAACTCGGCTTCGCACTCGGTCGCGCCCTCGATGCGGTGGGCGAATACGCCGAAGCTTGGCGGGCCTACCGCACCGCCAATTCGGCCAGCCGCATGAGCGCACTGGCCGCAGGAGCTCGCTACGACCGCGCCGCCTACGCGCGCCACGTCGACGCCCTGATCGCCGCATTTCCCGCAGCGGCTGCGACGCAGGCGCCCGGGGAATCAACGCCCGGGCGATTGCAGTCGCAGTCGGTCGCGCCGTCACCGTCGCCGCAACCGATCTTTATCTGCGGCATGTTCCGTTCGGGATCGACACTCGTGGAGCAAATCCTCGCCGCCCATCCGCAGGTACGCCGCGGTGGCGAGTTACCGCTGCTGCCCGCGATCGTGCAGGAGCATTTCCAACCCTACCCGCAGGCTTGCAGATCGCTCGATGCCGCCCGCATCAGCGTCGCCGCGACGGCGTATCTGCAAGGCATTAAAAGAATTCATCCGGGTGCGCAATACATTACGGACAAAAGACCGGACAATTTCCATCACATCGGCCTTATCAAAACCATGTTGCCGCAGACGCGCATCGTGCATACGCGCCGCAACGCGCTCGACAACGCCTTGTCGATCTGGTTCCTGCATCTCGATCATGCGATGGCGTATGCCACCGATCTTGGCGACATCACCCATCACATCCGCGAATACCAAAGATTGATGCGCCACTGGCACACCGTGTATTCGCAAGATCTCATCGACGTGGACTACGAATCGCTGGTGCGCTCACCGGAGACCGAAGTGCGTCGCCTACTCGATGCATTGGAGCTACCGTGGGAGCCCGCCTGTCTTGAGTTCTATCGCCAGCGTTCGCTGGTCAAAACGGCGAGCGTGTGGCAGGTGCGCGAGCCGCTGCACCGCCGCTCCTTGGGGCGCTGGCAGAATTACGCGACCGAACTCGAACCTTGGCGTCAGGCGTTGACCGAAGCCCCGGTCTGAAGATCAACACCCGCGGCCTCGAGAATCTGACGCAACGGCTCGAGGTGGGTTGCATAGAGCGCCGCGCGGCCACGGCGAACGCTGACGGGCCGACGGACTTCCACCGTGCTGAAGGTGGCGATCGGCTGCGGTGCGCCGGCGAAAGCAAGGCACCGCTCATCCCAGTCCAGACCGCAAGAGCGAACAAGCGCCGGCGCAGCGGCCGCGAACTCGCCAGCAAACTGCTCATACTGCACGGTGACGATACGCCCCGGGAACAGTCGCTCCCAGTGATCCATCAGCCTCACGTACTCGCCGTAGAAATGCCCGATGTCTTCGAGCTGATGCGTAAAGGACCAGCGCTTGCTGAACTCCTGCCGATAAACCGACCAGCCGGTCTCCAACGGATCGCGGCGGGTATGCACAATCACGGCGTTCGGGAACAGCGTGAGAATGAGCCCGACCGCCAGAAAATTCAGCGGATGCTTGTCGGTAACGTGCGACTTACCCGTCGCTCTCGGCAATTCGGCGCGGTAATGAGCCGCCATCGCCTGCAGCCCGGCCGTATCGATGCGGCGCGCGGCGCGATCCTCAGTTTCGAACTGCGCGAGCAGCGCCTGCATGCCGAGCAACTCGCCATTCGCCTGAACCTGCGGATGGGCGCCGAGCATGGCTTCGATGAGCGTCGTGCCCGAGCGGGGCATGCCGACGACGAAAATCAGCCGCGCCTCACCGGCCTGCTCAACCAACGGCGCGTCCCAGTCGAGTTCCATCAACCGACGCGTGCGGGACTCGACGAGCGAACGATCGTAAACGCGCCCTTCCAGCCGATCGCGCTCGGCAGACAGGGCATGCGCCCGTGCATAGGCGACAAACGCGCTGTCGGTGTCGTCCATTGCATCGAACGCGTGAGCCACGGCGAAGGCCGCCGGAATACGCAGATCGAACGGTGCCGCCACGGTGCCGGCCACCTGCTCCATGCGTTGTAGCGACTCAGTCGACAACTCGCCACGCGAGAGGCGCGAAAGCAAGGTGTGCACGGGCACATGCAGCGGTTCGCGCTCGAGGCACGCGAGACAGGCCGACTTCGCTTCTTCGAAACGCCCAAAGTACATGTGCAGCAGCGCACTCTTCGCGAGCACTTCGGGATGCTGGGCGTCGATCTCGCGCGCCGCGGCGAGCGCAGCCTCCGCGCCCGAGTAGTCGTGGGCGTGCAGGCAGAGGCCGGCGAAGGCCGCAAGATCCGCCACACCGTGTGCACCGAGCGAGAGATAGTTCGCAAACGCTTCGACGGCTTCGCGGTGCCGACCCTGCTCGAACAGCGACTGCGCGATGAAGTACCAAGGCAGCGGTTCGTTACGGGCACCGCCGGCCCAGGACTGCGCCGCCGCTTGCAGGCGCCCCCAAGCGCGCTGATCGACGAGCACCTCGCAAAGCACCGCGAGCAGCGTCGGCTCCGTCGGGCGTAGCGATAGCGTCTGCTCGAGTACGGCAACGGCCTCATCGCGCTGACCCGTTTCTCGAGCCAGCGTCGCGAGCTTGCGCGCGGGCTCGACGGCGTCGACATCAAGCTCGTGGGCCCGGCGCCAGGCCAGCAACGCAGCCTCGCGCTCTTCGAGCGCAAGGCAGGCATCACCGAGGCGCGTCCATGCGGGCCCCTGCACCGGCCAGCGCTCGATCAAGGCCAGCAACACCTGCTGCGCGTCGCGCCAGCGCTGGGCCTCGGCGAGACCGCCAGCGAGGTTCATCTGCAGGGCACTCTCGTCCGGGTCGAGCTCGACGGCACGCTGCAGCAGTACCACGCCCTCCTCGAGCCGCCCCGCTTGAGCGAGCACGAGTCCCAGCAGGCTGTTGGTCTCCGGATCGTTGGGGGCGATCGATAAAGCCTCCCGGTACGCCTGTTCGGCTACCGCGAAGTCACGCGCCGACTGCGCACGCAGTCCGCGGTCCAGGGCCTGATCAAGGGTCAGCGTGCTCATGGTGGCGCGCATCATAAAGGTCGAAGCCCACGGCCGGGGATGGTCGTCGCCGAAAAGAGACGGCCTCGCGGCTCGTTGTTGTGTTTTTGCTACAACAATTTCATTCCCGCGACAAATTCGGTAGCATTCGTGCACCTGTCCGCGCCGGAATTGCCTCCGGAGGTCATCGGCTCTGCGCAGGAACACTAGTGTCGTAACAACGAGGGAAACAAATGCAACCCAACTCCAATATCGCACTCGCCGTTCGGCGTGCGCTGATTCTGGGGCTGGTTCCGGCGAGCATGACGCCGGCACTGGCTCAAGAAGCGGCCACTGCTGAATCGCTCGAAACGGTCGTCGTGACCGGTTCGCGCCTGAAGCAGGCGAACCTTGAATCATCGAGCCCGATCACGCAGGTCACTGCGGCGGACATCACCACGCAAGGTGTGACCCGTATCGAGGATCTCATCAACCAGCTGCCGCAGGCTTTTGCCGCGCAGAACGCCACGGTCGCCAACGGCGCCTCGGGTACTGCCACGGTCAACCTGCGCGGCCTCGGCTCCTCGCGCACCCTGGTGCTCGTCGATGGTCGCCGCATGCCCTACGGCGGTGTCAGCAACTCAGCGGCTGACCTCAACCAGATCCCGACCCAGCTCGTCGAGCGCGTCGAAGTGCTCACCGGCGGTGCGTCGGCCGTGTACGGTTCGGACGCCATCGCGGGCGTCGTGAACTTCATCACCAAGAAAGAATTCGAAGGTGTGGAGATCTCGGGCCAGTACAGCTTCTACCAGCACAACAACGGCTTCGGTGGCCCAGGCGCCACGGGCCTTCGGCAGGTCATTGCCGGTCGTGCCGCCACCAACCCGGCGCAGTTCAAGCTGCCCCCGGGCAATGTCACCGACGGCTTCGGCCGCGAGGGTGGCATCATCGTCGGCGTGAACTCGGGCGATGGCCGCGGCAATTTTGTCGCGTACTTCAATGCCCAGACCAACGACGAGATCCTGCAGCGCGATCGCGACTTCTCGGCCTGCTCCCTCGGTGGACAAGCCGGCACGCCGCCGTCGTTCACTTGCGGTGGTTCTTCCACGGCCTCACCGGGTCGCTTCACGGACTTCGCCACCTACAACTTCACGGTGGGTTCGGATGGCTCGACCTGGCGCGGATTCAGTGGTGCGACGGACCAGTACAACTTCGGTCCGACCAACCACTTCCTGCGTCCGGCTGACCGCTACACCATGGGTGCCAGCGGCCACTACGAGCTGAACGACAAGGCCGACGTCTACACCCAGTTGATGTTCACGGATTACCGCTCGATCGCGCAGATCGCCCCGGGCGGTATCTTCCTCGACACCTCGACCATCAACTGCGACAACCCGTTCATCCCGACCGCGAACCTCGCTGCCATCGGTTGTACGCCCGCCAAGATCGCTGCCAAGGAAAGCACGACCATGTACATCGGTCGTCGCAACACCGAAGGCGGTGGTCGTCAGCAGTCGTTCACCAACCAGTCCTACCGCGCCGTCGTCGGCGTGCGGGGCGACATCAACGACGCGTGGAACTACGACTTCGCCGCGCAGCGTTCGACCCTGAAGGCCGATCAGCAGACGCTGAACTACTTCGTGATCGATCGCATCAAGAACGCGCTCGACGTGGTGTTGTTCAACGGCGTGCCGACCTGCCGCTCCGCCCTGCCGGGTGGTTCGGATTCGGATTGCAAGCCCTACAACGCGTTCAAGACCGGTGCTGTGACGCAAGCCGCCCTCGACTACCTGCAGGCCCCGGGCCTGCAGACCGGCACGGTCGACCAGGAGGTCTACACGCTGACCTTCACGGGCGATCTGAACGGCTACGGCGTCAAGCTGCCGGCGGCTGAGGAAGGCGCCCAGGTGGCCTTCGGTGCCGAATACCGTCGTGACTCGCTGGAGAACACCACCGATGCGCTGCTCGCGAGCGCTGGCCTCTCGGGCACCGGTGGTCCGACCAACGGCCTCAAGGGTGCGACCCAGGTCAAGGACCTCTTCTTCGAAGGCCGTCTGCCGCTCGTGCAGGGCAAGACCTTCGCAGAGAGCCTGAGCCTCGATGCGGCCTACCGCTACTCGGACTACGGCAAGATCAACACCGACACCTACAAGCTGGGTCTCGAGTGGTCGCCGGTGTCTGACTTCCGCGTTCGCGGTAGTTTCCAGCGTGCGGTCCGTGCGGCGAACATCATCGAGTTGTTCACCGCCCAGGGCTTTGGTCTGTTCGACATCGACGGCGATCCCTGCGGTGCCGCCATCGGCACCACGGTCAGTGGCGCCAAGGCGACCGCGGCCCAGTGTCTGGCCACCGGCGTGCCGGCGGCGCAGATCGGCAAGGATGCGATCGACAGCCCGGCGGGTCAGTACCAGCTGTTGGGTGGTGGTAACCCGAACCTCCAGCCGGAGAAGTCGGACACCTTCACGGCGGGCATCATCATCACCCCGTCGGCGTTGCCGGGCTTCGTGGCTTCGGTTGACTACTTCGACATCAAGGTCGATGAAACCGTCAGCTCGTTCGGTCCGAACAACACCATCAAGGCCTGCTACAACAACAACGACGCCTCGGCGTGCTCGCGCATCAAGCGCAACGCGCTCGGCCAGTTGTGGTTGGGTTCGGGTTACGTTGAAGATCTGTCGATCAACATCGGCTCGATCGGCACCAAGGGCTGGGATCTCAACCTCAGTTACTCGGGCCTCGACATCGGTGCGGGCAGCCTGAACTTCAACCTCACGGGCACCCTCCTTGATGAACTGTCAACGGAACCGGGTCCGGGTCTCGCCAAGTATGACTGCGTGGGCTTCTTCGCAGGCGCGTGCGGCACCCCGAACCCCGAGTGGCGTCACCAGTTCCGCGTGGGTTACGAGACCCCGTGGAACCTCGACCTCGCTCTGACCTGGCGCTACTACGGCAGCGTCGAGGGCTACCAGCAGGCGGCGACCCGTATCGACCGGTCGTTTGCGGCTGAGAGCTACTTCGACCTCGCCGGCACGTACGTGTTCAACGAGAAGATTGCTGCCACGATCGGCGTGAACAACGTCCTCGACAACGATCCCTCGATCAACGCAAGCGTCGGCACCACCGGCAACGGCAACACGTATCCCCAGACGTACGACGCTCTGGGCCGTTACTTGTTCGCCCGCGTCAAGGTGGCGTTCTAAGACGAGCCTGTCGGACCCCGCGAGGGGCTGACACCAGCGGCGGTTTCCGAAAGGGAACCGCCGCTTTTTTTTGAGTAGTCGCCGCGATAGATGACGCGTCGAGATACGAGCGCGGGGGGGGGCAGCCCGTCAGCCATCCATGCGCGGCACGATGCCCGTGTAGGCATCACGGGCGCGGATCACTGCGGTGATCGCCTCGCGCTCGGCGGGCGAGAGCAACGGGCTCCAGATGTCGCAGATCAGGATCACGCGCAACTCATCGCTGTCGTTCCAGGCTTCGTGCTCGATGGTGTCATCGAAGATCCAGGCCTCCCCTTCGCTCCAGGAGCGCTTCTCACCGCCCACGCGAAAGCCGCAGCCGGGCGGAATAACGAGGGCAAGGTGCACAAGAAGCCGGAAATTCGCGATCCCCGTATGCGCCGGAATACGCGTCTTCGGGCGCAGCGCGGAAAACAAGGCCGTGGGCGAGCGCAGCGGCACCTTGGCCTGCGGTATCCGCGAAAATGCAGCGGCAGTCGCAGGCGCGCGCGCCCAGCGCTCGGCAATAGGCTCCGCGCGTTCGTAGAAATGCCAGGCCGTCCAGCGCGGTGAGCGATTGAGTTCGCGCCACTGATCGAGCGGCATGTGCTCGGCATAGTTCACGTAAGGTGAGAATCCCTCTGCGCCCTCAGCCAGCAACGAGAGCAACTCGCGACGAATATCAGGCGTCGCGGCCTCGAGCTCCGCGATCCAGGGGAACATCGCGCGATCGTAGAACTCGATCGAGGGCATCCCCGGGTAGCAGTACTCCATCGGCTCCTGCACGTAACGCTTGCGCAGGCGCAGAGTTGTATCAACGAAAGTTTCGACTCGCCGCTGCTCGCTCGCTGTGCACTCACCGCGAACGACATCGAGTTCCGCATGGATGAAATCGCGCAGCTCGCGCGCGTGCTTGGCCGCCAATTGGCGACCATGCTCAAGCGCTGCGCGCGTGGCGGCATCGAGCCTATCGTCGGGCGGCGCCTGGGCGATCGCGATGTCGTACTGACGAGCGGCCGCGGGCAGGTCCCCCTCACGCTCAAGAAGCGTCGCCACCATGAGCAGAGCGGGAAAACAGCGCGGGTCGATCTTCAGGGCGCTGCTTAGCGATTCGAAGGCCTGCGCAGTGTCGCCCTGCTGCCGACACACCGCCGCGCGACGCAACCAGGCGCCGAGATTACCGGGCTCCTGCCGAACCCAGGCATCGAGCAAACCGCGCGCCGTAGCAAAATCACCCGCCTGCAGCGCACGGCCCGCCGCCTGCTCGAGCTCGGCACTCGTCCGTGCGGAAGTTGTGCGCTCCACCGGCTGAAGGCTCCCTGATATCGAGTAAGTCGCGACCGGCTTTACCCGCTGCGCCACGCGATGGATACTGCGGCAGGCCGACCTCGACTCAAACTCTAGCATGAGCGCCTCCGCCCCAAATACGACCGCCAACCCGCTCGCGCTCATCCGTCGCGGTGACGAACTCGCTGCCTCGGGCGACGCGCGCTCGGCCGGAGCCTTCTACCAAGCTGGCCTGCGCGCGGCCGCGGCGGCGCCATATAACCCGACGCTTGAGAGCGAAGTCGAACGTGTGCGCACCGTCCTCGCCGGCTACGCACGGAAGTATGAGCAGTACCTGACCGATCACTTGGCTGCGCAGGGCTATCGCGCTGGCGCCTCGAGCCCCCGCTTCGCCGAGTCGCTCGATATCGTGCTCGGTCGCAAGCAGATTTTCTTCCAGAATCCCCGCTACTACTTTTTCCCGGGTCTGCCGCAAATCCAGTTCTACGATCGCGCCCCGTTCCCGTGGTTTGCCGAACTCGAATCGCACACCGACGCCATACGTGACGAATTGCTCGAGTTGCTGCGTACGCCCAACGACTTCAAGCCCTACGTGCAGGGCGATCCTAACCGCCCCCGCAAGGCTGAAGCCGGCATGCTCGATAACCCGGATTGGAGCGCGTTTTATCTTTGGAAAAACGGTAGCGTAGTCACCGAGAACGCTCGCCGTTGTCCGCGCACCATGGCAGCACTACAAAAAGTCCCGCTCGGCTCGCTGCCGCAACGCTCACCATCCGTACTGTTCTCGCTGCTGCGACCCGGTGCGCACATTCCGCCGCACTGTGGCCTCGTCAACACGCGGCTGATTTGTCATCTGCCGTTGATCGTGCCCACCGGCTGCCGATTCCGCGTCGGCAACGAAGTGCGCGAGTGGCGCAAGGGCGTCACCTGGGCATTCGACGACACCATAGAACACGAAGCGTGGAACGACTCGGAAGAGACGCGGGTAATACTGCTCTTTGAAATCTGGCGCCCGGAGCTCACGGCACAGGAACGTGAATGGGTAACGCAATTGTTCGTCGGCATCGATCGGTACAACGGCGCACCGCCGGCGTGGGAGATTTGACCGTGAACCTGATGCAACCAACCTATCGCAACGCCCGCGTGCTGTCTGTCGCGGCACTGCTGTGTGCTGCGGCCGTCACCGCAGTGGCTGATACATCCCCCAATGCACCGCAGGACGCAAGCCTCGTCACCGACGCCCGACGCTGCGGCAGTCTCGCCGACACGGGACAGCGGCTCGCCTGCTACGACCGACTGTTCCGCATTGAGCAGGTCGGCACTGCATCGAAAAGCGATGTCCCGAAAACCGACGAGGCGCTGTTCGGCTACCGCGGCAAGATCGCGCAGGAAGCTCGCGACGAGCAGACCAAGGCACTCGCTTCGAATCTCACCGAGTTGACCGCTCGCGTCGACGCCGTGGATTACCTCGGCAACGGCACGTTCCGAGTCAGCCTCGACAATGGACAGCAATGGCAGCAGCTTGCGAGCGGCGTGACGCTGCGCCTGAAAAGTGGTGAGAGCGTAGTGATTAAGCCGGGTGCACTCGGCTCCTTTACGCTGGTGGCGGCCTCAGGTCGGGCCGCAAAAGTCAGGCGGGTTCGTTGAGCAAGCCGCGCAGCACGCGCTCGAGATAAGCCTGCTGCCACTCGGCGCGCGCGGTGGCCTGCGCCACATCGGGCTTGAAGCCCTCTACGTCGGCCGTGGGCAGTACGGCTCGCTCGGCGAGTAGCCGCTCGACGGTATCGAGCCGTGTACGCGTAACCGCCAGTTCCGACACCAATGCGAGCGTCACGGAGTAGAGCCGATCGAGCATCGGGTCGTCGGTGAATTCCGGGCGACGCCCTCGTGGGACCGCCGGTGCAGGCTGGATGGGGTCAGCTTCCAGTGGGAGGGAATTCATGATCCGTGCTCTCCAGTCGCGGCAAATCCGTCTGCCGTTTGCCATGCACCGACGGCGTACCACGAGGGCGCCCGTCCGAAATCCTCTTGTGCCGAGCCCGCACCCGCCGCCGAGCAGCGAGACTCGAATATGCGTTGCGGCGCGAACCCCGCGCGCTCGAGCAGTTCCGGTACGAAAGTTTCGTGCATCGCACTCCAGAACGGCTCGTTGTTGTAACGGCCATCCCAATCGCGCATGAACTGCTCGAAGGGCTCGAACCCTCGATAGGGCGGCTGCTCGAGGTGAATAGTGAGTCCACCGGCGCGTAACAAACGCTGCGCCTCGACCATGATCTTGGGAAGTACGTCGTGCGAGGTCTCGTGCAGCACCATCGTCGTATAGACGAGATCACAGGAGCCGCTCGCGATCGAGGTGTGCGTGGCGTCCTCCTGACGGAAGAGGACGTCATCGACACCGAGCGCTCGCGCCCGGGCATGGCCGTAACGCAGCATAGGCGCCGCGACATCGATCGCAATGATTTCCGCCTGTGGATACGCCGCGCGCAAGGGCAGCGTGTTGTGACCCACGCCGCAACCCAGATCGACGATCCGTCGCGGGCGAAAGTTCGGGTGCTGCTCGCGCAACCAGTTGACGAGTGCACGGCCTGCCGCATCGTTCCACGGCCCAGCGCTACCCCCGACGGTTGCGAACAAGCCGGCATCGTAGTTGGCAGGGTTCACCACATCGCCCTGCAGATGCTCGGCCGCATAGCCACCCGGCATGAGGTGCGTGTCCACGGCCGACACGTACCGAGGCACCGGTAACGACTCATCGAGTTGCAGCGTGTTCGCTCCGGCATTGAACGCCGCAGCGCGATCGCGCAGTTCGCGCGCCTGCCGCAGCATC
Source organism: uncultured Pseudomonadota bacterium (assembly GCA_903885195.1). Lineage (GTDB taxonomy): Bacteria > Pseudomonadota > Gammaproteobacteria > Steroidobacterales > Steroidobacteraceae > UBA964. Next base: position 32,832 of record CAISHQ010000092.1, on the reverse strand, counting down.
ACTCGACGACCTGCGTGCTGGCGCATCTCCATCGTGTTGCGGCGCACGAGGCTCCACGACCGGTAATCCGCATCGGGCGCCATAGCATCGGCCACTTCGTGACGGTCCTTGGGCGCATGGCCGTGGCGCATCCGCCAGGCATTGACCACGCGGGTTTCGTAGGCGGTTCGCACCCGCGGAGCAAGGCGCTGCGCGGCGAAGGTATTGAGCTGGCCGATCATGTCGAAGCGCACGAGTTCGTCGTGCGTCAACTGCGGCAGCATCTGGTGCTGACCGATTTCGTGCCAAGGCTTGGGCAGGCTCATGGCCCAACCATAGCGAACCGACTCATTTCTGGAAAATCGATTATTCGTGACTGATAATCTGGTTTTACCGAACTATTGCTGAGTCAGCCCATGCGTCATCCGAACTACACCCACCTGCTGTACTTCTGGACTGTGATCCGCGAGGGCGGCGTGGCGCAGGCGGCAGCGGCCCTGCACCTGACGCCGCAGACCGTAAGCGGCCAAATCAAGTTGCTCGAAGCTCAATGGCAAGGCGCGCTGTTCGAGAAGCAGGGTCGACGCCTCGTGCCCACGGAACTCGGGCGAATTGCCTACGCCTACGCCGAGGAAATCTTCCCGCGCGGCCTCGAGCTCGCCAGCGTGCTGCGGGGCGCCGGCGCGCGTGGCAGGCGGTCGGTAGCCATCGGTGTCGCCGATGCGGTGCCGAAACTCGTCACCTGGCGCATTCTCGAACCTTTGCTGACGGGCGATGGACCCTTCCACGTGCTGTGTCACGAGGGTCCGCTGGAGAGCCTGCTCGGCGAGCTGGCGGCGCACCGGCTCGATCTGGTGCTCTCGACGAGCGCGGTACCCGCGGATGCCGGCTTCAAGGCCTTCAGTCACCTGCTCGGCGAGTCGGCCATCGGTTTCTTCGCGGCTCCTGCACTCGCCCGCAAGCTGCGCGGCAATTTTCCACAAAGCCTGCACGAGGCTCCCCTGCTACTGCCCACCGATCGCACGGCCAACCGGCGCATGCTCGATGCCTGGTTCGAAAAGTTCGGTATCGTGCCGCGCATCGTCGGTGAGCTCGACGACAGTGCCTTGGTCAAGACATTCGCACAGCACGGCATCGGCGCCTTCGCCGCACCGCTCGCGGTCGAGAAGGAAATCACCCGCCAGTACGGTGTGCTGCGTATTGGGCGCATCGAAGGCCTTAGAGCGAGATTTTTTGCGATCTCCACGGAGCGCAAGATCAAGCACCCGGCCATCTCCACCATCACGCAATCGGCGCGCGAGTTCTACTCGATGCGAGCCGAGGGCGAGGCCGACGTCGCTGCGCCCGCCACACCGAAGCGCGGCAAGGGCGGTGCTACACTGCGGCGCACTGCCTGATCGGAGAACCGCCGATGATCCGTTCGTCTGCTGCTGCCGCACTATCACTGGCGCTCGGCCTGCTCGCGACGACCGCGACGGCCGCACTCACCACGACGGGGGCACTCAGCACGTCGGGCTCACTCAGCACCACCCACGACGATTTCTGCGGCGAAGTGCAGCGACGGCTCGTGGCTACGCAGCTACCGCTGCGCAACGTCATCGAGCCTGACTTCGAAGCCTTCAAGCTCTCCAAGCCAGGCATCGGGCCCGTGCGCACCCACCAGTTCGTCACCCGCGATGCGCGCGGCATGCCCATCGCTGTGTCCTGCAAAACCAAATCTGCTGATCATTTGCGCAGCGCACATGGCGCGAGCGCCGCAGCCGACCCCACGGTGCCCGCCAACCAACACAGCTGTCGTGACCTGCACCGCGAGATGATCCGCGAGATCATGACCAAATTTTCACCGACCGAGCGGGCGGGGCTGCGCGAGCCACCTCATCGCGTGATGCTCGATCCAGATGTGCTGCGCTACACCGGCTCGCAGTGGGTGAAGTCCGCAGCAGAGGCCTATCGCGGCGAAGACGGACGGATCCACTTGCGCGCGTATGCGCTCTTTGCCGAATGGGAAGATTGGCGCTGGAAAATCATGCCCGAGAGCTGGCGCGGCAATCACTACTGCCACCTGGTCGCCCCGGAGTACATCCGCGCGCTGATGCTCGGCGAAGCGCGCATCGCCCCCTAGAAGCGCCCCCTAGAAGCGCCCTCCCGGAAACGCCCCCTACAAGCACGCGTCGCCCCTAGACCAGTACGACCTCGGCCTCGAGGCGGTGACTGCCCTTCAGCGAGTTCGAGATCAGGCAGACCTCCTCCGCCTTCGCCAGCAGTTTGCGCGCGCGCTCGATGTCGGTCCCCGATGGCACCTCGAGCCGCGCCTTGACGGTGAAGGCCGTGAAACTCGTCACCCGCTCGATGCGCTCCAGCGTCCCCTCGGCCCTGCAATCGAGCCGCTTCCACTCGAAGCGCGAGGCCCGCGCCACGGCGCGAAAACTCAGCACGAAGCAATCGACGAGCGCGGCGGTCAGCAAAGTCTCAGGCGACCACAAGTCCCCCGGACCATCGAACTCCGCAGGACCATCGCTGCGCAGTGGCTCGACGCCGCTCGAGCCTAGGGTGACGGCACCACTCGGCGCCGCTTCGGCGGACACCGTGTAGTGATGGGGAAGTGGCTGCATGGACGGATCCTCAGGCTCAGGGCGACTTTCGGTGGGCGTTCATTGTAGATTTTGCCCATGTCTGCTGCCCGCCTGCCCGCTGCTCGCCGCCTCGCCCGCGGCCATCGTCTCGGTGCCCTCTGCGCGCTGGCGCTGTCATGGACCACATCCGCGGCGATTGCCGCCGAGCCGCCGGAGCAAGTGCTTCCGCAAGGTAATTTCGCCTTTGCGCATCGACTCGGCAGCGGCATCTACGAGATCTCGGGGCGCACGGTGCAAGTCTATCGTCTGCCCTTCGAGTGGCAGTGGCGCGAAACGTCCGAGCGACATGCGGGCGTCATGGTCACAGTCCCCCTCACGCTCGGTTTTTTTGACTTCAAGCCCGAGTTGCTGCTCGAGGAAGGTCTGCCGACAGACGTATCTACGGTGGCGCTCGTTCCAGGCCTGCGCTGGAATTTCACGGCCGGCAACGCTTGGCAGGTCAGCCCCTTCATCGAGGCTGGCGTGGCGCGCGATCGACGCAACGATCGAAACTCGCAGGTCTTCACCGCAGGCCTCGAGGCCGAGCGCACGGACCCCTCGCGCTTCGGGCCGCTACGCCGGAAATTTTCGGCCATTTACGCCCTAAGCAGCACCGACGAGATCGGTCGCGACAGCCTCGTGCAGATCGTGAGCGGACTCGAAGTGCAGCGGGAGCTTAGGCGCTCGCCCGGTCGCAAGCCCTGGGGCTACGCGCCCTATGCGGCCTTGCGCTGGTACCCGCAGCCGCCCGGCGCGGCGTTGCTGGCCGTGCGCTCGGCGCAGCGCGTTGCGCCGTTACAGGCGGAGGTCGGTATCATGTTTGGGTCCTTGGAACCCGTGCGCATCGGCCGCTTTACCCTGCCACGCGTGGGGCTCAGTTATCGGGTGGGACGCGATCTCGAGGCCATCAGTCTGGTGTTCGGCGAAGCCTTTTGAACGCAGCGGTTGCTGCATCCCACGCCGCCGCTCACAATTGCGCACCATGACCGAAGAAGCCCGCGGGGCGACCCGCCGCCTGCCTGCCACCACCGACTGCTCGCCTGCCGCGCGGGATGCCCGTCTGGCGCGCCTCGGCGAGGACGGCCACTCGCTGGAGGCGATCAGCGGGGTAGCGCCGGATATGGCACCGGAGGCACTGGCGGGCAGCATCGAGGGGTTCATCGGCTTCGCCCGCATCCCGCTCGGGGTGGCAGGTCCCGTACGTATCCGCGGTCGGCACGCCGACGGTGATTTCATCGTGCCGCTCGCGACCACCGAAGGCACGCTGGTCGCTTCTTTCCAGCACGCCTTCAACGTCATCAACCGCTGCGGCGGTGCAGTGGCCGCGTGCAGTCGACAACTGGTCGGACGAGCACCCTGCTTCACATTCACCGATATCGCCACAGCGATGACAATCGTCGAATGGTTGCCGACGCAGTTGCCGCTCATGCAAGCCGCGGCGGCGACCACCTCCCGCTATTGCCGCCTGCAGAGCGCCAAAACCTCGTTGGTCGGCAACACCGTCTACATGATGCTCGAGTATTCGACGGGCGACGCTGCGGGACAGAACATGGTCACACTCGCCACGCAGGCGGTGTGCCAGCAACTGCTGCCGCTGATGCCGCACGCCCCCGAGAGCTGGCTTGTCGAGTCGGTACTGTCGGGCGACAAGCGCGCCTCGGCGCAGGCCTTCCTCGGTGCCCGCGGTCGCAATGCCTCGGCCGAGATCGTGCTGTCCTCGCGAGTCATTGGTCGCTACTGGCGTTCGGATGCGGCGGGCATGGCCCGTAGCTGGAATCAGGCCACCGTCGGCGCGGCGCAGACCGGTGCCGTCGGCCTGCAGGGGAATGTGGCCAATGCACTGGCGGCCCTCTTCATCGCTTGCGGTCAGGACGTGGCCTGCGTCTCGGAGGCAACCACCTCCATCACACGCTGTGAACTGACCGCGCAGTCCGATCTGTATGTCTCGGTGACCATGCCCAATCTGATCGTCGGCACGGTCGGCGGTGGCACCTTCCTGCCCACCGCCAAAGAGAGCCTCGGCATGCTCGGCTGCACCGGCCCCGGAACGGCGGCCAAATTTGCGGAGATCTGCGCCGTAGTCGCGCTGGCCGGGGAGCTCGCCGTCATCGGCGCCATGGCGAGCGGCGCCTTTGCCGCAGCGCATGCGAGCGGCGGCCGCAAGGGTCGCGGTACGGGCGCCGCCTGAGGAGCCCCTCGAGCATGACGCGTCAACGCAAGCCCGTGCGGCGCTTTCTGCTGCACAAGGTCCTGCCGCCGATCGGTTGGCGGATGTATCGCAGTCTCGGCCGCTCCTGGACCTACGACAGTCGCAACATCGAAGTGCTGCATCGGCTGATCGCAGCGGGGCAACCAGTCGTGGGCGCGTTCCTGCACTCGCGCACCTTCGCGATGCTCCACTATTTCAGCCTGCCGGAACAGGGCCGATGGATCCTGATGTGCTCGCAGAGTCGCGACGGCGAAGCCATGACACGTATCGAGGAAGGACTCGGCTTTCGCGTCGCGCGCGGCTCCTCGGGTAAAGGCGGTGCCCGCGCACTCGTCGAGATGATCAAGGCCCAGCGCGAGGATCGGGGTTTGAACTCCTGCCTCGCCGTCGATGGCTCCCGCGGACCGCGGGGCATCGCCCAACTCGGTACCATCACGCTCGCGCAAAAGACCGGCAGCCTGTTGCTCCCGGTTGCCGCCTCGACGCGTGACTGCTGGCGCTGGAACCGCTCCTGGGACCGCACCATCATCCCGAAACCCGGTGCTACCGTGGCGGTACAGGCCGCTGAGCCCATCGAAGTCCCTGCCAAGATGAACGAGGTGGAACTCGAGAGCCTCCGCCAGCGTCTAGAAGATACGCTGTTCGAGCTGCACTCCGGCCTCGATCGGCAAACCGGTTATCAGGACGAGGAACCGCTGCGGCGGTCCGCGGCCACAACCCCTGTCTCCTGAACACTGCCCTCTGAACACTGCCCCATGAATGGATCTTTGACATGCGCCACGTGCTACCCCTGCTCATGACCACAGCCCTCATCACCACTGCTGTCGCTGCCGACAATCCTTTGTTGCGACCCTGGGCGGGTCCCTTCGGCGGAGTGCCGCCATTCGACCAGGCCTCGCCCGCGCTGCTCGCGCCGGCGCTCGAGGAAGGCATGGCGTTGCATCTGCAGGAGCTGCAGGCGATTGCCGACAACCCCGCGCCGCCGACCTTCGAAAACACCATCGCCGCCATGGAACGTTCCGGTCGAGCGCTCGATCGGGCCGCCACGGTGTACTACATCTACGGCTCCACGCTGAGTGATGACGCCGTGCAGCAGGTCGAGCGGGACATCGAACCCAAGCTCGCGGCCTTTCGTGATCGCATCACGCAGAACGAGAAGCTCTTCAAGCGCATCGCTTCGGTGTACGCGACCCGCGAATCGGCGGGCCTGACGCCCGAGCAGCAAAGGCTGACCTGGCTCGTGCACAACAACTTCGTACGGGCGGGCGCCAAGCTCGACGCCTCGGCCAAGCAACGGCTCGCGGCGATCAACCAGAGCCTCGCCGGACTCTTCACCCGCTTCAGCCAAAATCTGCTCGCTGATGAAAGCGAGCGCTTTCTCGTGCTGCAGTCGGAAGCGGATCTGGCCGGCCTACCTGAGTCGCTGCGCGCCGGGTTCGCAGCGGACGCGGAGCGCCGCGGGCAGAAGGGCAAGTGGATCGTGGCCAACACGCGCTCGTCGGTCGAACCCTTCCTCACCTACTCCACGCGCCGTGAGCTGCGCGAGAAAGTCTGGCGCACTTTCGTCAACCGCGGCGACAACGGCGACGCGCGAGATAACAACGCGCTGATCGGCGAGATCCTGCAGCTGCGCGCCGAGCGGGCTGGCCTGCTGGGCTACGCGACACACGCGCACTGGCGTCTCGAGGACTCGATGGCACGAACGCCGGAACGGGCCATGGAACTCATGGAAGCCGTGTGGAAGCCGGCCGTGTTGCGGGTTCGCGAAGAGGTCGCCGACATGCAGAAACTCGCCGACGCGGAGAGCGCCGGGATCCGCATCGAGCCCTGGGACTATCGCTACTACGCGGAGAAAGTCCGCAAGGCGAAGTACGACCTCGACACCAACGAACTGAAACCCTATCTGCAGCTCGAGAAGCTTCGGGAGGGCATGTTCTACGTGGCGGGCGAACTGTTCGGCATGCGCTTCTCGGAACTCGCCGCGGGCACCGTGCCCGTGTACCACCCCGATGTGCGCGTTTGGCGTGTGGACGATGCCGCGGGCAAGCTCGTGGGGCTGTGGTACTTCGATCCGTATGCGCGAGTGGGCAAGCAATCCGGCGCCTGGATGAACGCCTATCGCAACCAGGAGCGTTTTGACGGGGCAGTCACGACCATCGTCTCGAACAATTCCAACTTCGTGAAGGGCAAGCCCGGCGAACCCGTGCTGATCAGCTGGGACGATGCCGTCACGCTGTTTCACGAATTCGGCCACGCGCTGCATGGACTGTCATCCAACGTCACCTACCCGAGCGTGTCGGGCACGAACGTGGCTCGCGACTACGTCGAGTTCCCCTCGCAACTGCTCGAGCACTGGCTGCCCGTCAAGGAAGTGCTCGACCGATTCGCCGTGCACTACCAGACCGGCAAGCCCATTCCTGCCGAACTCGTCGCGAAGGTGGAGCGGGCGAAGACCTTCAACCAGGGTTTCGCCACGGTCGAGTACCTCTCGGCCGCCCTGATCGACATGAAGCTGCATTTGGCGGCGCGCAAGGACTCGCGCATCGATGCCGACGCGTTCGAGCGCGAAACGCTGACTTCACTTGGCATGCCCAAAGAAATCGTCATGCGGCATCGCACGCCGCAGTTCGGTCACGTGTTCTCGGGCGACGGCTATTCCGCGGGCTACTACAGCTATCTGTGGGCCGATACGCTCACCGCCGACGCCTGGGACGCTTTCGTCGAGAGCAAGGGCGCGTGGGACAAGGACGTTGCGCAACGCCTGCGCGATAACGTGTTCTCGATCGGCAATACGCGTGATCCGGCCGACGCGTACCGATCATTCCGTGGTCGCGACCCCGGAATCGAAGCGTTGATGCGAAAGCGCGGGTTCAATAATTGACTGCGGCTGCAGCAATGAAATTGCGTAGTCAAAGAGGCGGCGCTCACCTATAATCTGCGGCGTTTCAATTGCTGATACGTCGAGGACCTTGCATTCATGGCCAAGAAGACCGCTCGTCCGGCACGCGCCGGCAAGAAGACCAAATCCAAGCGCAGCTTTGCAGGCTGGACGCCGGCTGACGAACAGAAGTTGCGCAAGCTGGCGGGCAAGTTGTCCACCCCGAAGATTGCCAAGGCCCTCAACCGGTCCGTCGCCGCCGTCACGTTCAAGGCTTTTGCGCTGCGCCTGTCGCTGCGCTTGCCGAGCTCGAATCGCGGCCGGCGCCTCAAGGTTTCGAAGCGCTAAACCAGCTCACGACCCGTCGCAGCGTGCTCAGCGCGAGCCAACCACGGCTCGCAACGCTCGCCGCACGGGTCGGCCCTGCCATTAGGGTGATCAACGCGAGCACTGCCAGCACTGCTTTGTTACTCGAAGCGGTGCGAGCCACGCGCGCACCGCGCTCCAGCCACGGCGCGCTACGCACTACCGTGGCGGCGTCCTCGCTGATCTGACCACGCAGCGTCGCGCTGCGTGCCAGCAATTGGCGGCGGCGAATCGCGATGGGATCCTCGCGCGTCATTTCCCGGCTCCGCCGCCGTCCTGAGTGCCGCGACCCTGCAGAGCTTCGCGGTCACGTCGCAGTTCATCGAGCGTGCCGGCCAGTAATCGCGGTTGCCCCTTGAGCCGACGCACGACTTGCCAGAGTGCTACCGCCGTAATTACGAGAAACACGCCCGTGACGAGGGCCGCCGCCAGCAGTCGGTGCTCGCTCCACATCGCGATGACCACAGTCACCGCGAGCAGCAACAGGCTGAGCGCGCCAAAAACAAGCGCAACGAACGCGTAAAGTAGTATCAGCGCCGCGCGTTTGACCTCGCCCGACAGTTCGGTCGTCAACAATTCCAGACGAACCTGCAACAACTCCAGCAGGTGCGCGAGAAGTGAGCGGAGGGAGTCGAACATCGGTCGGCTCAACGCCGGCTGATCAGGATGCCAAGTAGCAAGCCAACGCCTGCTGCGATCCCGACCGCCTGCCACGGGTGCTCGCGCACGTAGCCATCGGCGTCGCGGGCGGCCTCCTTGGCTCGCGTCAGCACCTCCTGCTCGAGCGTGCCCAGTTGCTCGCGAGCCGATCGCAGCGAGTCGCTCGCGCGTTCACGCACTTCGCTGACACGCTCACCGGCCAGCCCCGCCGTTTCGCGAAGCAAGTCTTCGGCATCCTCGACGACCCGCCGCAAATCTTCGATGACTCGATCGGTATGGGCGGTGGTCATGTTTTTTCCCTCTTCATGCGTCTTGCCTACTCAGTAGACCAGTAATTCCGAAGTCCGTTCAAGCCAGGCCTGCTCGTCGGCCTCCGCCAGCCGCTGCAGATCCCCGGGCGCGGCCGCCTTATCGTCGACCCACTCACGCAGCTGCGGGCCGCCATTGATGACGTCGATCGCCAGTCGCTCGAGTTCGTACTCGTAGGGGAAATCCCGCCACAGCGGATACTCCGGCCACAACCGCCGGATGGCCTTGAACGCCAGTGCCTGCAAACGCCAAGGCTGGAATCTCAGGTGGTCGTAGGCGAGATCGTCGGTATGGATCTGTATCCCGTGACAGAGCTTGCCGACATGCTTGTGGAAGGTGGGCTCGAACCAGCACTCGCGCAATCGGCAACCGACCAACCACTCGGGCGCGAGGCGCTGCATCTCCTCGAGCACACGGCCGGCATCGATGTCCGGTGCACCAAAAAGCTCTAGCGGTCGGGTCGTACCGCGTCCTTCGGAGAGCGTCGTGCCCTCGAGCATCACGGTACCGGCATAGGCTCGGGCCATCCACACGCTGGGGGCGTTGGGGCTCGGATTCACCCAGCTGCGTTGGCCGAGCGGCCAGCCATGGTCGGGGGCGGAGTCGTCCCACTGAGGCATGGCGACCACCTGCAGCTCGACCGCGAGCGAGTATTCGCGAACGAACCAGCGGGCCATTTCACCGAGCGTCAGGCCGTGGCGCATCGGCATCACACCCGCACCGACGAAACTCTCCTCTCCCTTGCGCAGCGACAAACCTTCGACGGGTCGGCCCGCCGGGTTCGGCCGATCGAGCACCCACACCGCCTTGCCAAGCCGTGCAGCAGCCTCGAGCACATACAGCAGGGTCGTGATGAAGGTATAGATCCGGCAACCGAGGTCCTGCAGATCGACGAGGATCACATCGCAGTGTGCGAGCATCTCGTCGGTCGGTCGGCGCACGCGTCCGTACAGGCTGTATACGGGTATGCCGTGGCGCGGATCGAGGAAATCCGCCGATTCGACCATGTTGTCCTGCTTATCGCCGCGCAAACCGTGCTGCGGACCCAACGCCGCGGTCACTCGCAAATGCGGCACCTGCGCGAGCGCATCGAGGCTGTGCTGGCCCTGTGCGGTCATCGAGGCGGGGTGTGCAAGTAATGCGATACGACGGCCGCGAAGCTTCGCCTGCAAGGCCGCATCGGCGAGCAACACGTCGATACCGAAGAGGATGGTCATTGGACGCTCACCATGAAACGCTGAACCCACGGCGATCGTGGAATTCGGGTTGTGCCCGCGGATGGCTGACCGCCCAGTACTCGAGCGTGTCTGCGCTCGCCGTGCCTGCGGGCGAAACACCCACCCTCCGCTCGACAACGCAGGTAAATCCGAGCTGCCATTCGCGCACGGGCTCGGACACGAAGCTCGCGAACGCCGCCCACGGCACCCACGCGCGCAATTCGGCGCGCTGCGCTTCAAGTGAAAATTCGATCTCGGGCGGCGAGCCCTCCCACACCAGATCGCCAAGACTCTGTCGATAGTCCGCGAAGCGGTACGCCGCCCAATGCCCTGAGGGCGAAAAATTGAATTCGATGTAGCCGGGTGAGCCCACCTCGCCGATGAACCACTCGCCACAGGTGTGGTGCCACAGATAATCGCGGCGTTCGCCACGAACGTCCGCGGGTGGGACCCGATCCGGCCATAGGATCTGTGCCGAGGGCCCGGACCAGAGGTAGCGCAGTTCCACCCCTTGCTCACGCGGAGTCAGCCTGACTTCGAGGGCCCGGTCTGACGAACCTGCGGTGATCGGATGCGGCTGCAGAGCCACCTGCAAGGCGCGCTGCTTTCGCGGCCCCGTGCCGTGCCCCGCGATCACGGACACCGTCCTGCCACCACGGGCACGTGCCACACGCCATAGGCCTGCGGATCGCTCACGGTGTCGATGATGGCATCGAACATGGCGCGAACCTCCATCCGCGATAATCGTCCGGCCGCCGCCAGAGCCTCGACGTAGCCATCGCGCCAGGCCGTGAAAATCCCGGCGAGGTGTTCACGGGGCACTCGCTCGGTGTCGATCGTCAGGTACTGGACACTCGTGTGCGTAAACCCAAGCCCCCTTAGCATCGGCAGCGTCGATCGACCGATCCGTGCATCGGTCCCGGTGCTGTGGGTGAAGGGCACGACCGCCTCATGCCACAGTCGGTCGGGGTCGACCCCGTTGCGGGTCGGGAAATGCAGCATGCCGTAGTCCTCGGATAACACGTGCAGCCAGCCGCCGGGCTTGAGCACTCGCCGCAGTTCGGCCAGCAGCCGCTCTGGCTCGGGCAAGAGCTGAGTGACGTGCCGACAGACCACAAGATCGAAGCTGGCATCGGCGAACCGCAGGGCATAACCGTCCCCCTGTTCAAACACCGGCATGCGCCCTGCAATCGGCGGCGGCTGGCGCTGCGCCACCGCGAGCAACTCCGGCATCACATCAACACCGCACACCAGCCCGGCACCCGGAAACATTGCGGCCAGGCGCAATGTGGCTTCGCCCGTGCCGCAGCCAATATCGAGAATGTGGGCATCGACGGGCAGGGCGTAGCGGGCAAACAGCCGCGATTCCTGCGGCCAAATAGCCTCGATCTGAAAGCGCAGCGTGCGCAGCATCGACTCGTCGGCCATCTGCGCCGCTTGCGGGTTTCGTTCGCTGGAAGTGTTCATGATCCTCGCAAATGATAGGGGAACGGTGGGACAATTGGGGCCTCCCATGAGCGCCGTACCCACCGAACTACCCCTGTTTGCCCCACCCGAGAGCGCGGCACCGCGCATTCGCGAGATCCCTTACAACTACACCTCGTTCTCGGATCGCGAAATCGTCATCCGACTGCTCGGTGAAGACAGTTGGGCGCTGCTCGATGAACTGCGCGGTGAACGCCGGACGGGCCGTTCGGCGCGCATGCTGTACGAAGTTCTCGGCGATATCTGGGCGGTACAGCGCAACCCGTATCTCGAAGACGACCTGCTCGACAACCCGCGTCGCCGCAAACTGCTGCTCGGGGCCCTTGCTCACCGCCTTGGAGAGATCGAAAAGCGGCGCGAGGCCACTGAACTCTCCGCCGATGCGGAACGCGATCGCAAGGTCGGCTTGCTGCTTGAGGCCGCGCGTCGTGCGGTGGAGTCTTTCGGTGCAGGATTCGAGCGCACGACGAAGTTACGCCGTCGCGCGCGGCGCCTGCTCGGTCGGCACACGCGCGCCGACGCCATTCGCTTCGACGCGTACGCGCGCGTCTCGCATGTCACCGACGCCACGGACTGGCGCGTTGAATACCCTTTCGTGGTGATTTGCCCCGATGCGGAAGACGAGATCCCGGGGCTCGTGCGTGCCTGCATCGATCTAGGCCTCAGCATCATTCCGCGCGGCGGCGGCACCGGCTACACCGGTGGTGCGATTCCGCTCACGCCCTTATCCGCCGTCATCAACACCGAAAAACTCGAGCGCGTGTCGGAAGTGGAGCATGTCGCACTGCCCGGCGTTACCGTAGAGCTCACCGTACCGACCGTGTACTCCGAAGCGGGCGTCGTCACCAAGCGAGTGGCCGATGCCGCCGAACGCGCCGGCTTCGTGTTCGCCGTCGACCCCACCTCGATCGATGCCTCCTGCATCGGCGGGAACGTCGCCATGAATGCCGGCGGCAAGAAAGCGGTGCTGTGGGGCACCGCCGTCGATAACCTCGCCTGGTGGCGCATGGTCGACCCCGAGGGCAACTGGCTGGAGGTCGAGCGCATCGGCCACAACCTCGGCAAGATCCACGACGCACCGCAGGTCGAATGGCGCCTCTGCTGGAAAGACGGACGGTTGCCGGCCGAGCGCGCCACGGTGCTGCGCACCGAGACGCTGCGCATGCCGGGCGCCCTGTTTCGCAAGGCGGGGCTCGGCAAGGATGTCACCGACAAGTTCCTGGGTGGGCTGCCCGGCGTGCAGAAGGAGGGCTGTGACGGCCTGATCACCGCCGCGCGCTGGATCGTCCATCGCATGCCGAAGCACATGCGCACGGTATGCCTCGAATATTTTGGCCAAGCCCGTGACGCCATCCCCTCGATCGTCGAGATCATCAGCCACCTCGATGCGGCCGATCGGGCGAGCGGCGTGAAACTTGCGGGTCTCGAGCACCTCGACGAGCGCTACCTCAAGGCCGTTGGGTACGTCACCAAGAGCAAGCGGGCTGCACTGCCCAAGATGGTGCTGATCGGCGACATCGTCGGCGACGACGAGTCCGCCGTGGCGCTCGCCACCTCCGAAACCGTACGCGTGGCCAACCTGCGTGGCGGCGAGGGCTTCATCGCCGTTGGAGCCGAGGCACGAAAGAAGTTTTGGCTCGATCGCGCGCGTACCGCAGCGATCGCCAAACACACCAACGCGTTCAAGATCAACGAGGATGTCGTCATCCCGCTGCCGCGGCTCGGCGATTACACCGACGCCATCGAGCGCATCAACATCGAGCTGTCGATCAGCAACAAGCTGCGGCTGGCCGATGCTCTCGAAGAGCATCTGCGCGGCGAACTCAAGCCCGGCAAAACCGGTGACGCCGAGCTCGATGCCCTGTCACGCGCCGAGATCCTGGGCGATCGGCCGGCGCGAGCCCGCGCGCTCGTCATCGAAGTACGCCGACAGTGGAAGGATCTACTCAACCGACTTGATACCCCCGCAGCCGAGCCTGACGGACGTATTCTCGGGCGCAACGTATTCCAGCAGTTGCAGGACCGGACGCTGCGCGTGTCATGGAAAAAGGAACTGCGTGAGCCGCTCGCGGCGATCTTCGCGGGCGATGCCTTCGCTCCGATCCGCCACGACTTGCAGGGCATCCACCAGCGCGTGCTCAAGGGTCGCGTCTGGGTCGCACTGCACATGCATGCGGGCGATGGCAACGTCCACACGAACATCCCGGTCAACTCCGACGACTACCTGATGCTGCAGGAGGCCAATGCCGCCGTAGCCCGCATCATGCAGATCGCGCGAGACCTCGGCGGCGTGATCTCCGGTGAGCACGGCATCGGCATCACCAAACTCGAGTTCCTCACCGCTGAGGAGACGGCAGGCCTTCGTGCCTACAAGCAGCGAATCGACCCGGAGGGCCGCTTCAACAAGGGCAAGCTGTTACCCGGCGGCGATCTGCGCTACGCCTACACGCCGAGCTTCAACCTGCTCGGTCACGAATCGCTGATCATGCAGCAGTCGGATATCGGCACGATCTCCACGGCCATCAAGGACTGTCTGCGCTGCGGCAAGTGCAAGCCGGTCTGTGCGACGCATGTGCCGCGCGCCAACCTGCTCTACAGCCCGCGGAACAAGATTCTCGCCACCTCGCTGCTCATTGAGGCCTTCCTCTACGAAGAACAGACACGACGCGGCGTATCACTGCGTCACTGGGACGAGTTCAGCGACGTCGCCGATCACTGCACGGTGTGTCACAAGTGCGAGTCGCCCTGCCCGGTCGACATCGACTTCGGCGACGTCTCCATGGCAATGCGCGATCTGCTGCGACGCATGGGCAAGAAGCGATTCAACCCGGGCACAGCGGCATCGATGCTGTTCCTCAACGCCACGCGGCCCGAGACCATCAAGCTCGTACGCAAAGGCATGATCGACTGGGGTTTCAAGGCACAGCGCTTCGCACATGGAGTGCTCAAGGCCTTTGCGAAACCCCAGGTCAAGGCACCGCCCGCCACCACGGGCAAGGCACCGGTACGCGAGCAAGTGGTGCACTTCGTCAACCGTCGTATGCCGGCGGGGCTACCGAAGAAAACGGCGCGGGCACTGCTCGACATCGAAGATCGGGATTATGTCCCCGTAATCCGCGACCCGCGACTGACCAGCGTGGATGCGGAGGCCGTGTTCTATTTCCCGGGTTGCGGCTCCGAGCGCCTTTTCTCGCAGGTAGGCCTCGCCACCCAGGCAATGCTCTGGCACGTCGGCGTGCAGACAGTGCTGCCTCCAGGCTATCTGTGCTGCGGCTACCCGCAGCGCGGCTCGGGCGATTTCGACAAGGCCGAGAAGATGATCACCGACAACCGGGTGCTGTTCCACCGCGTTGCCAACACGCTCAACTACCTCGACATCAAGACGGTCGTGGTCAGCTGCGGCACCTGCTACGACCAATTGCAGGGCTATGAATTCGACAAGATCTTCCCGGGCTGTCGCATCGTCGACATCCACGAATTTCTCATGGAGAAAGGTGTGCGCCTCGATGGCGTGACGGGCGTTCGCTACCTGTACCACGATCCCTGCCACTCGCCGATGAAGCAGCACGAGCCGCTGAAGGTCGTCAATCAGCTCATGAATGCCGAGGCGAACGGCAAGATCGTCAAGAATGATCGTTGCTGCGGCGAGAGCGGCACGTTTGCGATCTCACGCCCTGATGTCTCCACGCAGGTCAGGTTCCGCAAGGCGCAGGAAATGCAGAAGGGAGCGACGGCAGCACGGGCTGACGGGTTCGACGGCCCGGTCAAGGTACTGACATCATGCCCCTCCTGCCTGCAGGGGCTCAAGCGCTACGAGGATGAGACCGACCTCGATGCGGACTACATCGTGGTGGAGATCGCCAAGCACCTGCTCGGCGAACACTGGATGCGCGACTACGTCGCGCGCGCCAACGACGGTGGCATCGAGCGCGTCCTCGTCTGATCGTCAACAGGCGTTGCTGAGAAAGACTGGGGCTTTCGAGCTTTGCCATCCAAACTCTGCGTTGAGTATATGCATGTTATATGTATACTCACGCGGAATGGATCGAATTCGATCCGGAAAAGGCGCGACGCAACTTCATAAAGCACGGCGTCTCCTTTGGTGATGCCGAAATGGCGTTGCGGGACTCACGCGCGCTCACACTGGAGGACTCAGACGCCCTGCATGAATTGAGGCTCGTCACCATCGGGCTCGATGCCCTGGGTAGAGTGCTAGTGGTGATCCATGCGCCCCGTGGGGATCGCACGCGGATCATTTCAGCTCGAAGGGCCAGCCGAAGGGAAACGGAGACGTACCATGCGAAAGGAATATGATTTTTCGACCGCTCGTCGCGGGCCCGCGGTGACCTCCCGCCACAAGACGAGGATCACGATCATGCTCGATGACTCTGTCCTCGCACACTTCCGTAAGGAAGGGGAGCGACAGGGCGTCGGGTATCAAACGCTCATCAATCAGGCGTTGCTCGAGGCGATATCGACCGCGAAACGACGATCGAAAGGAGCTCAGCACGTCACCGCCGACGAGTTTCGCCGAATCCTCAGAGAGGAACTGCAAACCGCCTGATGTCAAAGCGCCTTGCGGAACGTGAGGTTGTAGCGCGTACCGCCTTCGGGCTTCTGCACGGCGTGATAGCCCTTGCGCGCTGCGCCACCCCAGACAAGCACGTCCCCGGGTAACAAGCGAATGCGCAGCGGAGAGCCGCGTTTGCTGGGCCCATACCAAAGAAAAGTCGCCGGCGCCCCTAACGTCACGGAAACGATGGGCTGGGAAAAGTCCCGCTCGTCGGCATCGTGATGGATGCCCATCTGGGCCGTGGGTACGTAGCGGTTTATCAGACAGGTGTCGGGCTCGTAAGTCCCGAAGCCGGCCACCTCGGACGAGGCTCGCGCGAGCCGCAAGAAGGGCTCAGGGATCGCAGGCCATGGCTGCCCAGTCAGCGGATCAAGGCGCTCATAACGATAGCCACGTGCATCGCTGTACCAACCGCAGGCGCCGCAACTTGTCATCGCGGCCGACATCAACCGACCGCCCGGTGTTTTGAGTTGCCGAAACGGCGCGGCGGCCGAGACAAGCTCGACCGCCGCGTCTAGATCGCCGGTGGCTGCCGCAAAGCCGTGCAACAGCACGACCTGCGGCGCCACTTCGAGTGGTGCAGCTTCGATCAGAAGCCGACCGTCACCCGTCCGTAGACGAAGCGGCCAGAACGACCGAAGGGCGAGAAGTTCGAGAACGACGTCGCACCCGTGCTGTTCAAACCCGGCGGCAGCGGATCCGGATACTCATCGAGCAGGTTGTCGGCACCGATCGCGACCTTGACCTTGTCGTTGAAGGCGTAGCGTCCTTCGAGATCGATCAGGGTCTTGGCCGTGAGCACGAAGTCCGGCGCAGTCACCGTGGGGGCATTCTGCGGACTCAGTGCATCGCCGTAGCGCGTGGCACGCAGCGTGGCACCGAAGCCGTTCATCGCCCAGTTCACCGCGAGGGTGAACTTGTTCTCCGGGTTGCCCTCCTCGAACGTGAGGCGGTTGCCGCGATCGAAGAGAATCGGAGCAGGGCTCAGCGCCGAGAGCTGCGGCGTGGCCGGCACTCTCGTGACGTCTGTGGAGGTGAAGTTCGCCGTCGCCGTGAAGTCGAACTTGCCGAGCGACTCGGTGACCACCGGGTAGCTCGCCACGATGTCGACGCCCGTCGTCTCGGTATCAACGCCGTTGATAAAGAAACGACCGCCGCCGATACCGATGAACCCACGCGCGGTGAGGAAGTTGCGCACGGCGTCCGAGGTCAGATTCTCCGACAACACGATCCGGTCAGTGATGTTGATGCGGTACGCATCAACGGTCAGCGACAGATCACCGGTCCGCACCACCGCGCCGATGGAGTAGTTCGCCGACTCTTCCGCATCAAGCGGCTGGGCACCGAGCGCGACAGCCACCGGGTCCGTTGCCGGGAAGGTGGTGATGTCGAACGGTATGCCATTGATGAAGTTGGTCGACGTCGTAGCGAAGTACTGCTGTTGCAGCGACGGAGCACGGAAACCCGTGGATATCGAGCCACGCAGGGCGAAGGTATCAGAGAAGTCGTAACGCAGCGCCACCTTACCCGAGGCATTGCTGCCGAAGTCCGAGTAGTCCTCGAGACGCAGTGCTGCGGAGTAGAGCAACTTTTCCGTTACGTTGGCTTCGAGATCCACGTAGACGCCGAAGGCGCGGCGGTTTTCATTGACCTGGTTCGCCGGACGGAAGCCCGGGAACACCTGCGCACCCGACGGGGCCGGGCAACCGCCCGCGGCCACGTTGGCGGCCAACGCCGCTGCAGCGCCCGTGCAGCCCGGGGTGTTGAGCGGAATGCGAACACCGCCGTTGCGGTAGGAATCAGGCTCACCGGCCGTGATCGAGTACGCTTCACGACGTGCCTCGATACCCATCGCAACGTTGAGCGGGGACGAGAACCCGGCCACGTCAAATCCGCGCACGCCGCCGAGGTTCAGCACGAGCTGGTCGTAGGCATAGCCACCCGCATTGAACTCGGTCTTGCTCGTCGCACCAATCGAGCGGTTCAGCGTGTTCTTGATGGTGAACTTCATGTCGTTGCGACCGTAGCCGAGCGACAAGTCCATATCCCAACCCGCGGCATCCCAGCGCACGCCCGTCGAAGCCGCGAAGTCCGTGACGTCCGGGGCGATCAACGGCAGAAAGCCATCCGGATAAATGGAGGCCACGTTACGACCCGATGGGTCGTTGGCCAGTCGGGAGAAGCCCGCTGACAATGCCGAGCGGTCCTGCCAGCTCGCACTCGCGTAGAGCTCGTTGCCACCGGCGAGCTCCGTGCCGGCATTGACGAAGAGCGTCTTTTGCGAAATCTCCGGCTCGCCGTACCACTGGCTGAAGCGGTTGAACGTGGCCTCACGCGGGTCGAAGCCGCCCGTCGACGTACGTGCGTACTGCGAACGCGCGTCCCAGCCACCACGCTCAGTGCGCTCTTGCTCTTTGAATTCACCGGTCACGGTCAAAAAGCCGCTGTCCCCGAGCGAAAAGCCCTTCCACACCGAGACCGTCAGCGTCTCGCCGTCCGAACGGCTGCGCTTGAGCACCGCGGGGGCCGACCAGGTGGCGCCTGCCGGAGGTGTACCGGTGAGGTTCTCGTACGTGGTGTCGCGCCAGCCGTAGCTAATGCTCGCTTCACCACCGTCGCGATCCTCGCGCAGGCGCAGGTTGATCACACCGGCGATGGCATCCGAACCGTACTGTGCCGAGGCACCGTCGCGCAGCACTTCGATGGCGCGAATGGCGGCCGTCGGGATGGTGTTGAGGTCGGTGGCGGCAGCGCCGCGACCAATCGTGCCGTTGACGTTGACGAGCGCTGCCGTGTGACGACGCTTGCCGTTGACGAGCACCAGCGTCTGATCCGGCGCAAGGCTACGAAGCGTGGCAGGGCGAACGGTGTCCGTGCCGTCGGTCAAACCCGGACGCGGGAAGTTGAACGACGGCAATGCCACCGACAGCGCTTGATTGATTTCGGTCACGCCGAGATTGCTCAGCGCGTCGCTGCTGACCACATCAACCGGGACGGCGGTGTCGAGCACCGAGCGATTGGCAACACGGGTGCCGGTAACGACCACTTGCTCTAGCGCGTCAGCGCCCGAGGTATCCGCTTCCTGCGCGGCTGCGGCCTGGGCCAGAGCGGCAGCAACGAACAGAGCAACGATATTGTTGCGCATGTACAACTCCTTGAAAATCGACGGAATTCGTCGGTATGGGCGCTTTTTACCGGAAAAAAGCCGCGCCCACAACAAACTACTTGTTTTATCGATACAACAAATCGTCATGGATGCACACGAACCTGGATGGAATTCGACTGTTTCCTGCGAAAGCCTGTTTCCTGCGAAAGCATTGAGCACTCGCTACCAAATCGGTACAGTGACGAAAAAATTTCATAAGAATCCAGCGGTTAATCAACGCCAAGTTGACCGCCAATCGAATACAAATACCGCCATTTCGGATCAAACGGGGCCTCTGAAGCCGATGATCACTGATGCAGATATTCGCGCATGAATAGCCAACCGGTTGATATTAGCGTGCGGCTGTCCGGCACCTCTCCCCGCTCGGACGCGGCAGTGCTGCTCATCGACGCTAACGCGGCCTCGCTCGAGTTCATGGTTCGTGCGCTTTCGCAACGCGGCACTCAGGTGTCAACGAGCGATGGCAGCCTTGGCTTGGAGGCGACGCTGGATTTGCTTCGCGGCCAGCTCGATGCCGGAATCCTGGTGATTGATCCGACCAGTTTTGCCGGCCACACCAGCTCGCAAACCGCCGAGTTCGTGCAGCGTGCGGCAACGATGCGTCCGGATCTGCAGATCATTCTGATCGCCGAACCCGCGGAATTCTCGCGCATCTCCGACACCCAGGCCCTCGAAGTAGCAGACCTGCTGCCCAAACCACTGGCCCGAGGAACCTTGGTCCGCGCGGTATTCGAAGCTCAGCGCCGTCATGCCTCCAGCCGGGACCCTCTGGGGGAAGCCGTCGTGGTCCGTATGCCGGATCGACCGGGACTGCCTCGCCGCCTGCCAACTCGAGAAGCCGCCAATCCGGACCTTCGAACCCTGCAACTGCTCGCGGACATCGACGAGTTTCGCTGCAGCGCTCTGGTCGATGTCTTCGAGACCGACGCGACTTGGAGCATGCTGTCGGAGTTGCTGCGAGCGCAATTGCTCCGCAGGCACATTTCGGTCACGAGCCTCTGTCTGGCCTCGCGCAGCCCGGTCACCACCGCGCTGCGCCGTATCGAACGGCTACAGGGGGCAGGCCTAGTGACCTTCAACCACGACCCGAAGGATCGCCGACGCAAATACATTGAATTGACGGCTACCGGAACCGCCCGGGTCACCGAGGTCATCCGGGGTGTTTCCCGGCGCTTGGCGGACGACGCTGCGCCCCCTTGACCCCCGGGATACGTAAGGGCCGTGATTGCGGCTTTTTTGCATAAAATGTGGTTAAAATCCGAACTGAACGATAAGTCAGCCCGTCCGGCCGGACGCCGATCTCGGGAACAATTTACAGAGGGGCTTTTCACATGAAGTCATATTCACCCGTCGCCCTGGCCGTCGCAGCCGCCGTACTGGCTGGCACAGCGACTGCGCAGGACGTCACCGCGCTCGAGGAAATCGTCGTCACGGCGACCAAGCGCGAGCAGACCTTGCAAGATGTGCCGGTAGCCGTCACGGTCACGCCCGTCGAGACCATCCAGAAGGCGTCGATCCAGGACATCACGGATCTTGCGAGCATCGTCACCTCGCTGCGCGTCACCACGCTGCAGACCTCGACGCAAACCAACTTCGTGATCCGCGGCTTCGGTAACGGCGCCAACAACCCGGGCATCGAGCCCTCGGTGGGCGTGTTCATCGATGGCGTGTATCGCTCGCGCTCGGCCGGTGCGATCGGCGATCTCATCGATGTATCGCGCGTTGAAGTGCTGCGTGGCCCGCAGAGCACGCTCTTCGGCCAGAATGCGTCGGCAGGCGTCATCAGCGTCGTCACGCAGAAGCCGCAGTTCGAGTGGAGTGGACTCGTCGAGGGCACGCTCGGCAACTACAACCAGCAGATTTTGAAGAGCAAGGTCACGGGGCCCATCAGCGACACCGTCGCCTTCAGCCTGACCTCGACGCTCAACAAGCGTGACGGCTACTTCCGCGAGCTCGTCACGAACACCTACATCAACGATCGCGACCGCTCGGACGTACGCGGCCAGTTGCTCTGGAAGGCCTCGGACGCCCTCGAAGTGCGTTTTGTCGCCGACCTCAGCAACATCGATGAGCTGTGCTGCGGAGTGTCGAACCTGCTTAACGGGCCGACCGGGGCAGTGATTCAGTCGCCGATCGTCAATGGCCGGATCTACCCGGGCGTGGCCAATGCCGACGGAGCCCCCTACGATCGCGCGGCGTACCTCAACAAGCTGCCGCGCAATATCGTCAAGAACAGCGGCTTCTCGCTGCACCTCGACTGGGATCTCGGTGACTTCAACCTCGCCTCGATCACCTCGTCGCGCAATCAGAAGACGAGCTTCGATTACGACTTCGACTTCACGAGCGGCAGCCTCGGCGAGTACAACGTCAACACCGGCGACATCGACACGGTCACGCAGGAACTGCGTCTCTCTTACGATGCAGGCGGTGCGATCCGCGGTCTCGTCGGCGCGTACTACTTCGACGAGAAGGTGAAGTACGACAACAACATCCTGCTCGGGACGGCGTTTCGCAACTACGCGGGCGTGCTGACGAATCCGACCAACCCGGCCGCCGGTTTGCAAACGTTCCCCTCGCTCGAGGCCGCGCTCGGCCTGCCGGTGGGCACGTTCTTCCGCGCCAACACGGGTACGACGATCAACACCAAGCAGGACAACGACGCCTACAACCTCTTCGGTCAGCTCGACTTCGATATCAACGATCGAGTGACGTTGACGGCAGGTGCTGCCTACACCAACACCAAGAAGGACGTGAACTTCGCGGTCACCAACTCTGAAGCCTTCTCGGGCGTCGATCTCGTCCAGTTGGGCTTTGCGCAGATCTTCGGTGCGCTCACCGGCGGTCGTGCGCCGACACCGGCGAACTTCGCGGCCTTCCCGGCGCAGGCCTCACTGGCCGACACGGCGAGCGTGCGAGCCTGCGTCGCGGGTCAACCGGCCTTCCCGGCGGGTCCGCTCTGCAACTCGGGGCTCGGCCTCTACGCGCTGCAGTTCCTCTCGCCGGTAGTGCCGTACGCGGAAAGCTCCGATGACAGCAAGACCACCTACACCGTGCGTCTTGCCTTCGAAGCCAGCGATAACCTCAACGTCTACGGCGGCATCTCCACGGGCTTCAAGGCGACGTCCTGGAACCTGTCGCGTGACAGCAAGCCGTTCGCGCCCGCTACACCGGCTCGCTCGCCGCTCGGCGGCGCGGTCAACCCCTGGTACCCGCGCTACGGCACCCGCTACGCGCTGCCGGAAGAGTCGACCGTCAAGGAAATCGGCGTGAAGGGGCGTTGGGAGCGCGTTGCGGTCAACTTCGCGCTGTTCGACCAAGAGATCAAGAACTTCCAGGCGAACACCTTCCTCGGCACGGGCTTCGTGCTCGGCAACGCAGGCAAGCAGTCGACGCAGGGCTTCGAGCTTGAGACGCAGTTCAAGCTCAGCAATGCCTGGCAGCTCGACTTCTCGACCACCTACCTCGATCCGAAGTACGACTCGTACCCGAATGCACAGGGACCGAATGGTACGCAGGACCTGAGTGGCCGGCGCCCGGCGGGCATCCACGAGTGGAGCGTCTCAACGGGACTGACGTACAACTGGAGCGTGGGCGCCGTGGATGGCTTCGCTCGGGCGGACTACCTCTACGAGAGCAAGGTGCAGGCCGTCGACAACCTGCCGATCACGCTGGCCTCGCGTCAGGTCAACACACTGAACGCGAGCGTAGGCTTCGCGCGTGACGGTTGGGACTTCATGGTTTGGGGTCGCAACCTCACGGACGATAACTATCTGCTCAGCGCCTTCCCGGCGGTGGCGCAGACGGGCAGCTTCTCGGGTTACCCGAACCAGCCGCGCACCTATGGCGTGACGGTCCGCAAGAACTTCTAAGTTCGGCCGATCAGGCAAAAACAAGGGCGGTTGTGCATGGCACAACCGCCCTTTTTCTTTGGCGCTGCAACTCAGCGCCGCGGATACGCGCTGACGCTGCCGTCGGGGAGCCGGATCTCAAGCCCCTGCGACTGCGTCACCGCATCGAGCAGCGCTGCAGTTTCGGCATCGGGCTCGCCGTCATGCTTGGCGGGACGGTACTTCATCTGGAACGCGGCAATCACCCGGCGCGTTGCCTCATCGAGTTCGCCGTGGCGCGCAACCTCGAAACCGTGCTCGGCGAGCTTCTCCTGAAACCAACCAATCGCGGGCAAACCCGCGATGTGACGGGAGAGGGCCTCGCGCACCACGGCTTCGCGCGGCCATGGGATCAACCCTTCACCGGCGAGGCGCGACCAGGGGAAGCGCGGACCGGGGTCGCTCTTGCGCTGCGGAGCAATGTCGCTGTGCCCCAAGATGCGGTGCGGCGCGATCTCATGCCGCTGCGCGATGTCGCGAACGAGCGCGACCACGGCATCGACCTGTGCCTGCGGATACTCGGCGTAGGACACTCCAGGCTGCGTGTCGTCCCCGAGGTTCACGATCTCGATTCCGATGGAACTCGAGTTGAGGTTGGTGTCGCCCTTCCAGAAGCTGCGCCCCGCGTGCCAAGCGCGGCGCTCCTCGTCGACGAGGCGGTAGATCACAGGCGGATCCACATCAACGAGGTAGTGGCTGGAGACGTTGCCTTCGGTGAGCACCTGCAAAGAGCGCTCGAAGTTCAACTGGGTGAAGTGGATCACGAGGTAGCGCACCCGGCTTTCGTGGCTGCGGCTGCGGTGGCTCGTATCGATCACGGGTGCGGTGGGCTTCATGGTGGTACAAGAGGCGAGCACGAACGCCGGAATGAGTATGATGGGCAGAACCCAGCCGGGTCGGTCACGTTTAGGGAGTCGCATTATGGATCGAACCAAACTCGCCTTGCTGGCGACGGTCATAGTACTGGCCGTCAACGCCGCCGCCAACATCGTCCCCCTCGGCGGTCTCAACACGGGCCAGCTGTCGGCCTTGTACCCCACGGGCTTTACTCCGCCCGGCTACGTATTCGGGATCTGGTCGATCATCTACTTGGGGCTCATTGCCTTCAGCATCGCAGCCCTTCGCGCCGTACCACGCACCCGCGCGCGCATCGAGCGGATCATCGGACCCTACCTGCTCAATGCCGTCGGCAACTGCGCCTGGATCATTGTTTGGCACAGTCGAATGGTGCTGGTGAGTGTGCTGGTGATGCTGTTCATCCTCGCTACGCTGATCGTCATCTTCTGGCGACTGCGCAACCTGCAGCGACCGACCTGGAGCGAATTCCTCGTGGTGGATGGCGTGTTCAGCCTGTATTTCGGCTGGATCACGACGGCCACCCTCGTCAATTTCTCGACCCTGTTCTACGACTGGGGCTTCTATCCGTTCGGCAACTCGATGGATGGCTGGGCGCTGATCTCGGTGTGCACAGCGATCGCCGTCTACGTCTGGATGGGGGCGGTGACGCGCGATGTTGTGTATTGCGCCGTATTTCTCTGGGCCGCCACGGGCATCTTCATGGGCGGCGCCTCCATCAGCGAACCGGTCAAACTCGCCGCGATCACCGGCGTCGCGATGGTCGCGACATGCATGCTCTGGGCGCTATTCAACCCGCGCCGTTCAGCCACGTTTCGAGGGCCATGAACGGCGACTCGTCGGGCTCGTTGAAGATCTCGTGGTAAAGCGTCTCGAAACACCGTGACATGACGCAGCCCTTAGGCGCCGCGGCGGCGAACGCCCGGCTGCCGCGCGGGCTGACGAGCCGATCGTCCCCGGCATACAGCAGTGCGGTGCGCAGCGTCCATGCAGGTGCCGCCGCAATCACCTGCTCTCCTTCCATCGCCACGAAGGCACCAAGGCGGGCGCAGATGCGATCGTGCACAAGCGGATCGCTTTCGTAGGCGGCCACGACGGCAGGATCGTGCGATAGATAGCGCGGCTGCAGGCCGTTGCCGAGCGTCAGGTCGGGGGCGTACCGTGGCAACCAGCGCACCGCAGCGCGCTGCCAGCCCGCCATGTCCACCGCCAGCGCGGGGGCGGAGAGCACGAGCCCCTGTACCGACAAGCGCCCGCGACTCGCTGCCGAGGCCACCACGAGTCCCCCAAGGCTATGACCCAAAACAATCAGCGGCTGCCCTTCGGGTAGCGACTCACGCGTCCGAGATGTGACTTCGGCCAGATGCTCGACGAGTTGCAGATCACGAGCGAGGTGCCCTCGCCGACCACTCGACAGCCCATGGCCGTACTGGTCATACGCACGCACCGCATGGCCGCGGGCATTGAGCCATTCGGCCAGCCGCGAGTAGCGCAGCGCGTGCTCGCCGAGACCGTGCACGATGAGTACGGTGCCGCGGGGTGCCGGGACGGCCCAGTCGTAGCAGGCGATCTGCTCGCCGTCGGTGGTGATCAGGGTGGAGCGTAGCGGTGCAGTCATGATGCGAGCCTACCAAAAGAAAAGGCCCGCCGAAGCGGGCCTTTTCAGTAGGGTCTAACCCTGAGCTCTGCGGTCAGAACCGGTAGTTCAGCGTCGCAAACGCCCGGCGACCGAGCACGTCGTAGTTGCTGATCGCCACGGCATTGCCGATGCGATTCGCACCCGACCCGGTCGAGAGCACCGGCGGCTCCTTGTCGAACACGTTCACGAGACCGACGATGGCTTCCCACTTGTCGGCGCGATAGCGAACCGACATGTCGTGGTAGAAGGCCATTTCGGTGGTCTGGTCGTACTTCGCCGCCACGCAGGTGGTCGAAGTGGGTGCCGACGTCAAGCAACTGGAGAATCCGCGCCAACCGAAGGTGTCACCACCAAAGAAATCATCGTTGGAGGCTTTCGCGAAGCTATCGATGTTCCAGTTGAAGGTCCAGGGACCACGCTCGAAGTTGAAGTCGATGTTCGACACCCAACGGTTGTTGTAGATCGTGCTGCGGCTGTCGACGACCGGGAAGGTCTCGAACGTCTGCGACTGATCGACGTTGAAGTACGTCACCAGCGCGCTGATCCGCACCTGCGTCTTGCCGAAGCGCTTGTTGAAGCGCACCGTCCAGTCGGTGCCTTCCACCGTCTGATTGGCAATGTTCACGTAGGAATTACGGATGTTGTCGACCTTACCGTACGTCGGCGAAGCCTTGTTCAAATCACGCTGGAACAGCGAGCAGAACGGGTCGTTCGGGAAATCGCGCGAACCGTAGCAGGAGCTCACGATGTTGCCAGAACCGAACTGCGAGACCTGATTGTTGATCTCGATGCGCCACCAGTCGACGGCGGCACTAACGGGCAGCGACTCCGGCGTCCAGATGAGGCCGACCGTGGTGTTGTCCGAAGTCTCGGCTTCGAGAATGCCCGCGCCGCCACCGGTGATGGACAACGCCGAGGAGTTCACGTTATTCCAGTTCTCAGGCAGACCGATGCCGCTCGGGCCGCAGTTCTTGACGATCTGCTGGTTCGAGCTGAGGTTCCACTGGATGCAGGGGTCGACCGAACCCTGACCGATGAAGCCCGTCTGGTTGGCGAGATACAGTTCGTACAGCGCCGGGGCACGGAACGAGGTGCCGTAGGCGCCACGCAGACGAAGCGCGTCGATGAACTGCCAGTTCAAGCTCACCTTGTAGGTGCTGTCCGAACCGTAGCTCTCGTAATCCGTCCAGCGGTACGAGCCGTTAAAGGTCAGGCGCTTGATACCGGGGATGTCGCGCAGCAACGGCACTTCGAGCTCCGTGTACGCTTCCTTCACCGTGTCGTCGCCCTTGGTCTGACCGGCCGAGGTCTGGCCCCAGAGGTTCTGGTTGCGAGCGTTGAACCCCGGCAGATCGTTAATCGAGTCCTTGCGGGCCTCGATACCGATCACCGCACCGATCGAACCCGCAGGCAGGTCGAAGAGGTTGCCGGACAGCGACGCACCGAGCAGGTTCTGCGTGTAGCTGGTCTTGCCGATGTCACGCGTGAACAGGAACGCCTTCTCGGCATCCGAGAAGTTGCCTGAGGTGATGGTCGACGCGCTGAACCAGTTGATGGGCTGGCAGGTCACGGGACCCGAGATGGTGATCGCCGCCGCATTACAGGCCGTGGAACCCGTGGTGGCGTTGACGCGATCGTTGTAGATGATGTCGTTGACGTAGGTCGCGTCAGACTCGGCGCGCTGGATGTACGCATCGTAGCTCCAGCCATCGAGGAAGCCGCTCGACCACTCGCCCGTGATGCCGACCACCGCACGCTTGAACTCCACCTCCTGCTCCTGATTGGTCGGGATGGTGACGATCGAACGGGCGATTTCGCCGAACGGGTTGGACGGGTTCGCCGCCGCAATGTTCGGGAAGAGCTGACGCCAGCTCTTCTGGGCCGACTCGCGCTTGTTGTACAGAGCTTCGCCGTAGACCTTCGCCGAATCGCTTAACGTATACGAACCCTCGGCGAATACCGAGTTACGCTCCACCGGCGAGATGAAGGTGCGGCTCAAGAAACGCTTCGGATCGTTCGGCACGATCGCCTGCGAATCACGCCAGGCCTGCAGGGCCTGCGCCGGCGTCAGAGTCGGACGCGCCCCAAGCACTTGTGCGTAGGTCAACCCGACACGCTTCCAGCCAGCCAGATCGAGACCGAATGCACCACCGCCAGCAACGGCCGTGGAATCCGGAACGAAACGACCACCGCGCTGGAGGCGATCAGCCACCGCATCGAGGAGGTTGAAGCACTTCGACTGCCCCGTGGCAGGGTCGATGATGTCGAGCGACTGACCCGCGGTCGAATAGAAGATCGAGTTCGGGTTCTGGGTGACGTTGGTCAGCAGGTCCTGCGCGCAACTGAGGAAGTCACGATCACCGACCAGCATCGGATCACGGTTGAAGTACTCGTAGGACACCGAGAAGTTGGCGTTGTCCCACACCTTGCCCCACGAAGCCGAGAACAGCTGCGTCTCGCCACCACCGTCGAACACGGAGTTGGCCGAGGCGCTCAGGCGGCCCTCGTCGAGGTTCTTGTTGGTGATGAGGTTGACGACGCCCGCGATGGCATCCGAACCGTACACCGACGAAGCGCCGTCCTTGAGGATCTCGGTGCGCTGCACGATGGAGCTGGGGATGACGTTCAGGTCGACGGAGGCCAACTGACCGCGGGCACCCGCGGGCGAGAGGCGACGACCGTTGAGCAGCAGCAGGGTGCGCGAGGAACCGATGCCGCGCAGTGCGACCGTGTTCGCGCCCGGGCCGTTCTCGGTAACGAAGCCAGTGGTCTGGTCGTTGATCTGCTGCGAACCGGCCGCGAGGGTGTTCGTCTGCAGAATTTCCGACGTACTGAGCAAGCCCTCGAGGGAGGTCTCTTCGCTCGTGATGATGAGCACCGGCGAGGCCGAGGTGAACTCGGTGCGCTTGATGCGCGAACCGGTGACGACCACTTCTTCGATGGCCGACTCGGATGACGAACTCGACTGAGCCGTATTTCCCGAAGACTGCGGCGCAGCGAGCGCAGCGCTGTGAGCGACCACAGCGGCGACGAACGCCGAAATCAAGGCAGCGCGATTGACGCGTGTCATGGTGTTGATTCCTTCCCTGTTGTTTGCTTTAAAACCGCACGGGCAAGCCGGCGACGGGCTGACGCCCGGTACCCCTCACCCATAGCCTGCAATTGTTACCACGTCAGATCGCATTTCTCAACGCGAATCCGTTGTAATTTCGCAACGATGTAGCGTCGATGGCTCGTTTATGGCACCGCGTCGAACGACGGCACTGCGGTCGGCGTAGACGTGCCCACCGCAGACAGCGTGGTGTTGCCGAGTTGCTTGCTGGTGTTGTCGCCCCAGGTGTAGGTCGTGCCGTCTGCGGCAATGGCCGCCGAGAACGAGCGACCGCCCGTGTCGATGGCGATGCCGGTGCTCAACACCGCCACGGCACCGAAGGTGTTGCGCGCCGTGCTGCCGCCATCGCCCAAGGACCCTGCTTCGTTGGAGCCGGCCGAACGAGCGAGCCCGTCGCTCCCGAGGGCGATCGAGTTTCGGTCGGATGTGGCGGCATCCACCACATCGCGCAGCACGCCGGTCGGCACCCCGGCATCGAGGGCAGAGCCGAGACCCAGTTGACCATCGCCATTCTCGCCCCAGGCGTACAACGCGCGACGCGTGGAAATCGCCAAGGATTGATCACCACCGGCACGGATGCGCGCAATGCCGCTGAGCGCCGTCTGTACGGGCACCCGGCTTGGCTTGAAGCTGCCGTCGCCCAACTGGCCGGAGGCGTTCGCACCCCAAGCCCTGACCGTTCCGTCACTGCGCAGGGCCAGCGTGTGATCCTTGCCCGCCGCCACGCTGACGACGCCGTCGAGCGCCACAACGGCGACTGGCGAGGCCTTCGCCTCACGTCCGCCATCGCCCAATTGCCCGAAGGTGTTGGCGCCCCAGGTGTAGACAGCCCCCCCGCTCAGTACGGCGACCGAATGCACGCGACCTGCAGCGATGGCGATGGCGGGCGCCGGCAACGTCACTTTGACCGGAATCGCGCGGGTAGCGACGTCGCCCTGCCCAAGCTGGCCGGCATCGTTGAGGCCCCAGGCGTACACATCGCCATTGTCGAGGAGCACGAGCGAGTGCGAGCCACCGACCGCGATCTGACGCGCCGTGCGTCCGGTCGGCAACGTCACGGTACCGATGGTGTCGCTGGGCAGGGTCAGCGTGCCGTCACCGCGTTGGCCGTCGGTGTTGTACCCCCAACTGGCGAGCGTGCCATTGGAGCGACGCACGAGGGTGAAACTGCCCGCTGCAGAGCCCGGCTTCGAAACCGCCACCTGCGCAGCTGCGACCGGCAGGGCCGACACCGCACCCGCCACGACGCGAACCACGGCGGCACTGCTCGTGACCGAACCCAAAGCGTTGCTCACGGTTACCGTGAACGAGGCGTTGTCGTCGCCTGCTGCGGCGGCAGCAATCCGAAACACGTTCGCGGTCGCGCCGTCGATGTCAACGCCGTTACGCTTCCACTGGTACTTGAGGTTGCCGCCCGTTGCACTTACGGCGAGCGCGAGCGCATCGCCTGCGACGACGGTCTGACCCACCGGCTGCACGACGAGCGCAGGTGCCGCGGAAACCGTGAGCGTCACCGGATTTGAGGCGACGAAACCGCCGGGATTGACCACGAAAGCCACGAACACGGCACCGTCGTCCGCGGCCGTGGGTGAACTCACGGTGTACGTGGCGGTGGTAGCACCGGAGATGGCCACCTCGTCACGGAACCATTGATAGGCCAACTGCTCGCCGGCCCCCACCACCGTGAAGCTCGCCGCCGTACCCACAGTCACCGTAGTCGACACGGGCTGGGTGGTGATCGAGGGGCCGGGCTTGACGGTCAGCGTGGCCTCCGAACTTGTCACCGTGCCCGCCGCATTGGTGATGCGTACCGAAAACTTCGCGCCGTCGTCGGCCGCCGTCAGCACCGGCGTGGTGTAAGTCGCTGCCGTCGCTCCGGAGATGGACGCGCCGTTGCGGAGCCACTGGAAGGTGAACGGCGGCTTGCCTGAGCCACCAAAATCGAACTTGACCGCCTGACCAACGAAGGCGACGCGATCCTTCGGCTGCTCGGTGATGGTCGGTGCTTCGGGCCCCGCGCTCGACAAACAGGCCGACAGCAGCACGAGCGACAACACACACCCGAGCGCAAGCCGGGCACGACGCAACACGTTGAACAGGTTCATCCGGCGATTCTAGCCGAAGTACGGCTTGAGGGCCCCCAAGGCACCGATCGTGAACAGCAAGACCCACAGCACGACGAGCGCCCAGGTCGCACGACGCATGAGCATCGCGAACTCTGCGTTATCGGCGGGTGTTGCGCGATCGGCCGCAATGGCGGGTATGGCGCTGCGGTAGGCCGCGCGGATGTAGTACCGAACCGCGATGCCGCAGGCCATGCAGCCGACAAAGAGCAGCACCTTCCACGCAAGCCAGGGCGCGGCAAGAGGCCAGCCGGTCAGCAATGACCAGACCGCCGTGCCCCCAAACAACGCCATCAGCACGTAGCGCAGCCGCCAGTCCCAGCGCGCGAGGATCACGCCCGCCGGTGCATTGCGGCGCCAATGCACCAGCCACATGAACCAGAACCACAGCGCCGACAACACCCACACCGCAACCATCGTCCATCCCTCGATGGGCGCAAGACCGAGGATGCCCGCGAGCGAGAAGCCAAGCGGCACCGACATGATCATGGCGTTGCGCACGTGCTGGTCCACATCGAGCAGGAAATCCCACAGCCGCATGCGCTCGGCGCCCGACAGGCTCGTCGTGCGGGCGATGTAATGGGTGAGTGCGTTGATGACGAGTTCGCTGCCGAGCCAATAACCCATCACCAGCACATGTGCCCATTGCAACAGGCTGTATGTCACGGGACCTCCGACGGCGGTATGCTGAGATGATGAACGCTAAACTCCATCGTGCACTACTGGTGGCTGCACTGCTGGTGGGCGCT
Source organism: uncultured Pseudomonadota bacterium (assembly GCA_903885195.1). Taxonomy (GTDB): domain Bacteria; phylum Pseudomonadota; class Gammaproteobacteria; order Steroidobacterales; family Steroidobacteraceae; genus UBA964. The sequence goes on along the minus strand of CAISHQ010000092.1, from coordinate 1,013 downwards.
GCCCTGCGGCCAGCGGCCGCCGAATCACCGACGCTGCTGCGTGCAGCGCTGATTGTCGAAGACGCATCACGCTCGATGGCGTTCTATGAACTGCTCGGCTTTCGGGTGGAGATGGATCAGGCGAATCCGCGCAAGGCCGAAGGCAACCCATTTCCGCTGAACGCGCCCTCGAATGCGGTGCGCCTCGTCATCATGCAAAGCGGCTCGGGCGCAGGCGGACGCATTGGCCTCGTCGAGTTTTCTCGGCCTACGCCTGCCGAGGCGCGCCGCGACCCCGAGCGCACGGGCCGCGGCGATGTGGTGCTCGTGTTCGATGTGGCCGACGCCGATGCCGTGCATGCCACGATGCAGCGGGCCGGCGCGAAGATCATCGAGCCGCCGCAGGTGTATACCTCAAAGAAAACGGCACCTGATGGCTCGCCGCTGCGTGGCAAGGTGTTCCACGTGCGCGACCCGGATGGCTATCTGATCGAGTTGCTTCAAGCACCCCGATAAAAACACACTGGCCGCGTTTACAGATCGAGTGCCGCGCGCCGTCCGTTTCCGGGAGGCAGGCAGGTAAACGTCAGCGGCTGCGCCGCTGTAGCCAATTCCTTGAGCGCAGAGTCGCTCCGTGTGCCGCCGCCCCGCATCGACCAGCTGCCGTCGGGCTGCAACAACGCACTATAGGCCACGCCGTTGATATTGCCGCGCGCGACGAGATCGCAGGCCGCACCGCCCGGCGCGGTCGCCTGACCACGCAACAACGCCAGCCGCGACTCGACGCCTTCAGGTGAGCCGGGTCGCCACGTCACCTGCTGCCCCACGACCGGCGCCAAATCGCTGTCGAAGGCCAGTACGAACGAGATGACCTGCCGACGGCTCTGATCGGCCGGTGCCGGAAAGAAGAACACCGGGTCGCGGAAGAAGTTGTCGAGCGTGTCGATCGCGCCATCGTGGCTGAACCCGTAACCGCGGATCTGCGCGCCCGTATTGCCGCCGCCATCGGCACTGAAGCCGAACATGCCGGCCTT
>CAISHQ010000091.1 GCA_903885195.1 uncultured Pseudomonadota bacterium | reverse complement strand
TGGGGCATCGACTGCGGCGCGCCCATGCTTCGCTATGGCCACATGCGGGCGGTTCGCCTCGGCGTCGGTGTCAATTTCTCACAGCGTATGGCCGAGGACACGCAGTTCCCGGATAACCACTTCGATCTTGTGACGAGCTACCTGCTGCATCACGAAGTGCCCGCCGACGTGACGCTGAAAATCATCGCTGAGGTGCAGCGCGTCACCCGGCCGGGTGGCGTGTACTACCCGCTTGATTTCGTCTCGGGTGGCACGGCGATGCCGCCGCGGCAGATGTACGGTCGCTGGTGGGATCACCGCTGGAACAACGAGCCCTGGTCGCTCGAGTACCACTCGGTGCCGTTCACGCAGGAAATCAGTCGTCGCGGCTTCACGATGGTCGACAACGCACAGGCTGTGATCCGCGGTTACGGCATCCGGCACGCCATCAAGGTCTGATTACCCGAGGCGTTATACCGTCAGGATATTCGGCGGCACCGAGTGGATCGGTGTCGCCCCGTCCTCGCCGATCAGCACCAGATCTTCGAGATGACACGTGCCGCCCATGCCCGTGTCCATGATCGGGCAGTCGACGCTAAGAACCATGTTTTTCTCGAGCACCAGCGCTTCGACGCTGCGACCCTCAGCCACGCTCGGTTGCGGATGATCACTGTGCCAGAGGCCCACGCTGTGCGGCGTGAAGTTCACGCTGAAATTCGCGCCCTGCTTTTTCATTGACTCGCGACCGATGCGCTGCACATCGACAAAGCGCATACCCGGCCGCAGCTGGCTGCGCACCTCCTGCCAGGCCGTGAAGATGGCGGATGTGCCGCGGCGCATCAGGCGATGGGGTTCGCCCACGAAAATGGTGCGTGCGAAGTCGCCATGGTAGTGCAGGAAGCTGCTCACGCAGTCGATGCTGAAGGCCATCCCGTCTCGGATGGGGGCATCGGCAATTTCTGATGATGAGCCGTCGATGACGATAAACACGGGTTGATTGCCGCGCGCGGTGGCTTCAGAGAAGAAGCGATTGCGCAGCACGCCCGTCGAACCGGCGGTGCGCACCGTGGCGACCATGGCCATCGCGGCATCCACGTTGTGTTGCGCGGCGATGCGCATCAAGCGGATCTCGGCAGGCGATTTTGCGAAGCGGATCCGGCGCAGCTGATCTTCGGCATACGTCGTGGTCCCGGCGAAATCACGCTTTTGCAGCAGGCGCTCGATGGCGGGATCATCGATGGCGATGCGCGCGCGAGTGAGCCCGAGGTGCTGCAGTGCGCGTTGCAGCGCAACCTCGGCCGAGGGAGAGGGGGCTTCGGCACTCGCCGAGGTTTTGCGTCGATGAATCTCTCGCTCACTCAGCAAGGATTCATCGAGGACGCGGTGCATCCGCGTCGGCGCTGCGCTGCCGTCCGCCTCGGGCACGGTGTAGGGAAACACGATGCGATTCGGTAACTCGACATCATCGGCGTAGCGGTAGTAGTGCAGAAAGCCGCTCATCACGAGCGCCACGGGACGCTGGGGATCGCGCGGGTAGATCACGAACACCGAGTGCCGAAAGCCCATGCGATCGAGATTCGGCCAATGATTGCCGAGGTAGAACACGTTGGTCGGTTGCGTGACCACGAAGGCATCAATGTTCTCGCGCGTCATCACCGCTTGCGCGCGCTCGACGTTCACCAGCGCTTCGGTGCGCAGGAACGTCACATCGGCCCGCGTCGGCGTAGGCGGGGATGAGGTCGCGGCGCTTGCCTGCGGTGCTGCGTTGGTAGCGAGGCTGCCGGCAACGGCACCCCCGAGCGTGGCCAGCACGGAACGGCGATCAATCATGGCGAACCTCCAGCACGGCGCGGATCTCATCGATCACCGCCGGATCTTCGATCGTTGCGGGAATATCGAATGGCCGGCCATCGGCGATAGCGCGCATCGTGGCGCGCAGCACCTTGCCACTGCGTGTTTTCGGCAGACGCGTCACGACGTGACAGCGCTGGAAACTGGCTACCGGCCCCACTTCGTCGCGCACGCGTCGCACGAGTTCGGCCACGAGTGTCGCCGCTGCTGGGCTGCCGGCGGCCACGCCGATGCCCGCCTTCAGCACGACGAGACCTACGGGTGAAGTGCCCTTGAGTGCATCGGCGACGCCGATCACTGCACACTCAGCCACCGCAGCGTGACCTGCGAGCGCCTGCTCCAGTTCGCCGGTGGAGAGTCGATGTCCCGCGACGTTGATCACATCGTCAATGCGACCCATCACGTGTACATAGCCGTCTTCGTCGATGTGGCCGCCGTCGCCGGTGGTGTAATAGCCGGGATGCGCGCGCAGATACGCCGCATGAAAGCCCGCAGGATCGTTCCACAGCGTCGGCAGGCACCCCGGTGGCAGCGGCAGCTTGATGACGAGTTCACCCTGGGTGTTGGGCGGCAGCGCACAGCCTTCGCTGTCGAGCACTTCGATCTGATAACCCGGCAATGCTCGCGTGGGACTGCCCGGTTTGATCGGTAACAGTCCAAGGCCGAGTGCATTGGCCACCATCGGCCAGCCGGTCTCCGTTTGCCACCAATGATCGATCACGGGACGATCGAGTTTCTCCGCAGCCCAGCGCACCGTGTCGGGATCCGCACGTTCGCCCGCGAGGAACAGAGCTCGCAGGCTGTCGAGCCGTGCCTCGCGCATGAACTTTCCGTCCGGATCCTCGCGCTTGATGGCGCGCATTGCGGTGGGCGCCGTGAACAGCGTCGTGACCCGGTACTGTTCGACAATGCGCCAGTACGCGCCGGCATCGGGCGTGCCGACCGGCTTTCCCTCGTAGAGGATGCTCGCGCAGCCCTGCAGCAGTGGACCGTAGACGATGTAAGAGTGGCCGACGACCCAGCCGATGTCTGAGGCCGCCCAGAACGTTTCACCGGGATTCGTGCCGTAGACGTTCGGCATCGACCAGGCGAGCGCGACGAGATAACCACCGGTATCGCGCACCACGCCTTTCGGCTTACCCGTGGTGCCGGAGGTGTACAGCACGTACAGCGGCGCATGGGCCGGCATCGGCACCGGGTCGACCCTCGGCGCATCGCGCAGCGCTTCCTGCCACTCGATGTCGATTTCCGCGCGCAGTGTGGCCGGACCCTGCGGGCGTTGCAGGATCAGGCAGTGCGACGGTTGGTGATTCGCATGTTCCATCGCCTTGCAGAGCAGGCCGTGATAGTCGACGACGCGGCCCGGTTCGAGACCACAGGAAGCCGAGAGGATCAGCGTGGGCTTTGCATCGTCGATGCGTACAGCGAGTTCACGCGCGGCAAATCCGCCGAACACGACCGAGTGGATTGCGCCGAGTCTCGCGCAGGCGAGCATCGCGAACACGGCCTCGGGCACCATCGGCATGTAGATGATGACGCGATCGCCTGCTTTGACGCCGAGGCGACGCAACGCGCCAGCGAGTCGGGCCACCTCATCCAGCAACTGCGCATAACTGATGCGCCGTTCGCTGTGCGTCATGGCGCTGACGTGAATCAACGCGGTGTGCTCACCACGCCCGGCGGCAACGTGCCGATCGACCGCGTTTTCGCAGGCGTTGAGTTCGCCGTCGCCGAACCAGCGACCGTTCGGCGCGTCGCTCAGATCACAGCCCACGGTCGGTGTTCGAGTCCAATGCAGCGCCTGCGCAGCTTCGAGCCAGAAGCGCTGCGGCTCGGCGCGCCAGCGTTCGTATTCCTGCAGTTGACGATTCACGGTACGTGAAGTTGTCGCAGGCCACGGAATCCGCAGCGCACGAGCAGGGCGCCACCCAGCAGCAACATTGCCGGTGCCACCATCAGCGAGCGGCTGACGAGCTCAGGCGAACCAAAGACGAGATCCGTGAACAACGCAACCACGAGGGGCCCGCCCGCTTGTCCGACGATGTTGGCGATCAGCAGATACATGGCGACTAGCAGGCCGCGCATGCGCGAAGGGCAGATGACCGGGATCAGCGCCGGGCCCGCGCCGAAGGGCATGGTGCCAAAGAAAACGGCGGGCGCGAGCAGCGCGACGGCCCACTCGGCCGTGGTCATCATCGGAAAGGCGATGACGAACGGCACGGTGACGAGCGCCGCATAGCAGGCCGTGCGCAAGTGACCATCGCGCATGCCCCGGGCTTGCAGTCGATCGGCGATCCAGCCGCCGGCGATGACGCCGCCCGTGCCGCAGAAAAGAAATATCAGTCCGTACGCATAACCGACTTGCGAGGCGTTCCAGCCGAGATTGCGGATGAAGTGCGCGGGCACCCAAGCGCCCAGGCAGAACTGCACTGCCGCGAGCACCGAGATGCCGAAGAACACCGCGACGAACACGCCGATATTGGCCCGCACGAATTGCATCACTTCTGCGATCGAGGGCTTCTCATCAGTGCTCGTCGCTGCCGTCGAGCGCCGCTCGGGTTCGCGGACTGTCAGCAGGAACCAGATCACGACGACAAATCCCGGCAGGGCGCCGAGCACGAAGGCCGCTTCCCAGGGGCGCATTTCGCCAAACAGCGGTAACACCACCTGATCGAGGGCCGAGAGCTGCGCGATCAACCAGCCGCCCACGAGCAGTGCCACGCCCGAGCCGACGAAGCTCGCACCCGTGAAGACACTGACCGGCAGCGACACGCGATGCGAGCGGAACAGATCGCCAAGCATCGAAAACCCGGAGGGCGTGAGCGTGGCTTCGCCCACACCGACCACGGTACGTGCGAGAAACAACTGCAGAAAATTTTTGGCGAGGCCACAGGCTGCAGCGGCTATGGTCCACACCACGATGCCGGCGGCGATGACGCGGCGACGGTTGCCCGTGTCAGCGAGTCGGCCAAGCGGCACTGCGGCGATGGCATAGAACAAGGCAAACGCGAGTCCCTGCAGCAGGCTGACCTGCGTATCCGAGATCGCAAGGTCCGCCTTGATGTCCTCCACCAGCAGATTGATGATCTGCCGGTCGATGAAGGCCACCATCGCGCAGACGCAGAGTACGAACACGACGTACCAACCGTAAGCCTCGCTCGGCCAGGGACGCTCGTTGGCTGTGTTGGCAGGGACGCTCATCCGCGACGATCCGCAGGTCCCCGACGATCCGCCAGCATGAAGTCCGCCGCGCGCTCGCCGATCATCATTGCTGCAGCGTTGGTATTCGCCGAGACGAGACTCGGCATGATGGACGCATCGACCACTCGTACTCCCTCCACACCGCGCACGCTGAGTCGCGGTGTCACCACCGCCTCCGCATCGGAACCCATGCGACACGTGCCTACCGGATGGTAGCCGAGAAAGCTCGTCTTACGAATGTGTTCGATCCACGCGGCATCGTCCTGCACCGCAGGTCCGGGCAGGAACTCACCCCGCATGTAGGGGGCAAAGGCTGGCGCTTCGAGCAACTGGCGCGCGAGTTTGCAGCCAGCCAACTGCCGCCGCAGATCGTCCGGATGATCGAGTAGTCGGTGCTCGATACGGATGGGGTCGGCTGGATTGGCCGAGCGCAGGCTCAGTCGACCACGGGTGGCGGGACGACAGGTATTGAAGACGATGGAGACCGCAGGGCCCAGATAAGGAATCACGCCGCGTTCATCGAAAGAGAACGCGAAGGGGCCGAACAGGAACTGCAAGTCGGGTTCGGGCTCGTCAGGGCTTGAGCGCAAAAACGCGACCGCATGCGGATACGGGCTCGAGGCGGGGCCGCGCCCCGTGAACAGCCAGTACGCCGCGTTGCGCAACATGCGCCACGGCGTGGCATCCATGTTGTAGGTGTGTTGGTTCACCTGGGCACACACGACCGAGTTCGGATGCTCTTGCAGATTGCCGCCGACGGCCGATCGATCGACCCGCGTCGAAATTCCGTGGGCCTGAAGGGCGTCGCCCGGCCCAATGCCCGAGAGCATCAGCAACTTGGGTGAGCCCAGCGACCCTGAACTCAGCACCACTTCACCACCCGTCGACAGTTCGAAGCGGTGCGTCGAGCCATCGTCGGCGCGCGCGACAACCCCGCTGCAGCGCGTCCCTTCGAAGGTCAACTGTTGCACAGCAAATCCGGTGCGAATCTCGAGGTTGCGGCGGTGTTTCGCCGTGCCGAGATACGCTCGGGCAGCACTCCAGCGCCAGCCTCGATGCTGCGTGACCTGCGGCTCCGCGGCGCCGTCCTGCCGCTCGCCGTTGTAGTCGGCATTGGCGGCAAAGCCCCGCTCCTCGGCGGCTTCCACGAACACGGCACCGAGTGGATGCCGTGTGCGCAGGCGAGAAACGTGCATCGGTCCTTCGCGACCCCGCCAGGCGTCCTCGCCAAGTTCTGATCGCTCGAGACGCTTGAAGTAGGGCAGCACGTCGTCGAAGGACCAGCCCGGGTTGCCGGCGGCAGCCCAAGCGTCGTAGTCGCTGCGCGCACCGCGAACGAACAGCATGCCGTTGATCGAGCTCGAGCCACCGAGCGTACGACCGGCCGGCCATAAGTCGACCTTGCCATGGCGTGAGGCATCGGGTTCGGCGAGCAGACACCAGTCGTATCGCGGATTACCGATTGCCTTGATGAGCGCCGCAGGCACATGGATGTACGGCGAACGATCGGTCGGCCCGGCCTCGAGCAGCAGCACCCGAATCGACGGATCCGCCGAAAGCCGATGGGCGAGTGCGCATCCGGCCGAGCCTGCGCCGACGATGATGTAGTCCCAGTTCATGGCCAGAGTCTGGTCATCCCTGCCGTAGCCAAACCAATTGATTCCGTTGCACAATCCATGCGTTCGCTGCATCGCGAACGTTTCCACCCAGCGATCATTCCATGGAACTGCGCCAGTTGCGTCATTTCGTTGCCGTCGTCGACAGCGCCAACCTGTCGCGCGCGGCCGAACGGGTGGCCATCAGCCAGCCGGCGCTCACCCGCAGTATCAAGAACCTCGAGGATCTACTGGGCGTCGAGTTGCTCGAGCGCCAGCCGCGTGGTGTGGTGCCGACCGAGGCGGGGCTCGCCCTCTATCACCATGCACAGATCGTGCTGAACGCCTGCCTGCGACTGACGCGCGAGGTGCGCGAGCTCGAGCGCGGGACCTCGGGTACGGTTTATGTCGGGGTCGGCTCGCTGTATGCCACGCACATCACGAGTCGTGTCGCCGAGAATCTTTCAGAGTCGCAGCCACGTCTGGCACTCGTGATCAACGAGGCGTTCTTCGAGGAGTTGCTGCGCCGTCTCATCGACATGCGCCTCGATCTGATCTTCTGCAACTTCCCGCTGGTGGCCGCATCGCCTGATCTCGTGCAGGAAGCCCTGCTCACGGTGCGCTCGTGCATCGTGACCGGCAAGGCGCATCCCCTGGCCGCGAGGCGCGAGGTGACGCGTGCGGATCTGGCCTCTTGCCGTTGGGTGATTGCCGATCAGCCGCACGCGCAGGATAGCTTCGAGAAGTTCTTCTCGGTCGAGGGGTTGCCCGTACCGCGCGATATATTTCGTACCAACTCGCTCAACCTGATGCTCTCCCTCGCTGCGAGCGGACGATTCCTCAGTCCTTTGCCCGAGCACCTCGTGGCGGAGTCTGCAGTGGTCGACGAACTTAGCGTGTTACCGGTGCCGGGCGGCTATATCGAACGTCAGGCAGGGCTCATCTACCGTAAGGCTGACGCCTCGCGTCCGGCGGTCGAGCACGTGCTCAAGGAATTCCGCCGGGTAGCACACAGCATGTCGAGTGCTCAGGCGAGCGCTTCGCTCACTGGATCGTAGGAAAAGAGCCCGAGCGAGTCCTCGTTGCGTACCGGCTGATCCCGCAATCGCTCGGGTTGCATCCCCGACAAGCGTTCACCGCCCGCCGCCGATTCGTGGTGGATCAGCGTGACGCGGGCGTGGCGGGTGCGCTCGTAGCGACGGAATGCAGACGCCATTCGTACGCCGATTGGCGGTGCATCAGCGGTTGTCCCGGCGTCCATCACGCAGCGTCCCAGAACCACGGCATCCTCGAGTGCCGAGGCTGCGCCCTGGCCGAACCAGGGCATCATCGGATGCGCGGCATCGCCGAGCAGCGCGATGCACCCACGCGTCCATTCGGGCAGCGGTTCGCGCGCGAACAAGCCCCACTTGTGGCAGCGCCCTTCGGGCGTTGCGGCGAGAATCGCATGCACCTCCGGATGGAATCCCTGCAATAAGGCCGCCGCTTCCGCCACGGTGCCCGTTTGCGACCAACCCTCGGGCTGCCACTGCTCGATGCGTACAAACGCGACGTAGTTCATCAAGCCACCCCGACGCACGGGGTAGCGAACGAACAGCCGACCGGGCCCTGCAAATACTTTCGACCCGGGGCTCAATGGCACGCCATCGAGGGCCGCGAGCGGCACGAGTCCGCGCCAGGCAACGAAGCCGCCGAATCGGGGCGCAGTAGCGCCGAAGACCTGCGAGCGAACCAGCGACTTCAGACCATCGGCGGCGATCACCGCCGTCGCGACAACTTCGTGACGATTCGCTGCGGCGTCTTCGAATACGAGTCGCGCCGGCGAGTTAGGTGCGTTGTTGACTTCGAGCGAGGTCAGCCGACGATCGGAGCGCACACCGTCGGGTGACCGCCTGCGCCATTCGTCGAGCAGCACCCGATGCAGGTCGGCCCGATGCATCTGCAAATACGGGGCACCATAGCGCTGGACGGTGTCACTGCGATCGAAGGCGACCAAGGTCTCGCCGGTGGCGTAGTGACAGGTCAGCATCTGCGGCGGTTCATCGGCGAGGGCGCGGATGCGCTCGCCGACACCCAGCCAATCGAGCGCCTTGACCGCGTTCGGCGTCAGCGAGAGGCCAGCGCCGACCTCACCGAGGGCAGCGGCCTGTTCGTACACTACGGCAGCGACTCCGGCCTTGTGCAGTGCGAGTGCGCTCGCCAGACCACCGATGCCGGCACCGATGATGGCCGCACTCATGGCTGCAAGCCCAACGCGCCAGGGTTGATGAGATGCAGAGGGTCGAGCTCCGTCTTCAGTTGCCGCAGTAGCGAAACGAAGGCGGGCGAGCGGTTTTGCAGGTAAGGGTAAGCGCGGCCGATCTGCAAGTGTGCGCCAGCGTGTCGGTGCATCAACTCCACGATCTCGACGCGCAGGCGCTCGACGTAGGCACGACCTTCGGGATTGGCGGCTGCGGGCTTGAGTGCGGCCTGCAGTTCGGCGGGCAGTGTGGCTGCATGCAGCGGCAGCCACTCGTCTTCCCAATAGATGACAGGTTCATAGAGCAGCGCCGAGGGACCCACGGCCGCAAACACCACGAACATACAGACGCGGTGCTCCTCGCATCGAGCGATCTCTCTCGCGCGCAGGGCGATGAACTCCGCATGGAATGCTGCGGCAGCCGAGTGCGGCAGGATCACGTGCAGCGGCAGCAAACGTCGGCCCGCGGGCCCCACAACCATCGGCGCCGGGAAGGGTTGCGCCTGCACGACGGCGGCCATGCTATTGGCGACTTCGCGACCGTGCTGAGTGGCGATCGACCGCAGCTCTTGAAGATCGAGCGCGAGACGTCGTGCGTCGTGCGCTTCGCAGAGAAAGTGGCCGATGTAAGTCGAACCCGATAGAAATCTTCGGCCGCCGCGAGCCATGCGCAGGAGTTGCCGTAACGCGGCGCCAAGACCGTGCTGCGCTTTGACCACCTGCCAGAGCATGCCCAAGTCCTGCGCGAGCGCGGCATCCCCCGCCGCAAGACGCGCGAGGGCCGTTTCGAGACCGAACATCTCGGTGGCGAGACCTCGTCGCGAGACGGCTGCCACGGTGGTCGCGAGAGCCTCGAAACTGTCGAAGGCGAACGAGACGCTGTCGCGCACCGACGGCCGTGGCTCGAGTTGCAGTGTGACGGCCGTCTTGATCCCGAGGGCTCCGGCATCGCCGGTGAAAAGGCCCGTCAGATCAGGCCCGTAAGGTCGGAAGAAGGCCTCCCGCGAACTCGCACCGATGCGCGCCGTGTCGAGGATGTCGCCGGTGCCGAGCACCACTTCGAAGCCGAGTGCGGCACTCGCCGAAGTCCCGTGGCGCGCAGAGCCGAAGGTCGCAGCGCCCTGCGACATCCCGCCGCCGAGCGTCGCGCGGGCACCCGACATGGGCCCCCAAAATTTCGCGCGCAAGCTGTGGGGGGCGAGTGCGGCGTCGAGTTCGGCCCAAGTGCAGCCGCTTTCGGCTGTTACGGTCATATCGACTGTAGAGAGCGTACGAATGCGCTTGAGAGCCGACAGATCGACGATCACCGAGTGGCTCTCGCTCGGCAGATATGCGTCGGTGTAGGACATGCCACCGCCACGCACGTGCAGTGCCGTGCGTGAGGTGCGGGCGGCGCGCACGAGGGCTAGCACATCCGTTACATCCTGTGGCTGCAGCACGGCGAGTGCGGGCACACCGCTGCGATAGACATCCTGCGAGTACAGTGCGCAGGTGGCCGCATCGGTGACGACGCGGGTCGCGCCGATCGCTGCGCGAAAGCCCGCGAGAGCATCCATCGCCGCAGCCATGGGCGGCGTCAGTCCTTGACTGCGGTGGTGCAGTGCAAAAACGTGGGTGTGGGCCCGGCGTGGGTGACGCGCAGGCCGGCGTCCGTCATCAACTGGCGAAAGTCGCTGGCGACGAAGGCGGGCGAATAGGGTTCGCAGTTGTAGAGCGCATCGAACTTCAGCCACAAGCGGTTGGCCGCCGGCAAATTGCGATTGTTCGGTGCATCGACCACCGTGAAGCGACCGCCCGGGCGAAGCAGGCGGTGGACTTCGCCGAGGATCCGCGAGAACAAACGCTCGGGCACTTCGTGGAAGAGGATGTAGGCGAGGATCACGTCGTACTGACCGGAGGGCAATCGAGAGTCCTCTGCGAGACCTTGCTGAAAATGCACGTCGATACCGAGATCCGTGGCCCGCTTGTGGGCGTAGCGCAGCAGCGGTAGACCCACGTCGAGTCCGCAGACTTCGGCATCCGGAAATCTTTGCTTGAGAGCCGTGGTGCACTGCCCGATCGAGCAGCCAAGATCGAGCACCCGCTGCACC
>CAISHQ010000090.1 GCA_903885195.1 uncultured Pseudomonadota bacterium | reverse complement strand
GGACTCGGCGACCTCGTGCTCACTTGCACGGACGACCAGTCGCGCAACCGGCGCTTCGGTCTGTTGCTCGCCGCCGGCGCCAGCGTTGATGCCGCACTCGCGCAAATCGGTCAGGTGGTCGAAGGGTACCTTGCGGCCAAGGCCGTGCGGCGCGTAGCCCAACGCGAGGGGGTAGAAATGCCGATCTGCGAAGGCATCTACCGCCTGCTGTACGAAAACCTGCCTCCGCAAGAGGTCGTCAAGGCGCTGATGTCGCGACCGATCAAAGCCGAGTTCAGTCGCTGAACGTCCGTCACGCACCGGGCGGCGGTATCGCCGCAGCCGGCCGTATCTCGAAGCCGTTCTGCCGCCACGCTTCGTAGGTCACGAGCGTCACGGCATTCGACAAATTGAGGCTGCGATTGCCTTCGCGCATCGGGATGCTGAGCAAGGCGTCTTCCCCAAGTTCCTCGAGCAGCGGAGTCGGGAGGCCACGCCGTTCGGAGCCGAACAGCAACACATCTCCAGCGACATAGCGCGCCTCGTCATAACGACGATGCCCGCCCGTTTCGATGGCATACCAATGTGGCGGCTGGGTACCCGCAGCCTCGGCGATGGCGCGCCGGCATGCCGCGAAGTTCTCGTGCACATGCACCGCCGTCATCCAGCGATAGTCGAGTCCGGCGCGTCGCACGGAGCGCCGATCGAGATCGAAGCCGAGCGGCTTGATGAGATGCAATTCGGCGCCTGTGTTGGCGCACAGGCGAATGACGTTGCCGGTGTTGGGCGGGATCTCGGGCTCGAACAGTACGATGCGAAACATGGCGGCTCGGTACGCTGCGTGATGCACTACGACCGACTGTTGAAGCGCAGCTCAGCGGCATCGAGCAGGGCGATCCAGGCGCCGTCGGCCGACAGCTTCAGATCGGCCCACAAAGTCACCGATGCCGCCTGCGCAGGTCGACTGGAAAACGGCACGCTGACGCTGAAGCTGCGTTGCGTGCCCCGCTCACGCGTGGCCAGCGACTGACGCAGTGCCGCCAACTCCGCGGCGCTCTGCGGCGTCAACCGCAGCAGATACGTCGTTTGGGGGGTCGCACGGCGCAGTAAACCGTTCGACCGCTCGAGGCGAGAACGCTCGATCAGCTCCAGCGACAAATCGACGTCGCGCGACGCGCCCCTTGGCGCCGTCACCGACAGCCGCAAGCGCGCACGACTCACATCGATTTCGTAGCCCTGCGACACCGACAGACGCACCCGAACCTGTGCCGGATCGACGCGCTCGAGCCCCTCCCGGCCCATGGCAGCCAGCTGCACCATGCTGGAAAGCGGCATCGACGCACAGCCCGCGAGCAGCAACAGCAGGGTCAATGGGGCAACGATGCGATGGAGAGCCATGCGATACCGGTCTTTTTGGTGAGCAGGATCTATAATCTAGCGCATGTCTGACGTCACCGGCCCGGCCGACTCGCTGCGCTATCGCTTCCTCGGCATGTCGTTCGCCTCACCGATCGTGCTGCTGTCGGGCTGCGTCGGCTTCGGTGAGGAGTACACCCGAGTCGAAGGCTTTTCCAATACCGATTGCGGGGCGGTCGTGCTCAAAGGCACGACCCTCGAGCCGCGACTCGGCAATCCGCCGCACCGGGTATTCGAAACCCCCATGGGTATGCTCAATGCCATCGGCCTGCAAAACCCCGGCACCGATCACGTGGTGAAGCAGATCCTGCCGACACTCGATTTCAGCGAGACGCGTTTCATCGCCAACGTCTCGGGCTCGACCATCGAGGAGTACGCGGAAGTGACCCGTCGCTTCGACGACTCGCCCATCGATGCCATCGAGATCAATATCTCCTGCCCCAACGTCAAGGAAGGAGGCGTGGCTTTCGGCAACTATCCGGAAATGTCGGCGCGAGTCGTGGCCGCCTGCCGTGCAGTGACGAAGAAGCCGATCATCACGAAGTTGTCACCCAACCAGACGGACATCAAGGAAAACGCCCGCCTGTGCATCGAGGCCGGTAGCG
>CAISHQ010000089.1 GCA_903885195.1 uncultured Pseudomonadota bacterium | reverse complement strand
GGCGCGTGGATGGAAACGGTCAAGAAATTCTTTGGCGTGCTGATGCTGGCGGTCGCCGCCTGGATGCTCGAGCGCATCGTCGCCGAACGCTGGGCGCTGCTGTTGTGGGCCGTGCCGGCACTGACGGGTGCCTGGCTGCTGTGGCGCGAGATTCGTCCGAGGTCGGCACTCGGCTGGGCGGGACGGCTACTCGGCGTTGCGCTTGGCCTCTATGGTCTGCTGCTGCTTGCCGGCGTCGTGCTCGGCGGTCGGAGCCTGCTCGCGCCGATTCCGCAATGGCAAGCCGAGGTTCGCAGCCTCGAATTCCAGCGCATCAAAACGGTGGCCGATCTCGATCGCGAAGTGGCCGCTGCAGCGGCGGTCGGCCGACCGGTCATGCTCGACTTCTATGCCGACTGGTGCGTCTCCTGCAAGGAAATGGAGCGCTACACCTTCACCGACGCCGCCGTGCAACGCGCTCTCGGCAATGCGGTGCTGCTGAAAGCCGACGTCACGGCGAATGACGCCGACGATCAGGCGCTGCTGCAGCGTTTCGGGATCTTCGGACCACCGACCATTGCGTTCTGGCGGGCCGATGGCGTCGAGCAAAAGAATTACCGCGTGGTAGGCTTTATGCCCGCGGCGGAGTTCGCGAAAGTAGCCGCCGAAGCCACCGGCGCACAGGCAAGGAAGCCATGAAGAAAGAGACGCTCATTTTCGTGACCGTCGCCGGCATCGCCGGCGTTATCGCGTGGTTCGGCATCAGCACGTTTCTCTCGCACAAGCCCGCCGCGCCACCGGCCCCACCCAGCGCCGCGACGCTGGACACGCGCAAGATCCCCGAAGTGCTGCCCGACTTCACGCTCGCCACGCTGGATGGTTCGCCGCGCGCCTTATCGAGCTTCACCCAGCCCTCGCTGATCGTGAACTTCTGGGCCACCTGGTGCGCGCCGTGTCGGCGCGAGATCCCGCTGTTGAGGCAACTGCGCACCGATCGCGGCGCGCAGGGCGTCGAGGTCGTGGGCGTCGCCGTCGACTTTCGCGAGGACGTGGTCAAGTACGCCAACGACATCGGCCTCGACTACCCGCTGCTGATCGGCGAGGAAGACGGCCTCGCGGCCGCTGATTCGTTTGGCATCAATCCGGTGTTCCCGTTCACCGTTTTTGCCGATGCGGAGCGGCGGATCGTGGCGGTGAAGATCGGCGAGCTGCACGCCGACGAGGCAGCCTTCATTCTCGATCACGTGCAGAAGATCAACGCCGGTACGATGCCGGTCGAGACCGCACGAACCCTGATCCGCGACGAATTGCGCCGTCTCGAAGCCGCCCGCCCCGCTGCCGCAAACGGCTGAGCGACCCCGCACAGTCCATGGGCAGACCCCGACGGGCCGCGACCGGCCTCGGAGCGCACAAATGTCGCCTTTTTCGCCGATTGTGTCGGGAATAGGGTACATTTCGCAGCCTAATTGGGGGGTTTATGGACATCCGCAAAGTCAAAAAACTGATCGAGCTGCTCGAAGAGTCGGGCATCGCCGAAATCGAAATCAAGGAAGGCGAGGAGTCCGTGCGCATCAGCCGGATGACGAGCGGCGCAGTGTTCAGCCAGCCCCAGATGTTCGCGCCCCCACCGCTGCAGGTCACAAGCGCACCGGCGGCCGCTGCGGCCGCACCTGCTGCGCCCGCGCCCACCTCGATCGACCATATGGTGCCTGCGCCGATGGTCGGCACGTTCTATTCGGCACCGGCTCCGGGCGCCAAGGCTTTCGTGCAAATCGGCGATGAGGTCAAAGTCGGTCAGGTGCTGTGCATCATCGAGGCGATGAAGATGATGAACCAGATCGAATCGGATCGCGCCGGCAAGATCACCTCGGTGCTCGTGCAGAACGGCGATCCGGTCGAGTTCGGCCAACCCCTGTTCGCGATCCAGTGACCCCGCGGCAATGATCGACAAGGTCATCATCGCCAACCGCGGCGAAATCGCATTGCGGGTGCTGCGCGCTTGCCGCGAGCTCGGCATCAAGACGGTCGCCGTGCACTCCACTGCCGATGCCAACCTGAAGCACGTGCTTCTGGCCGACGAGTCGGTCTGCATCGGTCCGCCGCCTTCGGCGAAGAGTTACCTCAACATGCCCTCGATCATCGCCGCGGCCGAACTCACGGACGCGGCGGCCATCCATCCGGGTTACGGATTCCTGTCCGAGAACGCCGACTTCGCCGAGCGGGTGGAGAAGAGCGGCTTCGTATTCATCGGCCCGAAGGCCGACACGATTCGCATGATGGGCGACAAGGTATCGGCCATCAAAGTCATGAAGTCGCATGGCGTGCCCTGTGTGCCAGGCTCAGGCGAGCCGCTCGGCAACGACAATGACGAAAATCTGCGCATCGCCCGCGACATCGGCTATCCCGTCATCATCAAAGCGTCCGGCGGCGGCGGCGGTCGCGGCATGCGCGTGGTGCACAACCCCGCCGCGTTGCTGCACTCGATCAACGTGACGCGCTCGGAAGCGCAGGCCGCCTTCGGCAACGGCCAGGTCTACATGGAGAAGTTTCTCGAGAAGCCGCGGCACATCGAGTTCCAGGTCATCGCCGATCACCACGGCAACGTCATCCATCTCGGTGAGCGCGACTGCTCGATGCAGCGCCGGCACCAGAAGGTCATCGAGGAGGCGCCGGCGCCCGGCATTACGGCAGCGCAGCGCGAAAAGATGGGCGAGCGTGTCGTCGATGCCTGCCGCGCCGTCGGCTATCGCAGCGCCGGCACCCTCGAGTTTCTCTATCAGGACGGCGAGTTCTATTTCATCGAAATGAACACCCGCATCCAGGTGGAGCATCCGGTCACCGAACTCATCACCGGCATCGATCTGGTCAAGACGCAATTGATGATCGCCGCGGGCGAGCCCTTACCCTGGCGACAGTCTGACGTGGTGCTGCGCGGCCACGCACTCGAGTGCCGCATCAACGCCGAAGATGCCAAAACCTTCATGCCCTCCCCGGGTCCCGTGCGCCTGTGGCACGCACCGGGTGGCCCGGGCATTCGCGTCGACAGCCACATGTACTCGGGCTACAACGTGCCGCCGCACTACGACTCTCTTGTCGCCAAGCTCATTTCATACGGCGACACGCGCGACACGGCGATTGCCCGCATGCGCAATGCGCTGGCGGAGATGGTCGTCGAGGGCATCAAAACCAATGCGGCGCTGCATCAGGAGATCCTCGCCCACGCCGCGTTCCAGCAGGGCGGTCTCGACATCCACTACCTCGAGCGTCGACTCGGGCTCAAGTAGCCCGCGCGCCCTCCGGACCTCGTGCCACAGCAGGCCATCACCCTCGAGCTCGACGAGCTCGACGCCGAACACGTGGAGCAGGCCTGTTTCGAGGCTGGCGCGGTATCGGTCGTACTCACCGATTGTCGTGACGACGCCATTCTCGAGCCTGCACCGGGCGAGGTGCGGCTGTGGCCGGCGACGCGCCTGCAGGCGGTCTATACCGAACCGCTGACTGCGGAAACTCTGGCGCAGCTGGCGATCGACATCGGCTGCGCTCCGTCACGGCTACAGGTCAGCGAGATCGCCGATCGTGTGTGGGAGCGAGAGTGGCTGCGCGATTTTCAGCCCATGCGTTTTGGCGAGCGGCTGTGGATTTGCCCGTCGCACGCGTCCGTGGACGAGGCGAACGCGGTGGTGATCAAGCTGGATCCCGGTTTGGCATTCGGCACTGGCACCCATCCCACCACGCGCTTGTGCCTCGAATACCTCGACGCGCGGGCGGCGCGCGACTCACACTCTGGTAGCGATACACCACTCGTGATCGATTACGGCTGCGGCTCGGGCGTGCTCGCCATCGCCGCGCTGCGCCTCGGCGCGGCACACGCCGTAGCCTATGACATCGATCCGCAAGCGCTGACCGCCACGCTGGATAACGCCGCAGCCAACGGCGTCGCACAGGCGCTGACGATCGCGAACGAGGCACCGCAAGCACCGCTTGCCGCGGATCTGCTGCTCGCCAACATTCTCTCCGGCCCGCTGTGCGAACTCGCACCGCGTCTTGCGGCGCTGCTGAAACCCGACGGCGAACTCGTACTCGCCGGTCTGCTCGAGGAGCAGGCTGCCGAGGTCATCGCAGCCTACAGCCCCTGGCTCACGCTGCGTCCATGGCGATCGCTCGAGGGCTGGGTCTGCCTCGCCGGCACCCGCAGCGCCGCCGGTGAGCCGGCGTGAGCGCGGCGTTTCGCATCGGCCGTTGGGACATCCCCGCTCCGGCGGTACTGGCGCCCATGGCCGGTGTCACCGACCGCCCCTTTCGCATGCTCGCAAGGCGCCTCGGTGCCGCGCTCGCCGCCTCGGAGATGATCACCGCCGACACGCGGCTGTGGAACTCCCGCAAGTCACGTCAAAGAATGAACCACGAGGGCGAGAGCGAACCGCGCGTGGTGCAGCTGGCAGGCGCCGAGCCCGAGGCGCTGGCCGAGGCGGCGCGTCGCAACGTCGAGCTCGGCGCACAAATCATCGACATCAACATGGGCTGCCCGGCAAAGAAAGTCTGCAATCGACTGTGCGGCTCGGCACTGCTGCAGGATGAGGCGCTCGTCGGTCGCATCCTCGAGGCGGTCGTCAAAGCAGCCGAACCCGCAGGCGTACCGGTCACACTCAAAACCCGCACAGGCTGGAACCGCGAACATCGCAATGGCGTACGCGTCGCCCGCATCGCCGAGGCCAGCGGCATCGCAGCACTCGCCATCCACGGCCGTACGCGCGCCGATTTCTACGAAGGTGAGGCCGAGTACGAGACCATCCGCGACATTCGCGCCGCCGTCTCCATCCCCGTAATCGCCAACGGCGACATCACCCACGCCGACAAGGCCCGGGAGGTGATGGCGTTCACCGGCACGGCCGGAGTCATGGTGGGACGAGCATCCCATGGCGCACCTTGGATTTTTCGCGACATCAATGGTCTGTTGACGACAGGCCGAGTGCCCCCGCCGCTGCCGCGGGCAGAACTGCGTGATATAGTTCTTGGGCATTTGCAGGCCATCTACGCCTTCCACGGCGAAGAGTCCGGACTGCGGATCGCACGCAAACATCTCGGCTGGTATTCGAGGCTGCTCGAGGCGGCGCCCCAGGCGCGGCCTCGTCTCATGGCGGCGGAATCGACATCCCTGCAGTTCGCGTGTGCCAGCGAATACTTTGACGCATGGGTGGGAGCGGGCGATGGCGGCAGACCAAAAGAGCAATCCTGAGTTGCCGCTGCGCAACCATGCCGAACGCGCGTTCGAGCAATACTTGACGCACCTCAACGGTCACAAGACCGGCGGCCTGTACGATCTGGTCATGCGTGAGGTCGAAGAGCCGCTGTTTCGCGTCGTGCTGAAGCATGCGGCGGGCAATCAAACCCGCGCGGCAGACATTCTCGGCATCAACCGCGCAACGCTGCGTCGCAAGCTGCGCGAATTTGGTCTAACGGAGGGTTAGCTCATGCCGGTCACGCTGCGTCGCGCGCTGATTTCCGTTTCCGACAAGACCGGCGTGGTGGAACTCGCCCGTACTCTGGCGGAGCGCGGTGTCGCCATCCTCTCCACGGGTGGCACCGCTCGGTTACTCACCGAGCAGGGCATCACCGTAACCGAGGTGTCGAAGCACACAGGCTTCCCCGAAATCATGGACGGGCGCGTGAAGACCCTGCATCCGCGCATCCATGGTGGCCTGCTCGGTCGTCGCGGCGTCGACGAGAGCGTGATGAGCCTGCACGGCATCGAACGCATCGATCTGTTGGTGGTCAACCTGTATCCCTTCGCGGAGACCGTGGCGCGTCCCGCCTGTACCTACTCGGAGGCCATCGAGAACATCGATATCGGTGGCCCGGCCATGGTGCGCGCGGCGGCCAAGAATCACGACGCCGTGACGGTGCTCGTTGATCCTGCGGACTACGGAGCGTTACTCGGCGAGCTCGAGCAGCACGACGGATCCACCACACCGCAACTGCGCGCCTGGCTCGCAGCCAAGGCGTTTGCGCATACGGCACGCTACGACACCATGGTGGCGAACTACCTGCAGGGCCGTAATCCGGCGCCCGGTTCCGCATTCCCGCAGTCGCTGCCGCTGGTGTACGAGAAGGTGCAGGACTTGCGCTACGGCGAGAACCCGCACCAGCAGGCTGCGTTCTACCGCGACGTGACACCGCGCGGACCGTCCGTATCGAACGCGCGTCTGCTGCAGGGCAAGGAGCTGTCCTTCAACAACATCGCCGACGCCGACACCGCCATCGAGTGCGTGAGGCAGTTCAGCGAACCGGCTTGCGTGATCGTCAAGCACGCCAACCCCTGCGGCGTCGCTGTCGCCGGCGATCCGCGGGCCGCCTACGATCGCGCCTATCGTACCGATCCGACCTCGGCCTTCGGCGGCATCCTGGCTTTCAATCGCCCGCTCGATGCTGCGACCGTCAGCACGATACTCGAGCGTCAATTTGTCGAAGTGCTCGCTGCTCCCGCCATCCTGCCCGAGGCACGCGCGGCGCTCGCCGCCAAACCCAACGTGCGCGTACTCGAACTCGGCGACCTGCCCGTCGATCACGGTGCCGAACTCGAGTTCCGCTCGGTCTCAGGCGGCTTGCTCGCGCAGACCCGCGATCTCGGCATGGTCCGCCGCGATCAACTGCAAGTCGTCAGTCGCCGCCAGCCGACCACCGCGGAACTCGACGATCTGCTCTTCGCATGGCGGGTCTGCAAGTTCGTCAAATCCAATGCCATCGTCTACGCACGCGAACACAGCACCCTCGGCATCGGTGCCGGGCAAATGAGTCGCGTCTACTCGAGCCGCATCGCCGCCATGAAAGCCGCAGACGAAAAGATTGCGGTGAGCGGTGCGGTGATGGCCTCGGACGCGTTCCTGCCCTTCCGCGACGGGCTCGACGTGGCGGCCGAATACGGCATCGGTGCCGTGATCCAGCCGGGTGGCAGCCTGCGCGATGCCGAAGTCATCGCCGCGGCGGACGAGCATGGCATGGCCATGGTCTTCACCGGCATGCGTCACTTCCGTCACTGAGCACCCAAGAGAACGCAGCATGAGCGCATCCCTCAAGGTCCTCCTCGTCGGTGGCGGCGGTCGCGAGCACGCGCTCGCCTGGAAGTGTGCGCAATCACCCCGCGTCAGCGAAGTGCTGGTGGCGCCGGGCAATGCGGGTACGGCGCGCGAACCCAAGCTGCGTAATGTCGCAGTGGCCGCGGAGGATGTCGCAGCGCTCGTGGATCTCGCGCGGCGCGAGAACGTCGGACTGACGATCATCGGGCCCGAAGCGCCCCTCGTGCTCGGCGTTGTCGATGCCTTCGAAGCCGCCGGTCTGCGCTGCTTTGGGCCGCACAAGGCGCCCGCGCAACTGGAAGGCTCGAAGGCCTTCACCAAGGAATTCCTGCGCCGTCACGGCATTCCCACGGCAGCCTATGCGACCTTCACGCGCGAGAACTTCGACGCCGATTGGGTGCGGCGGCAACGCACACCCATCGTGGTCAAGGCGAGCGGTCTGGCTGCGGGCAAGGGCGTGCTGATCGTCGACACGGCCGAGGAGGCGATCAGCGCCGCCCGCGCCATGTTCGATGGGCAGTTCGGTGAGGCCGGTGTCGAGGTCGTGATCGAAGAATTCCTGCCCGGCGAAGAAGCAAGCTTCATCGTCATGGCGGACGGCGAGCACGTGTTGCCGTTTGCGACCTCGCAGGATCACAAGCGCATCGGCGATGGCGATACGGGTCCGAACACGGGCGGTATGGGTGCCTATTCGCCCGCACCCGTGGTCACTCCGGCCATGCACGAGCGCATCATGCGCGAGGTGATCTGGCCGACCATCCGCGGGCTCGCGGCCGACGGCATGCCCTACACCGGCTTTCTGTACGCCGGCATCATGATCGCGCCGGACGGCACACCCAACGTGCTGGAATTCAATTGTCGTTTCGGTGACCCGGAAACCCAACCGATCATGGCGCGGCTGCGCTCCGATCTAACGCTGCTCTGCGAAGCGGCGCTCGACGGGACGCTCGATCAGGTCAGCATGGACTGGGATCCGCGTGCCGCGCTCGGCGTCGTACTCGCAGCCGATGCGTATCCGGAAGCCATTCGCAAGGGCGACGTGATTGAAGGTCTGGAGGCTGCCGCGCGATTGCCGGGCAAAGTCTTCCACGCAGGTACTGCCCTGCATGGCGATACGGTGGTGACGAACGGCGGGCGCGTGCTCTGCGCGGTCGGGCTTGGCGAGACGGTCGGCGAGGCGCAGCAGGCGGCCTACGCGCTGGTTGATTGCATCCACTGGCCGGGGCTGCGCTATCGCCGCGACATCGGCTACCGCGCGATCGCGCGCGAACAGCCCGCCTGACGCAACAGCCCGTCTGACGCAACAGCCCGTCTGCACGGGCTGCCGCGCCATCACGCGCTAGCGCTTCATCGCCTCGAAGAAGTCCGAATTGGTCTTCGTGTCCTTCATCTTGTCGAGCAGGAACTCGATGGCGGCAAGCTCGTCCATCGGGTGCAGGAGCTTACGCAGGATCCACATCTTCGCCAGTTCACCCTGATCGGTGATGAGCTCTTCCTTACGGGTGCCCGAACGATTGATGTTGATCGCCGGGAACACGCGCTTCTCCGCGATGCGACGATCCAGATGGATTTCGCTGTTACCCGTGCCCTTGAATTCCTCGTAGATCACATCGTCCATCTTCGAGCCGGTGTCGATCAGCGCCGTGGCGAGGATGGTCAGCGAACCGCCTTCCTCGATGTTGCGCGCCGCACCGAAGAAACGCTTCGGACGCTGCAATGCGTTGGCATCGACACCACCCGTGAGCACCTTGCCTGAGCTTGGCACCACGGTGTTGTAGGCGCGTGCCAGACGCGTGATCGAGTCGAGCAGGATGACCACGTCCTTCTTGTGCTCAACAAGACGCTTCGCCTTCTCGATGACCATCTCGGCCACCTGCACGTGACGGGCCGCCGGCTCGTCAAAGGTCGAGGACACCACTTCGCCCTTCACCGTGCGTTGCATCTCGGTGACTTCCTCGGGCCGCTCGTCGATAAGCAGCACGATGAGGTACACCTCGGGATGGTTCGCGGTGATGGCGGTGGCGATGTTCTGCAGCAGCATCGTCTTGCCGGCCTTGGGCGGCGAGACGATGAGACCGCGCTGACCCTTGCCGATCGGCGCACACAGATCGATGGCGCGAGCCGTCAAATCCTCGGTGGAACCGTTGCCGCGCTCAAGCTTCAGGCGCTTGGTCGGGTGCAGCGGGGTGAGGTTTTCGAACAGCACCTTGCTGCGTGCGTTCTCGGGCGAGTCGAAGTTGATCTCACCGACCTTCAGCAGCGCGAAATAACGCTCACCGTCCTTGGGCGGACGAATGAGGCCGGAGATCGTGTCACCGGTGCGCAGATTGAAGCGCCGAATCTGCGCCGGGCTGATGTAGATGTCGTCCGGTCCAGCGAGGTAGGAGCCATCGGCCGAGCGCAGGAAGCCAAAGCCATCCTGCAGGATCTCGAGCACGCCATCACCGTAGATGTCCTCGCCCTTGCGCGCGTGAGCCTTCAGCAGGCTGAAGATGATGTCCTGCTTGCGCGAGCGGGCCATGTTCTCCACGCCCAGCGCAGCGGCCATCTCGACGAGCTTGCTGATCGGCATCGCCTTCAGCGTGGTGAGATTCATCGAATTGCGCGAAGCGGCTAGCTCCGCCGGCGAGATGATCTCCGCGTCCTCACCCGAATCGATGAACGGCGCATGGTCCATCGGCATTTCGTCGTGCATGGGCCCGCCGACGTTGCCATGGCGCGGCCCGCGGTTCGGATCGCGATTACCGTGACGCGGACCCTTGCCGCCCTGACGCTGGCGACCGCCGCCGCCACCCTGACCCCCGAGGTATCCGCCTCTCACAGGTGGCTGTCCAGAAACGCAGCCAACTGCGAACGCGACACCGCGCCCACTTTCTGCGCCTCGACCGTCCCGTTCTTGAACAGGATCAACGTCGGGATGCCGCGGATGCCGAACTTGGGCGGCGTCTGCGGATTCTCGTCGATGTTGAGCTTGGCGATGCGCACGCGGTCGGCGTAGACGCCGGCGAGTTCATCGAGGATCGGCGCAATCATCTTGCAGGGACCGCACCACTCCGCCCAGAAATCGAGCAGAACGGGTTTATCGGATTTGAGAACGTCTTGAGCGAACGAAGCGTCGCTGGTGTTGATGATGTGAGGGCTGCTCACGCGGGTAAACCTCCGGTTGGAGTGGTACAGGACATGACAAAAAAATCGTTGGGTGGGGGGTTTGCACGCCCCGGGGCTGAACGCCGGTGTCCGAGGGGGCTGTCAAACGGTTACACTAGACCGTCTTAAGGAGTTGGGATTTTGCCTCTGGTGTTACCAGGCTGGACTGAATTTTGTGGGGGGCGGTGCCAAACCAAGGGGGCAGAACGCCCTTCTGGGAACCTTTTGTAGCCAATTCCTGCAGCATTTGCAAGCATCCCCTCCGTTTTTAATCTCGATGGAACTCAATGTCTGACAACCACCTTTCCGATCTGACCTTCTCCGCACTCGATCTCGCGCCCGCCCTGATGCAGGGCATCGAGGAAGCCGGATTCACCCGCTGCACGCCCATCCAGGCACAAACCTTGCCGTTTGCACTCGCCGGTCGCGACATCGCAGGCCAGGCGCAAACCGGTACCGGCAAGACCGCAGCCTTCCTGGTCGCCCTCTTCCAGAACCTGCTCGCCAAGCCCGCTCCGGCCACACGAACGGCAACCGCGATCCGCGCGCTCGTCATTGCACCGACGCGCGAGCTCGCTGTGCAGATCCACCAGGACGCGCTGACTCTCGGCCGCCACACGGGCCTGCGCATTGCCGTGGTGTTCGGTGGCGTCGACTACGAAAAGCAGCGCCGTGAGCTCGAAGGCGGCGTCGACGTCTTGATCGGCACTCCGGGTCGCATCATCGACTACTACAAGCAACATGTCTTTGAACTGCGCGAAGCGCAGGCGGTGGTCCTCGATGAGGCCGACCGTATGTTCGATCTCGGCTTCATCGCCGACATCCGCTACATGCTGCGCAGACTGCCACCGCCGGAACATCGCCAATCGATGCTGTTCTCCGCGACGCTATCGCAGCGCGTGCTCGAGCTTGCCTACGAGCACATGAACAACCCCGAGCTCGTGCGCATCGAGCCCGAGAAGATCACGGCCGATCGCGTCCGCCAGGTTATCTACTACCCGGCCATGGAAGAAAAGATGCCGCTGCTCGTCGGGCTGCTGCGCAAGATGGACCCGCATCGGACCATGGTGTTCGTCAACACCAAGCGCGTGGCCGAACGCCTCGAAGACGTACTGCGCGCGAACGGCATCGACGCGCAAGCGCTCTCCGGTGACGTGCCGCAGAAGAAACGCCTGCGCTTCCTGCAGGATTTCCACGAGGGCAAACTCGCCGTGCTGATCGCGACCGACGTCGCCTCGCGCGGCTTGCATATTCCCGAAGTCAGTCACGTCTTCAACTACGACTTGCCGCAGGACTGTGCCGACTACGTGCACCGCATCGGGCGCACCGCGCGCGCCGGAGCCGAGGGCGACGCGATCAGCTTTGCCTGCGAGGAGTACGCGGTCGGTCTGCCCGACATCGAAAAATTCATCGGGCGCAAGATTCCCTATGAGCCGATTTCGGTCGACACGCTGCCCGAACTGACCTGGCCCCCACGTCGGCCTTTCGAGGCCCGCGGCGGCGCTGGCGGTGCTCGCCGGGGTGGCGGTGGTGGTGGTCCGCGCGGCGGTGGCGGCGGTGGACGCAGTGGCGATCGCCGCGGGGGCGGCCCGCGTGGCGGTGGCGGCAGCCGCCGTGGTGGCGGTCCGCGCTAACTCCGAGCTCCGGATGCCCTTGGCCGCGCGTCGGTTCGCCGACGCTCAGGCCCGCGGGGCGTCGAGCAACTCGCTGACGCCATCGATCGATTCGAACTCCTCGTGCGCATGCGGCTCACGCGAAGAGTCGGGGCGGCGCACCCCGTATACATGACGGATGCCGGCGCGGATCGCGGCATGCAGCACGGCCGCGCTGTCATCGGCAAACAGGCTACGCTGCGGATCGAAACCGACCGTGGCCTGCGCCGTCTGCCAAAACAGCTGATCCTCTTTCGGCGCGCCGAAACCATGGGATGTGTAGGCGGAATCGAGATAATTCAGCACGCCGGTCTGCCGATGCTTGATCTGCAGAATCGCGGGATGTGAGTTGGTAAGCAGCACGAGTCGCTTGCCGCCCTCGCGCAAGCGCTCGAGAAAGTCGCGTGCCCCCGGCAGCCAGGCCACCCGGCCGGCCTCCTCGTTGTGCACGGCTTCGATGTCGATGCCGAGTTCGCGGCTCCAATAATCGATCGAATACCACTCGAGAGTGCCCGCCACGCGTCGGAACCGCGGGGCAAGCTCCGCATGCGTCTCGGCGATCGAGAGGCCGTGACGCTCGGCAAAGATCTCGGGTATCCGGCCCAGCCAGACGTAGTTGTCGAAGGCGAGGTCGAGCAGGGTGCCGTCGAGATCGAGCAGCACGGTATCGATGGCGCTCCAGTCAGGACGCGCCGCAGCGGGGAGATCCATGCGTCTATCATAGCGGGGATGAGCCCTGCCCCGGTTGCCGATCTGCACCTGCACAGCCTGCACTCCGACGGCGTGCTCGCTCCGGCTGCGCTCATGCAACTGGCCGCCGCGCGCGGCGTGCAACGCGCGGCACTCACCGATCACGACACGCTCGAGGGTTGCGTCGAGGCTGCCTCGGCTGCGCTCGCTGCCGGACTGCAGTTCACCGCTGGGGTGGAGGTCACCGCGGGCTGGAATGGCCAGACCGTCCATGTGATCGGGCTGCAACCGCACCTCGAAAATAGTGCGCTGCACGCGCATCTGGCGGCGATTCGCGAGCAGCGTCGTCAGCGTCTGCGCGACATCGGCGAGCGCCTGGAGCATCGAACTCGCGGCGCACGCAAACCGGTACCAGGCCGCTCTCTTGCCAGCCTCGCCTGCGCCGCCTCGCCTGTGCCGACCCGTTTGCATCTGGCACGCGCACTGGTCGAGGCAGGCTTCAGTGCGGACATCGGCGCCGCCTTCGACGAGTGGCTCGGTCACGGCAAGCCCGGCCACCTCACCGAGCATTGGCCAACGCTCGAAGCAACGCTCGAGGTGCTGCGGGGCGCAGGCGCCGAAATCGTGCTCGCGCATCCGCACCGCTACCGGCTCTCTTCGGGTGCACTGCGACGCCTGCTCGAGGAATTCGCCGCGCAGGGCGGTAGCGCGCTCGAGATCGGCGTAGCCGGCATCAGCCCGAACGATCTTGATCGGCTCGCCACGCTGGCGCGCCGCTACAAGCTCGCGGCCTCGACGGGCTCTGATTTCCATGACCCGGCCGTGCCGTGGAATCCGCCCGGGCGCTTCGCTAAGCTACCGGCCGATCTTGAGACGGTGGCGGCTCGACTGCGATGACCGGCGACGACGAAGACAAGGTAAACCGCGAGTTGTTCCGCAACGTCGAGAAACTGCGGCAGTTGCGTATCGAGCATCGCGATCTCGACGAGATCATCACCCGACTGTCGATGGACATCCACGTCGACGAGATCCAGATAAAACGCCTGAAAAAGCGCAAGCTGATGATCAAGGATCAGATCGAGCGCTACGGCAGCACGCTGATTCCTGATCTGAACGCCTGAGGACCCACGCATGGACCCACGCAACCTCGCCTCGACCGACCTGCTCGCCGAATTGTTGAGCAGCGATGGACTGAACGAGGTACTTGCGGTCCTGATCGCCATCGCCGTGGCGGTGATCGCCGGTCGGATCGTGCGCGCGGCGTTCAAACAGCGTTTGCAGAATCCTGCGGAAGGCCTCTCGGCGCGTCTCATCGAAACGCTGGTCATCGCTGCCCCCTACATCGTCGCGGCGGGCGCGACGGCGATTGCACTGGCCATCGTTCGCCGCTACGGCATGAGCGACAACGTGCTCGAGCTGGCGCTGCGCCTCGTGGTGGCACTCGGCGCGGTACGCCTTGGCGTATACGCCATGCGCTTGCTCGTGGGCAGCGACAGCTGGATCGCCAAATCCGAGAGCGGCCTGACCTTCGTGCTGTGGCTCGGGCTCGGCTTCGAGTTGCTCGGCTGGTTCGACTGGCTGGAGCAGATCCTCGACACCATCGACCTGCTGCCCGGCAAGTCGGTCTTCAGTCTTTGGACGCTGTTGAAGAGCCTGGTCGTGATCACCGCCTTCGTATTGATCATGACGCTGCTCGCCAAGGCCATCGAGCGGCGGGTGATGAAGCTCGAATCGTTGGCGCCCTCGACACGGGTCGGCATCGCGAAATTCGCCAACTTCCTGCTCATCAGCCTCGGCATCCTGCTTGGCATCAACTCGGCAGGCGTCGATCTGACGGCGCTGACCGTGCTCACTGGCGCGATCGTCTTTGGCCTCGGCTTCGGCATCCGCGACATCACCGCGAACTTCGTCAGCGGCTTCGTGCTGCTGATGGACAAGTCCATAAAGCCCGGCGATGTCATCAGCTTCACGCAGCACACCGGTACGACCTCGGAGAATTTCGGCTGGGTGCAGGAGCTGCGCGGCCGTTATGTCGTCGTGCGCGATCGCGATGGAGTCGAGTCGCTGGTGCCTAACCAGAACCTCATCACCACTTCGGTGATCAACTGGAGTTATTCGGATCAGCGCGTTCGTCTGCGGCTGCCGGTGATGATCAGTTACGACGACGATCCGGAGTTGGCGCTGCAATTGCTGGTCAAGGCCGCCAGCGATCATCCGCGCATCCTGCGTGACCCCGAGCCGGTGTCGCGACTGCTGGCCTTCGAGAACTACGGCATCCGCCTGGAGTCGCGGTTCTGGATCCGCGACCCAATGAACGGCGTCAACAACGTGCGCTCGGACGTCAACCGGCGCATCTGGAAGCTGTTCAAGGAAGCGGGCATCAAGATTCCCGTGGCGCAGCAGGAAGTCCGCGTGCTCGGACCCGTGGGCGAACATGCCGATCCGCGCGGGTAGAGTACTGATCCCCGACAGCGATCTGCAGATCGCGTTCATCAAGTCGGGAGGGCCCGGCGGTCAGAACGTCAACAAAGTCTCGAGCGCCGTGCAACTGCGTTTCGATCTCGAGGGTTGCCTCGTGCTCGAGGAGCGGGTCAAGGATCGCCTGCGCAGACTCGCCGGTCGTCGCCTCACCGACGAGGGTGCCGTGCTGCTCGTCGCCCGGGGCGAGCGCAGCCAGGAGCAAAATCGGCGCGATGCCGAGACGCGCCTCGCCGCACTCATCGAGGCGGCACTCGTCGAACCCAAGCTGCGCCGAGCGACAAGACCGACCCGTGCCTCAAAGCAGCGCAGACTCGAGCACAAGTCGCGCCGCGGCTCCATCAAGCGCGCTCGCGGTCGACCCTCGGGCGAGGACTGACGGGGAGCCGCGCGCGACCGACGCCGCGACGCCCGGCCTTACACCTCTGCCTGCGTGACCTGCAGGATGCTGTGCCGGATCTGCTCGGACAGGACGAACTCGGCATCCGCTGCGACGCGCGCCAGCACTTCGTCGAATTCGAGTAAACCGGTGGGTCCGGTACGGATCACGCGTCGGGCAAGGAGCAGCGCAATGAACTGGTCGAACAAGGCCCGATCGGAAAACTCCGGTGAGTTGAAGCCGTAGAGCATCGTGATGCGCTGCGCCGTCAACTGGCATCGCTCTGCGAGTGCCTTGGCCGTCAGCACTCCCGAGCCGGCATGGGTCAGCGTGGCGATCGCCAGGTAGTAGCGCTCGATGGTTTGCACCGTCGATTGTGCGAGCAGCGACAACTGCACCGCGCGCGGCGAATTCGGCGGCGGACGCCGCCACGCCGCGCCCTCGACTCGCTCGAGCACACCGAGATCGGCGAGGGTCTCGAGAGTGCGCGAGACCACGTCGGCCAACTCTTCCTCGCGCCACTTGAGGAACAACTCCTCGGCCACGTAGGGATACACGCGCCAGGCAAGACGCTGGATGTCCTCCGTGCCGACCACCGCGTTGCCGATGAACGCGCAGGCAATCAACGAGGGCAACGCAAACAGATGCAGCACGTTGTTGCGGTAGTAGGTCATCAGCACCGCCATCTCCGCCTCCACGCGCACGATGTCACCGAGCTTGTGGGACTGCCGCTGCAGCAGCTTCATGCTTTCGCCGTAGGTAATGACACTCTGGCCATCACTTGCAGCGATCGTCACCCGCGCGTCGTAAGCCGTGCGTTGCAGCAAGGCGAGGTAAAGATCGATCTGCCGCGCGAGCTCCGCAGCTGCCATGGCCTGCCGTGGCGTCGCAAGCAGCGTCACGGCCAGAAGATTCACCGGGGTGACGGCCGCGGCAGCGTTGATGTTACGCATGATGCGACCGGCGAGCTCGTCGACCACCGGTGCAACCCAAGGCGCCCGAGCCTCGTTGTCGAGCGTACGATCGCGCCAGTCCGCACAATGCCGGGCGAGTACGTCCTCGAGCTGTATCGGTTCGCCGAGATTCACGTGCACGCGACCGAAATTCTCGCGCAGCACACGCAACGCGCGCAGCAGATCGCCGATGCTCTCCTTGCGCTTGGGCTGTCCCGACAGTTCACCAACGTAGGTGTTCGCCTCAACGATGCGCTCGTAGCCGAAATACACCGGCAGGAACACCACCGCGCGCCGCGGGTCGCGCAGGTAGCTGCGGACGGTCATGGAAATCATGCCGGTCTTGGGTTGCAGCAACCGACCGGTACGCGAGCGTCCGCCTTCGACGAAGTACTCGATCGAATGACCGCGCGCCATGATGATGGCGAGGTACTTCATGAACACGGCCGTGTAGAGCGCGTTGCCCGCGAAGCTGCGGCGAATGAAAAACGCACCGCCCTTGCGCAGGAAGCGCCCGACCACCGGGATGTTGAGATTGATGCCCGCGGCAATGTGCGGCACCGCGTAGCCCTGCTTGTAGATCACGTAGGACAACAGCAGATAATCCATGTGGCTGCGGTGACAGGGCACGAAGACGATCTCGCGGTCCTGCGCGATGTTGCGCAGCGTCTCCACGTGACTGAAGGTCACACCGTCGTAGAGGCGATTCCACAAGCGTCCGAGGAAGCCTTCCATGAAGGTGATGAAGGCGTGTGAGTAGTTGGCAGCGATCTCCTCGGC
>CAISHQ010000088.1 GCA_903885195.1 uncultured Pseudomonadota bacterium | reverse complement strand
CAGTGCCAGGCACTGCCTGGCACGTGCCGTGCACTTATGCGCCCTCCGTGGGGTCAGCCGACGGTCTCGTCGGGCTTCTCGGCGGGTCGTCCTGCCGGAGCGGGCGGCTTGAAGTCGAGTTCCTCTGCGGCGATCGGCGCATCGAAGACCGGCTCTATCTCAAACTCGGTGACGGAGGTCCATCGCTTCTTCTCTCGCATCCGCTCCAGGACCGCCGCGCCGCGCGCATCCACCGCGCGATCCGCGACCTTTGCGGGATCGACGGTCATGGTGAGCCGAACCTTGCGGAGAATGCCGTTCGCGTCGATCCAGAGCGTGAATGCGCGGTCGCCGCCGCCCGTCCCACTGACCGTCTCGCACTCGATGCCGGCGATGTTCTCGCGCGTGCCGACGGTTGCGCCCGTGAGCTCGAGCACGCTCGAGCCGAAGCGCGGACGCCCGTTGCGCTGGAGCAGCAGCGGAAGCACGATGTTGGTCGCGTTGCATGACACGCCTGTCGGACCTGCGAAGGCAAGCTCCGCGTTCGGGCCGAACTCCTCGACCTTTTTCTGAATCGCCCAGTAGCTCGACCACAGTTCGCCTTCGCGCGACCAGACCACGTAGGGCATGGCGCCGCCGGCGTGCCCGACCCGCTCGTATCGCCACAGACAACCGCCCTTTCGATCGAGCCGTGTTTCGGCGACCAGTTGCTGCATCGGCTTCGGCTTTCCATCGTCGACGACCATGAAGGATGCGATGCGCATGCGGTCGCGATAGGTCTGCGTCGACTGGTAGCGCGTGCGCGCGCGCTCGAGCAGGATCTTCGCTGCATCCGTCGTATCTTCGGGCGGAGCTTGAGTCGTCGCGCCGGCGTCCTGCGGGAGCGGCAGCGCGAACACTTGAGAGAGGCAGCCGAGTGTGGGCGCGAGCGCTGCGACGAGGGTCTTCGCGGGGAGGAGGGTCTTCATGCCGTGGCTCTGAGAGAGCGGTGGAATCGCTCGGCCAGCACCACTGTAGGCGGAGGCGCGCGCCAATGAAACGAGGCGCCCCATGTGGGGCGCCTCGCGCTGAGCTTCCGAAGGAGTAGTCCGTGCCGCCGATCAGGCGGACGCCGACGCGCCACCCTCGACGTGCTTGAGGCCGCGGCGCTGGTCGCGCAGGCGGCGGCTCTTGCCGAAGCGGTCGCGGAGGTAGAAGAGCTTCGCGCGGCGGGCATCGCCGCGGCGGATGACGTCGATCTTGGCGACGCGCGGCGAGTTCACGGGGAACGAACGCTCGACGCCCTCGTTCGCCACGATGCGGCGCACGGTGATCATGCGGTGGATGCCACGGCCGGTGTCGGCGAGCAGCACGCCCTGGAACACCTGGATGCGCTCCTTGTCGCCTTCGATGATCTTGTAGTGCACGTCGATCGTGTCGCCGACGCTGAACTTGGGGAGCTCGTTGGCGGCCTTGAGCTGGCCGGCCACGACGCCTTCGATCACCTGGGTACGGTTCAAACGGGCCATATCTGGATCCTCATGCGCCTTCTGGCGCGGTTTGGCCGAGCAGTCCACCCACTTCGCCTGAAGCGTGGGACCGATTGGCGCGTGCAACTTGCGCGGCGGGCTTGTTGTTGTTGGCCGCCGGCAGGGGTTGCGCTTCTGCGAGTGGAGAGTTCTGCAGGAGATCGGGGCGACGCTCGCGCGTGCGCTCGATCCGCTGCGCATCCCGCCATCGGTCGACCGCAGCATGGTCGCCCGAGAGCAGGATGTCCGGCACTTCGCGCCCGTTCCACTCGCGGGGACGGGTGTAGTGCGGACAATCAAGGAGATGTGCGCCATCGGTGGAGCGCACGCTGAACGAGTCCTCCGCAGCCGATTCCTCGTGACCGAGGACGCCGGGCTGCAGGCGGGCGACGGCGTCGATGAGGACCATCGCGCCGAGCTCGCCACCGGAGAGGACGTAGTCGCCGATCGAGATCTCGAGGGGCTTGAGCTCCTCGATCACGCGCTCGTCGATGCCTTCATAGTGACCGCAGAGGAGGGTCAGGCGCGGCTGCTGCGCGAGCCATTCGACGCGCGGCTGCGTGAGGCGCTCGCCTTGCGGCGTAAGCAGCACGCGAACCGCCCGCAGCTCGGAATCCTGGGATTCCGCTGCCTTCACGGCGTCGAAGATGGGCTGGCACATCATCACCATGCCTGGACCTCCGCCGAACGGCCGGTCGTCGACCTTGCGGTGCTTGTTCGCTGCGTACGCGCGGATGTCGTGCGTGTGGCACGAGATCCGGCCTTGCTCGATCGCGATCGCGGGAATGCTCGTGGAGAGGAAGCCCGTGAACAGGTCGGGAAAGATGGTGAGCACGTCGATTCGCATGGTTCGCACGCGGGAAGAGCGATGTGTCACCAACGCAGCGCAGCCGCTCGTCGCGACGGCGTTCGTCAGATCACCTGATTACGACTTCTTGCCCGGGGTGGGATCGATGCCGACCTTCTTGAGGAGGTTGGCGGCGGTCTCCGAGGGCTGGGCGCCGACCGAGAGCCAGTGCTTCACGCGCTCGGTGTTGAACTGGTACTGCGCTCCCGGCTTCGCGACGGGGTTGTACCAGCCCAGGTTCTCGATCACGGCGCCGTCGCGCGGGTTGCGCTTGTCCATGGCGGACAGACGGTAGAACGGAGAATGGGCACGGCCCATTCGCTTCATGCGGAGGACGACCATGTCGTCACCCTTTCATCAAAGGCGGGCCTCGGTCCCGTCCGTCGCATGACGGACTCATCAGGACTCTGACGCAGTGTGGAGCGGGAGTGACCGCCGTGCGCTGCGCCTTCGGCTCGCGGTTGCGAGTCGGGAAAGGTAGGCGAATCGCGGTGGCGATGCAATGGCAGACCCGCAACGCTGCGCCGATAACCCGCCGGCGGCCGCCTTGAGCTCAGTTGGCGCCAGCGAACTGCATGGCCAGCGCCGCCACGCGGATCCCGAGGTCGCTGGCGAATCGGCCCAGGATTCCCGCGACGCCGCTGAACATCGCCACGAGCACGATGAAGAAGCCCGCGCTGGCCACACGGGGGTTGTGCATCCAGCGGTAGTAGGTGCGGGAGAAGCCCGCGACCACGCTCGCGCCGTCGAACGGCGGCAGTGGCAGCATGTTGAAGAGCGCCAGCATGCCGTTCAGGCTGCCACCGATGAGCAGGAAGGTCGCCAGCTGCTTCTCGGTGCCCTCTGGAACGGCACCGAGTCCGCGCGCGAGCGTGCCGTCATCGGCGTACTTGGCCACGACCAGCCCGAACGCGGTCCAGCAGATGAGCCACAGCACGATGTTCATCGCCGGCCCCGCTCCCGACACAATGATGCGGCCGCGACGGCCCCAGCGGTACTTGCTCGGATCGGTGGGCATCATGCCCCACGCGATGCCGGTGAGCACGAGCAGGATGAGCGACACCCACCCCATGTGCACCACCGGGTTGGGCGTCATGCGGCCGTAGATGCGCGGCGTGTCGTCGCCCTGCGAGAGCGCCGCCCAGCCGTGCGCCAGTTCGTGCATGGTGATCGAGAAGATCCCCCAGAAGAGGAACGCCGCGGCCGCCGCAGGGCCGAGGTTGTTGTAGATGCCGATGAGGCCGATGTCCATCAGGTGCGCAGGATAGGCGAGACGTGGTGGGCGCGATACACGGGCCTTCCCGCCGCGAAGGTATGTTCGACGCGCGGAGTCTCCCGCGTCCAGTCGATCTCGAACGGCGAGCGGTCGAGCACGACGAAGTCGGCTGCTCGTCCTT
>CAISHQ010000087.1 GCA_903885195.1 uncultured Pseudomonadota bacterium | reverse complement strand
GTTGCGCTGCAGGGCAAGCTCAAGGACTCGAACGCGCAAGGTTCACCGAACTGGATCGATTTCGACGAGGACGGTCGCATCGACCTGCTCGTGACCAACGAACGTGACAGCAAAGTCTTGTTTCGCAATATGGGTGATGGCCGGTTCGAGGACATCACCCGCGCACGACGCCCACCCAATGGCTTGCCGTTTCTCAATCCCGGCAACGCGCAGGGCGCCTGCATCGCCGATTTTGATCATGACGGCGATATGGACGTGTTCTTGCCCATGGCGGATCAGGCCGGACGCATGATCGCTAACCGTTTGCGCGAGCGCGGCACTCTGGCGTTCGAGGACATCACCGCGCGGTCTGGTGCTGGCGTCGTCCGCGGTACGCGAGGCTGCGTTGCGGCGGACTTTGATAACGATGGGCATGTCGATCTCTATCTGAATAACGGAGGCCCTTCGAACGTACTCATCAACGACGTGATCAGTGACTTTCCGCCGTTTGTGCAGTTCTACATTGCGTGGGAGCCCGCGGAAAATACGCTGCTGCGAAATCGCGGCGATGGCACGTTCGAAGATGTGACCCGCGGTTCAGGAGCAGAAGGTCTCGGCATTGGCTCAGGCGTCGGCGCTGCGGATCTCAATGATGATGGTTTTGCGGATCTCTTCGTCACTGAGCGGACCTACTACGCCATGGGCAAGCAGGTCAGCGCACAGGCGGGTCGAAATCGCCTGCTGGTCAACCGTGCGAACCGAAACGGCTGGCTGAAGGTGGCGCTAGAGGGCAAGCGTAGTCCACGAAGCCCCTTAGGGGCTCGCGTGACTGTCGTAGCCGGCGATCTGGTGCAGCATCAGGTGCTGCAAAGCGCTCACGGCTACAACTCTACCAACGACCCTGTGATGATCTTTGGTGTGGGATCGCGCGCCACAGTGGATCGAGTGGAGGTGCGATGGCCATCGGGAGCCGTACAGGTCATCGAGAAACCTGCGCTGCGCCAGACGCTGCGCATCGTCGAAGCGGGGCCTTGAGCGCAGTGTCCAACGCCGACCGCTTGATGCTGATCGATGGGTCCTTAACCGAGGGCGAGGGGGGCGCCGCGGGTGATTGGATCGACTCGCACAGTCCCGCAACCTTGGAGCCCCTGGGTCGCGTGCCGAACGCGACGGCCGGAGATGTCGATCGCGCCGTGCGGGCTTGCGCGGCGGCGCAGCGTGATTGGGCGGCGCTTTCTGTGTGGGCGCGTGCCGCGGCGCTGCGGGGGCTTGCCGCGGGGATCCGTGCGCGTGGCAGTGAAATCCTCGAACTCGAGGCGCGTGATACCGGCAACACGCTCGCCAAACTGCAGGCGGATGTGCAGATTGCAGCCGGGTATCTCGAGTACTTCGCAGGACTCGGCAGCGAGCTGAAGGGCGAAACGGTTCCTGCCACAGCCACGGGGCTGCACCTGACGCTGCGCGAGCCCTATGGTGTGGTCGCGCGCATCGTGCCCTTCAATCACCCCTTCATGTTCGCGGCGGCACATCTGGCTGCGCCCCTGATGGCGGGCAACGGTGTGGTCATCAAGACGCCGGAAACGAGTCCGCTTAGCGGTTCCATACTCGGCGAACTGTGTCGTGATTATTTGCCGCGAGGGCTCGTCAATATCGTCCATGGTCGCGGTGCGCCCGCGGGTGATGCGCTCGTGCGCCATCCGCTGATCCGACGCATCGGCTTCACGGGCTCTGTGCCTACGGGGCTCGCCATCCAACGCGCAGCGGCGGCGAACTCCGTGAAGCACGTCACGCTGGAGCTCGGCGGCAAGAATCCCTTCGTCGTCTTTCCCGACGCCGATCTCGATCGGGTGGTGGAGACGGCGGTGAGTGGCATGAACTTCGCCTGGGCGGGGCAGTCCTGCGGATCCACGAGTCGTCTGCTGCTGCACGAGTTGGTACACGATGAGGTCGTCGATCGGGTGGCCGCACGCATGGCGGCGCTGCGCGTCGGTGACCCGCTCGATCCGCACTCCGAAATGGGCCCGGTGAATTCGGCGCGCCAACATGCACGAGTGCTTGAACTCATCGACTCTGCACGGCGCGAGGGGGCTCGTTTGGTCACGGGTGGCGGCCGGCCTCCGGGCGCTGCCTTCGAGAACGGCTACTGGGTTCAGCCGACCCTGTTCGCCGACGTCACGCCCACCATGCGCCTCGCACGCGAGGAGGTGTTCGGCCCCGTGGTCTGCGCGCTCAAGTTTCGCGATGAGGCCGAGGCCGTGGCGCTCGCCAACGACAGCGAGCTGGGCCTTACGGCCGCTGTTTGGACACGGGAGTTACCCCTCGCCATGCGCATGATCCGCCAGATCGAGGCTGGCACCGTGTGGATCAATACGGCAGGCCAGCACTTTGTCGGCACGCCGTTCGGTGGTTGGAAAGACAGTGGCCTCGGAGGCGAGGAGTGCCTTGAGGAGCTCTTGAGTTACTCGCGTCTCAAGGCCGTGCACGTGCTGAGCTGAGCGCCCGCCACAGCAGCCATGCGGCGAGCGGGTTGGCGATCAGAGACGTGAGAATCATCGACCAGCCGATCTTCTGCTCGTCGCCGAATACGAAGTCTGTCGTGAACCCGACGGCGAACGGACCTACGGTCGCGCCTACCAGCACGAGCGCGAGCTGATACGCGGCGCCGAATTGGGCGCGCATCCCATCCGGTGTAATCGACTGTACGTAGGCCCCCGCGGGCCCGGTAGCAGCCGTGCCAAAGAAAAACGTGAAAAAAATCAGTGCCGCGTGGCTGTGCATGGTCGGCATGAGCGGGGCGAGGATCGAGGGCAGCACGAGGCCGAGACCGCAGCCGAACAGGACCCGAAGCTTCGCATGTCGATCGCCGCGTGACTCCAGCCAGTCCGACAGCGCGCCACCCGCGAAGGCACCGAGCAGGCCACCGACGAGCGCCACCGTACCGAGCACGACTGCAGCCTCAGGAATGCTAGCGCCGTACTGCCGTTGGTACAGCGCGGGCGTCCAGGTCATCACCGCAAACGCGGTGACCGAGGTCGTGCCATACCCGGCGAAAACATAGCCGTAGACGCCGAGGTTGCGCCGAAAGTGCCCCCACACCTCGGCCAACGAGGCGGGCGTAAAGCCCGCGGGGCGCGCCGGCTCGCGAACCAACAACATGAGCAACGCGACCGGCAGCCCGAGCAGTCCCACCACCACCATGACGAGCCGCCAGCCAGCAAGTTCTCCCAGCAACGGCACTGCGACCGCACCTTGAGAAAACGCCCAGCCGATCGCCGCGCCCCCGAGCAGATACGCGATGCCTGTGCCTGCCGTGACGCCGGCGCTGAACACGCCGATCGCGAGCGAGAGCCGCTGCGGCGGGAAGTATCCGGCGAGCATGGAGTAGGCCGAGGGCGACAACGTGGCCTCGCCAACACCGACGCCGATTCGATAGGCGAACAGTTGTGCGTAGGAGCGGGCAGTGCCGGCGAGCGAGGTCATGGCGCACCACAGCACCACGCCTGTGGTGATGATCCATTTACGACTATATCGATCGGCCCAGCGCGCGATGACGAGGCCCATACCGCAGTAGAAGATGGCGAACGCGGCACCGGCCAGCAGACTGAAGGCCGTATCGGAAAT
Source organism: uncultured Pseudomonadota bacterium (assembly GCA_903885195.1). Classification (GTDB taxonomy): domain Bacteria; phylum Pseudomonadota; class Gammaproteobacteria; order Steroidobacterales; family Steroidobacteraceae; genus UBA964. Next base: position 81,534 of record CAISHQ010000087.1, on the reverse strand, counting down.
CTGCAGGTCGGCCTTGATGGGCTGCACCAGCAGCGAGAGGATCAGGCGGTCAATGAAGGAGACGCAATTGGCGAGCGCGAGCACCGCCACGACGAACCATGCATAGACAGGGTGGGCCGAGGTACGCGCTGAAGTGGTCAAGTGGGCGTCCGCCTGTTTTGGATTGGAACTCATCGGAGTATATCTGCCAGTAGGGCGTGTGTCGGCGTGACTGCCGCGCGCCTATGGTGAGCAGGGCGCCTGGGGGTTGTGCATGACATGGTGGGTCCGATTGAGCAAAGGCCTGTTCTGGGGAATGGCGGCCCTCGTAGTCGGGCTGCTCGTGGCGGCGGTGGTCTATCGCGATCACCCGGTTGCGGCGGTGGAGAAGCGTTGGGCCAAGCCTCCCTCGCAGTTCGTGATCGTCGATGGCGTACGACTGCACTACCGCGAGGAAGGTAGTGGTTCCCCGGTGGTGTTGCTGCACGCCAACTATGCGAGCCTTTTTATGTGGGAGCCGTGGGCGACTGCGCTCAAGGATCGTTATCGGGTCATCCGGGTCGACTTGCCGGCGCACGGTCTTACCGGACCCGAGCCCTCAGGCGACTACTCGCTCCAGCGCATCCAGTCGCTGTTCGAACAATTCGTGGATGCACGCGGTCTGGAGCGCTTCGTCGTGGTCGGCACCTCGATCGGCGGCACGGTGGCGATGCGCTATGCAGCCGATCATCCCGAGCGCATCGAGCGGCTGGTGATGATTTCGCCGGGATCACTCGAGTCGCGCGTTCGAGGGCGGACGACGCCCGCCAACGTACCGAAGATCGCTGATCTGCTCGCCTGGGTGACGCCGCGAGCGTTCACCGCCTACCTGCTGCGCAACGACTACGGCGATCCGGCGCGCGTCACGGACGCGGTGATCGACGAGTGGTACTTAATGTGGATGCGTGAAGGCAATCGCCAGGCCATGATCGATTTGCTGCGCCAGTACGTCTCTGGTGGCGTGGAGGCGAAAATCCGCTCGATTCGTGTTCCCGTGCTGCTGATGTGGGGCGAGAGGAATAAGCGCGTGCCGCTGTCTCTGGCCTATGAGACGCGCGCGCTGCTCGAGAACTCTCCTGCCGTACAACTCGAGGTGCTGCCTGGCATCGGGCACATGCTCGTACAGGAGGCGCCGCAGCAGAGTGCCGCAGTCATCCGGCGCTATCTGGATACGCCGCTCGAGCTCAAAACCGCGGCGACCGCTTCTCCATGAACGCGCGGGCACCCTCGAGGAACTCGGGCGAGGAAAAGCTCTCGTCGTAGTAGCGACGCGACTCAGCGGTCTCGTTGCGCGTACCGGCCGAGATCATATTGACGACCGCCTTGGCGGCCCGCACGGAGTTGGCGGCATTGGCTGCGATGTCGTGTGCCACCCGCAGAGCGTGCGCATCGAGCTCCTCGGCCGGCACGATGTCGTTGATCAGGCCGAGCCGCAGCGCTTCGGCAGAGCCCACCTTGCGACCTGTGTACAGGATCTCCTTCGCTCTTGAAGGGCCAACCAGATCGAACAGACGCTTGGTGTCTGCGAGGCAATAGGCGAGGCCCAGTTTCGCCGGCGGTATGGCGAAGAATGCGTCCGGGGTTGCAAAGCGCAAGTCGCAGGCGAGGGCAAGTCCGCAGCCACCGCCTGTGCAGGCACCACGGATGACTGCGATCGTGGGGATCGGCAGTGCCTCCCAGCAGGCTTGCGCCTCGAGCACGACGTCCTGCATGGTTTTCATACGCTGCGCGTCGGCGAGATTACGCTGCATCTCGGCGATGTCCGCTCCCGCGCTGAAGGCTTCGCTGCCGGCGCCACTCAGCAGTGCGACGCGCACTGACGGCTCTGCGGCAAGCTGTCGGGCGATGTCGCGCAGCGACTGCCACATCGCCGCGGTCACCGCATTGCGCTTGTCAGGGCGGTTCAGTACCACGTGTGCGAGGGGCGGCACTATGTTACTCAGCACTTCGCTCATGCGATCATGTTAGCAGTACCAATCAGTTCTCACAGGGGGACGACGGACATGGGTGTGTACTCGGATCTAGAGGGCAAGGTAGCGATCGTCACGGGCTCTGGACGCGCCAAGGGTCTGGGCGAAGCCATGGTGATGCGCCTCGCCGCCGAAGGCTGCAAGGTCGTGGTGAGCGACATCGGTGCGCCGCGCGGCAAGGAGATTCCCGCCGATGCCATCGGCACGAGCTCGGGGATCGATACCGTGGTCGCAGCGATTCGCGCCGCAGGCGGTGAAGCGATGGGTGTGGCCTGCGATGTACTCGAGGAGGCGCAGGTCGAAGCGCTCGTCGCCGCAGCCGTCGGTCAGTATGGCCGCCTCGACATCATGGTGAACAATGCGGGCATCGGTTATCTCATGAAGCCTGTGGTCGAGATGACGCAGGCCGATTGGGACGCCGTGCTCGGCGTCAATCTGCGCGGTGCATTCTTCGGCATCAAGCAGGCCGCCAAGCAGATGATCGCCCAGGGCCAGGGTGGTCGGATCATCAACATCGGCAGTCAGGCCTCGAAGTCTGGCTTCCCGTTTGCCTCGGCGTACGTGGCTTCCAAGCACGGCATGGTGGGATTGACTCGCAGCGCCGCCATCGAGCTCGGCCCGCAAGGCATCACGGTCAACACCATCTGCCCCAATCACGTTACGACGGGGCTCGGTGCGTGGCAGAACCAGTTCTTTTCGGCGGCCACCGGGCGCAGCGAGCAGCAGTATCTCGCCGATATGCGCGCACGGATTCCGTTGGGACGACCTGGGCTACAGGAGGACATCGCCAAGGCTTGTGCCTTCCTCGCGTCTGCCGAGGCGTCGTACATCACCGGTGAGGCCATGAACGTTTCCGGCGGCGAGGAGTATCACTGATGAGCTATTCGTGGCCGAACGGTGCGCGACTCGCGTTGTCATTGGTGGTCAATGTGGAGGAGGGTGCGGAGTTCAACGTCACGGACGGCGATCGGGGGCCCGATCCGGTTGACGAGCTCGGTATCGTGTTGAAGAAGCCCGTGCGCAACCACGGCAACGAATCCAACTACGCTTACGGCATCAACGAGGGGGCCCCACGGGTGCTCGGCCTGCTCGGGCGTTATGGCTTGCCTGCGACCTTCACCGCGGCCGCCGTAGCGCTCGAACGTGCCCCAGAGGTCGCGGCCGGTATCGTGGCTGGCGGGCATGAGGTGTGTGCGCACGGGTATCGGTGGGCGCATCAGCTCGGCATGTCCGAGGAGCGCGAGCGAGAGTTCATCCGCAAGGCCGCCGAGAGCATCGAGCGCACCACAGGGACCCGCCCGGTCGGTTGGCTGTCGCGCTATTTGCACACGGATCACACGCGTCGCTTGCTGGCCGAGGAGGGATATCGCTACCACATGGATGATTACAGTCGAGACGAGCCCTTCATGGACCACTCGCTGCCGACACCCATGGTGGTGTTGCCCTACGCCCTTGATTCCAACGATATGAAGATTTGGAACGCGCCGGCGTTGACGCCGCAGCACTGGCTCGATTACGCGCGTGACAGTTTCGATTGGTTGCTCGCCGAATCGGTCGGTCGGCCGCGGATGATGTCGCTGGGCGTGCACTTGCGCATCATCGGCAGACCGGGACGCATCGGTGCCTTCGAACGATTCCTTCAGCACGTGCAGGCCGCAGGCAGCCGTGTCTGGATCGCACGGCGCTGCGACATCGCGAGTTACTACGCCTCGCTGGATCCTGCCGCGAGGCGCATGCCGAGTGAACAGACCCGCGCATCCTGACCGGCCGGTGCGAGGATCTGCAGGCCGACGGGCAGGGCGCCCTCGGCTACTTCGCAGGGCACGGACGCTGCCGGGCACCCCGCTGCTGTTGCAATCACGGTGAGATCGGCGATGTTCGTCGGCGGCGGCGAGGCGTGCGGGACGCTCGTCACCGGTGATATAGGGGTAATGCAGGCCTCCAAGCCCGCCGTGCTGGCGTCCCAGGCTTCACGAAAGTCGGCGATGCGTTGCTCGAAGCGCAGGCAGTCGGCCTCGGTAAGGCGCGCGCCATAGTCGAGCATCGACTGCATCGCCGGCGAATAGCCCTTGGGATCTGCTGCGCGCTGCGTTGCGTGCTCGAGTGCGAGGGTTCGCTCGCACAGTGAAAACACCGCCCGGCGAACCCGCGGCAGATCGAAGGTGCGCACATCGATGCTGCGCAGCACCGCACCCGATTCGCGCAAGCGCGTGATGCTCTTCGAGTACGCCTCTAGCACCGCCGGAGTGCACTCGAGACTGTCGAGACCCTCGAACACGCCGAGCGTGCGTCCCCCCAGTGAGTTCTCGCGGATCGGCAACGCGGTAATCGGCAGGCCTCGCAGGCAGCACAACAACGGCCAAAGGGCGGCGGGATCGCGGCTCATGGGGCCCACGTGGTCGAAGCGTGCATCGAGTGGCAGGACACCCTCGAGGCTCACAAGGCCGGGTGTTGGCTTCAAGCCGCTGATGCCGCACAGCGATGCCGGGATCCGGATCGAGCCAATGGTGTCGGTACCCAGCGCCGCATCGCAGTGGCCCGCGGCGAGTGCAGCGGCGGAGCCGCCGCTCGAGCCACCGACCGACCACCCCTCGCGCAGCGGATGATGGATCGGCCCGTCGATGCTGTATCCCGTGGCGCCGAGCGCCCCCTCGTCCATTTGCGTGAGCCCGAGCAGCACGGCGCCCGCATCCCGCAGGCGGCCAATGACGGTGGCGTCGCGACTCGCGCGTAACGAGCGACGCGCCCGCAGCCCGCCGTCATGAGGCCAACCGTTAACGGCAATGTTCGCTTTGATGGCGAACAGCTGCCCCTCGAGTGCGCGGCCGGCACCCCGTGCGAGGCGAGCGTCGCTTTCGGCGGCGGCCTGTAGAGCGCCTTCGGCATCGAGCCAGCGCCACGCATTGAGCGTGTTGCGCTGTGCTGCATCGAGCGCTGCGCGACAGCGTGCGCTGACTGAACTCACGCGCCGCCCTTGGGACGCTCGTCGAGCAAGCGGACCGGCTTTTGTCGACTGTCGATTTGCGTCAGCGCCGCCGTGCCACCCGCCGGTACGAGTGCGGCGCGGATGTCGACACCGACCCGCCGCGTCAACAAGGCGGCGAACGCTGCGGCAAGCTCCGACGAGTTAGGGTCTGCCGTGTGCCGCACCTCAATGATCACCGTCAGCTCGTCGCGACCGCTCGCATCGCGCACCGCGCGACAGATGTACTCGCCGGCAAAGGCCGGATGCTCGTTAAGGATCGCGGCAAGCGCCAGCGGATAGACGTTGATGCCGCGCAACTTGACCATGTTGTCGCTGCGTCCGAGCACGCCGACGGTACGTTGCAATTTGAAATCGAGCGCCGAGGAGCCTCGCTTCCACGCCGACAGGTCGTGAGTGTTGAAACGGATTAGCGGGTAAACGTCGTCGCGGTAGAGCGAGGTCACCACCATGTCACCTGGTCGCTCATCGTCAATGATCGCGCCGGTCTGTTCGTCGACGAGTTCGAGGTACTGGGCATCCTCCATGACGTACATGCCGTCACGATCGGGCCCTTCCGCAGCGATGGGGCCCGTATCAGCGACGCCGTACCAGTCGTAGATTTCGGCGCCCCCCCAGGCTGCCGAAAGCACTGCGCGTGACTCACGACCGACGTGCCCGAAGATTGCGCGGATGGGTAGATCGCGCCCTGGCTCGAGTCCCATGCCGCGCGCGGTTTCGGCCAGCTGCCGAATGTAATCAACGAAGCCGACGATCACCGTGACGCGCATGTCGCGCATCAACTCGATCTGCGTCACCGAGCGGGTTTCTTTGCCCGTACCAGCCGAAAGAAATAGGCAGTTGGTGTAATGCAGGGCGGCTTCGCGAACGAAGTGACCCCCGTTGATCATGCCGTGCCCATACACCGAGTGCACGACATCCGCGGGCTGCAGGCCCTGCATGCGCCAGATGCGCGCCACCAGCAGCGCCTGGACTTCGCGAGACTTCGGACTGAACAGCACGACCTGCGGGCGGCCGGTCGTGCCGCTCGTGGTATGCACCACCGTGACCGGTCGTTGCGCGATGGACCAGCGATCCCAGCCGTGGTAGTCGCCGTACGGCGGATGCTCGGCGAGGCTTTGCATGAGATCAGACTTGCCGAAAATAGGTAGCCGGCCGATGTCCTCGAGGCTGCGTACGTCGGTTGGGGTCAGCCCCTGCGCGCTCCACAGGCGTTGGTAGAAGGGAATCTCCCAGGCGCGGGCCATGCATTGCATGAAGAGGCGATTCTGATGCGCGTGGATTTCGTCGCGCGAACGAAGAGCGAACCCGGCGGTGAAGGCATCGCCGACCGGAAAGTCGCGCAGCATCTGCGCGTAATCGAAGGACTCGAAGTAATGCGGGAAGCTCATGCGGTGGTGTCCTTGGGGAAAATCAGTGCGTCGACTAACTGAGTGACGTCAGGAAGAGTCTCGAGTTGATCGACGAGTTCGATGAGTCGATGAATGCCGGCCTCGGGCATGGGTCGCAGCCCAGAGGCGGCCGCGCGGCGGAATTTCGCCAGATGCTGTTCCCGGCTGAGCGGTCGACCTGGCGCGCCGAGCACATCCGGCAGATCCATGGCGTATTCGCGCCCGTCGACGAGCGAGATCTCCACGCGCTGCGGCGACAGTGCGTTGAGCGACGGATTGGCGTCCCGCTGCACCACGATACGCGAGGCGAGTGCGAGGCGCTTGGGGTCGGCAAAGGATTCGGGCGTGAAGTCGGTGACATCGACGCTGCCTTTGAGCAGCGCCGTGGCTGCGACGTAAGGCAGGCACAGTCGCGCGTACGAGGCGGCCATATCGGCTCGCGCGGGCCGATCAACGAGCTGGATCACGAGGGGTGGTGCGATAACCCGAATTTGTCGAATGGACTCGACCTCAATGGCATGCAGCGCGCACAAGGAGAGTGCGCCATCGACACCGCCATGGGTAGCCCGACCGCTCGGGAACGGTTTGTGGGACAGTTCGCAGATCGCGGGCTGTAGGTCGATGTGCTCGAGGGCTGTGCGCTCCCATTCCGGATCGATGAGCGTGAAGTAGCCGAACGGGCCTTCGAGGAACTCCATGGGTCCCGCGATGCCTCGCGCGGCGAGTTCGACGGCGTTGAGTGCGGCGCGCGTGTTGAAGCCAATTTGCATCGGCAGCACGGGTGAGCCCTCGACGTGGGCCTGCATGGTGCCTGACAGCTGGCTGTACGCCAGACCGAGTGCGCTGCGCGTCGTGTGCATATCGAACCCGCGCCAGTGGGCGAGTGCGGCGGTCGCACCGAGCGCGCCGCACATCGCGGGTCGGAAAAATCGCAGCTTGTTTCGCGCCGAGCGTCCGATACCTGTGGCGACATCCACTGCGATGCTGCAACCGCTGATAAGTTGTCGGCCCGTGATGCCACCCGTTCGTTCCGCGTCGGCCAGCAGCGTTGCGAGCACAACGGCCATTGGGTGCACCACGGCCGGCTCGTGCACACAGTCCCATTCCTGATTGTGGATCTGATAGCCGTTGATGAATGCGGCAGTCCCAGCCGGCACTCGCTCACCGGTGCCCCAGATCCGTGCGTCCTCGCCTCGTCCCCAGGTGGCGGCGAGTTGCTTCAGGTCGTCCACCAGCGGCACGCGGGTGCCAGACAAAGCGACCCCGATCGAGTCCAGAATGAAAATTTTGGCTGCATCGTGCGCCGCCTCAGGAATGGACTCGTAACGCGTCTGCACGACGTGTTCCACGAGGCGGTGGGTGAGTGAGCTCGGCGTGTTCATGAGGGTGTCGATGCTACAATTGCCGCATGGAAGGCGCCACACGTTCACAGTGCGCTCCACCCTGGAGTGACGTCGGGCAGCATCCGATGTCGGCCGCCGTGACGCATGACGACATTGCGCGGTTCAACTTCCTCGCCAACTTCAACAAGTTCATGGCCACCGTCGTCGCCCCGGGCAACGCCGTGGCATTTCGCGAGCGTGTCGAACCGGTGTGGGTACGCGAACGCGGCGAACCACCGCAGACGCGCGGCGAGGTGCGCCGAGCCATGGCGAGCGATCCTCATTATCGGTTCTGGAGTGCATTGCGCCGCTGCGGCATGGAGATGCGTCAGCAGGCAGGTCGCTCGCTCGTGTTGCGTCAGGCCGAATCTCTGCGTGATCGCGCGCGTGAGCTCGGTTCGAGTCATGCTGCAGGCCTGCAGCTTGATCCCGCCGTGACGGTGCCGCGCTACCAAAGCGAGCTCGACAACCATTGCATGCCCGGCAGTTATTACGCCGAATACCTCGATGACGACGTATCGGCGGCGGCCAACTACGATGCGGGCATGTTCGCCACGACCACCGGACTCTTCGGCCGATTCCTCGACGGTGCGGGTCGGGGTACGGCGGATTGGTTGCAGCAGACACGCCCGGCGTGGCGCCCGCGTCGCATCCTCGATCTAGGCTGCGGTGTCGGTCACAACACCGTTCCCTTGGCACGCGCGTTCCCTGACGCGCAGGTGGTGGCCGTCGATCTGGCCGCGCCGATGCTGCGCTATGGGCACGCCCGAGCGGTGGGCATGGGGATCGACAACATCCAATTCCAGCAGGCCAACGCCGAGGGTCTGCCGTTCGAGGCGCAGAGTTTCGATTTCATCTACAGCACGATGTTTTTACACGAGACCTCGCACGCGGCGCTGCGCAATATTCTGGGCGAGGCCTCGCGCCTGCTGGCCGAGGGCGGCATCCAGATCCATCTCGAGCAGCCGCCGTATCGTGGCATGACGCTCTTCGAGCAGTTCATGCGCGACTGGGATTGTCATTACAACAACGAGCCATTCTGGAGCGCGTTGCACGAGACACATTTGCCGTCTCTGCTCAGGGAGCGGGGCTTTGCGGCAGAGTCTATCTTCGAGACGGAAATCCACGCCCTCGTCGAGGAGGAGATGCCGAAGGTGGGTATCGAGACCGAGGATTTTGGACGCGGCGGGCTGTGGTACGCCTTCGGGGCAATAGCCGATGGAGCAGCAAAATGAATCCGCAGTGGCTCGAGCTCGTCAATGCCGCGGCCAGCGGCAAACGACCGCATTTTTTCGGTGACGCGGATGTCGATCGTCTGCTCGCCATTGTCTGGGCGATGGCGGGGGAGTTGGCTGTGACTCGCGAGCGCCTCGATACCCTCGAGCGCTTGCTGGCTGAACGCGCCGTCGTGCAACGAACCGACCTCGATGCGTATCGTCCGGATGCCGAGGCCGCTCGCGAGCGGGGCGAGTGGCAGATGGAGTACATCGCGAGGCTGCTGCGTGTGTTGCAGCAGGAACTCGATGCCTTGAGGGCGACGGGCGCTAAGGCATCAGGCGATTAGCGTCTCAGGCGCTTACAGTCTCAGGCGCTCCACACCCAGAACTGCCAGTCGAGCACGCGACTCTCTTCTTCGCCAGTCCCCGCCGGCACACCACGCGAAGCAAAGCACTCAGCATGGATGCGCAGCAGATGGCCGCCTTGCTCCGCAGGCAGTGCGATCGCCTCGGTGACCATGAAGTGGGTGCGCAGTCGGTCGTTTTCGAGCACGGGACCCGTGTGATCGCAACTTTCCCACGCGACGATGCCGAGCAGGTTGGGCAGTGCACGAGTGATTTGGGCGAAGGCCATGAAAATGGTGTGGCCGCCGTACACGAGTCGCTCGCCGAGATACGAGGCGCGCGAATCGGTGTGGGCCATCGCCATGTTGAGTGACACGCGCACGAGTTCGGGGGCGAGGGTGACCGTGTCGCGTGCCTCGATCTCGAAGCGCCGATGCAGCGGGCAATCAGCCGCGTTTCTACCGCTCCAGCCAGTGGTGTCTCGCAGATTCCAGTGACGAGGCACGGCGGCGCGTATGGCCTCGAGGTCGGCGGCGTGTCCGACCGCGTCGAGGTCGTCGGCGTGCCCGGTCCGTGCGGCCGGGTCACGGCAGGGAATCATCGGGCAGCGCCAAAAATGCAGCACCGTCTCGCCGCGCTGGTTCGTGGTGGTCATTTCGAGCGCCACAATTCCCGTAGCGGCGCGACCTTCCTGGACCCGGTTCTGACGCAAGGCGACGACGCGTGTGCGGGTGTAGAGTGTATCGCCAATGAACACCGGACGCTGCAACAGCAGGCCGCGGTAGAAGAGATTCGCCTTGACCCGCTGCGAAGCCCAGGTCGATTGGCCGATCGCTACGTTGATGACAAGCAGGGGATGGGCCAGTGGTGCCTCGACGCTGGTGATGCGTGCACTGGCATGTCGATCGAGCGGCAGGCGCAGACGGTCGCCGAACAGGGCTTGGTGCAGGCTCGCGTGACCTTCGGTGAGCGTGATCGCTGGGGCATCGAACTGCAGTCCAACGTGGAAGTCTTCGAACCAGGGTCCGCTTAAGAGGATGGCGTTGTGTTCAGTCATGGCGAGAGCAGGGTCCTGTAGAGCATGCGCAGCGAAACCAGACACAGAAATATTCCGAAGAGTTTCGAAAGGCGCCGCTTGTCGATGGAGTGGGCGAGTCGTGCGCCGAAGGGTGCAGTCATCGCCGAGGCGGGCGCAACGATGACGAGGGCTGCAATGCTGATCCAACCAATGGTCAAGGCGGGTAAAGGGACCGGTGGTGTTGCGAGCAGATAGCCGAGGGTACCGGGCGCGGCCAGCAACAGGCCGAAGAATGAGGCTGTTCCCACGGCTTGGTGCATGGGTTCACCGGACAACGACATTATGGGCACCGAGAGCGTGCCGCCGCCGATACCCATCATCGATGAGAACGTTCCGATGACTGCGGCGATGAGATTGCCAATCCAGCCGCGTGGCACCCGGTTGGTCAGGCGCAGATGGTCAAGCGGCAGGAACATTTTCACGGCGACGAGCGCCGCCATCACCCCGAAGACCCCCGTCAACAGCGGCCCTGCGGCATTGGCGGCGAGCAGACTGCCGAGCAGTCCACCCGCCAGCATCCCCGGTGCCCAGGCCTTCACCAGTGACCAGTCGACGGCACCGCGTGCGTGGTGGGCGCGTGACGAGGAGATCGCCGTCGGAACGATGACGGCGAGCGATGTGGCCACGGCCACGTGCATGCACCACTCGGGCGGCACGCCGCTGAAACGCAGGCTGTACTCGAGGACGGGCACGAGTACGATGCCGCCACCCACGCCGAGCAGTCCCGCAACGACGCCAGCCACCATGCCGGCAACGAGCAGGACGAGCAGCAGGGGCCAGAGTGCGCTGAAGTCCATAAACGCCGCGCAGTGTAGGTGAAGTCACGTCGGTGCGCAGCGTGCGATGTCTCGCAACTTGCGCGAGCGGGGGCCGGGCCGATACAGTTCGAAGGTTAAATCACGCAGGATTGCCGCCCCCATGTCCGTCTCTTCCAGCTCCCCCTGGGTCGTCCACAAGTTCGGCGGCTCCAGCGTCGCAGATGCCGCATGCTTTCGCCGGGTGGCGGACATTCTCGACTCGCAGCAAACAGGGCGGATCGGCGTGGTCCTCTCCGCCTGCAAGGGCGTCACGGATGCACTGCTTGGACTCGTGGCGCAGGCCGAGCGTCAGGATGCGGGGTATGCCGCGGGGCTCGAAGCCTTGCGGGATCGCCATGCCGGTATCGCGCGCGAGTTGCTGAGCGAGGCCGCGGCCAACGCCTACCTTGCGACCTTCGATCGTGACAGTCACGACCTACTCGGTATCCTGCACGCCGTACGACTGACCCGCTCCGCCTCGCGCAATGTCACCGATCTGATTTCGGGTTACGGCGAGATCTGGTCGACCCGTCTGTTTCGTGAGTTCTATGCGGCACGCGGCAGTCGCGAAGGCGCGGTGCGCTGGCTTGATGCGCGCGAGGTGGTGGTAATCGAGTGGGGCCCGCTCGGGCCGATGGTCCAGTGGGAAGAATCGCGTCGTCGCATCACGCAGGCCGTGCCTGCCGAGACGCAGGGTACGCTGATCATCACCGGGTACATCGCTTCGGACACGCGCGGCGTGCAAACCACTCTCGGCCGCAACGGCAGCGATTTTTCAGCGTCGATTTTCGGCTCGTTGCTCGACGCCTCGGTCATCCACATCTGGACCGACGTTGACGGCGTGTTGTCGGCGGATCCGCGGCGCGTCCCCGATGCGCAGGTGATCGACTCCTTGTCCTACAACGAGGCGATGGAACTGGCGTACTTCGGCGCCAAGGTGATTCATCCGCAGACGATGGCGCCGGCGGTGGGCCGCGAGATCCCGATCTGGATTCGCAATACCTTCGCGCCGACACACCCGGCGACACTCATCTGCGCGCGACCGCAATCGTCTCTTGCGGTCAAGGGCATCACGACGATCGAGAATATCGCGCTCGTCAACCTCGAGGGAGCCGGCATGATCGGTGTGCCGGGAACGGCGCACCGGCTTTTCGGTGCCCTGCGCGAGGAAGGGATTTCAGTCGTACTCATCTCGCAGGGCAGTTCGGAGCACTCGATCTGTTGTGCCGTGCCGCGTGAGCAGGCTGATCGGGCTGTGAACGTAGTTCGCGCTGCCTTCGCGCGCGAATTGGCGGATGGACAGATTCAGGCGGTCGAGGTGGATCGGGAGCTGGCGATCCTCGCGGTGGTGGGCGATGGCATGGCCGGTATCCCTGGCGTCGCGGCCAAGGTGTTTAACGCGCTTGGGTCGGCTGCGGTCAACGTTCGCGCGATTGCTCAAGGTGCTTCGGAGCGCAATATCTCGGTCGTGGTGCCCGCCAAGGCGGCCACGCGCGCGCTGCGCGCCGTTCACTCGAGCTTTTACCTCTCTGATCACACCATCTCAGTCGGCATCATCGGTCCAGGCACGGTCGGCAAGGTGTTGCTTGAGCAGATTGCCTCGCAGGCCGAGCGACTGCGGCGCGATTTCAAACTCGATCTGCGGGTGCGCGGTGTGCTCTCTTCACGTCGCATGTTGCTCTCGGACAAGGGTGCGGGTGCCGATTGGGCGGCGGCGCTCGCCGTATCCGAGACGAAGCCCGACCTCGAGGCGTTCGTTAAGCATGTTGGCGTCGATTACCTGCCGCATCGGGTCATCATCGATTGCACGGCGAGCGGTGAGGTCGCCAAGCACTACGCGACGTGGTTGGCTGCGGGTATCCACGTCGTGACGCCGAACAAAAAAGCCAACAGTGCGCCGATGGGCGATTACCGGGCCTTGCAGCAGGCTCGTCGCCAGGGCGGCACGCACTATCTCTACGAGGCCACCGTGGGCGCGGGCCTGCCGATCATCCAGACGTTGCGCGATCTGCGCGAGACGGGCGATGAAGTCACGAGCATCGAGGGCATTTTCTCGGGCACGCTCGCCTATCTGTTCAACGTCTACGACGGCACGCGCTCATTCAGCGACATCGTGCGTGAGGCCAAGCAGCGTGGTTACACCGAGCCTGACCCGCGCGATGATTTGTCGGGCACTGACGTGGCGCGAAAGCTCATCATCCTCGGACGCGAGATGGGTCTTGAGCTCGAGATGGGTGATGTGAAGCTTGAGAGCCTGGTGCCACCGGGCCTCGAGCAGGGCAGCATCGATGAGTTCATGGCGGCGCTGCCCGCGTACGATGCGGCCATGCAGCAGCGCTTCGAATCGGCGCGCGCGCGTGGCAAGGTACTGCGGTACGTCGGTCGGCTGTCAGCCGAGGGGACCGCGACAGTGGGCGTCGTCGAGCTCGACGCGCGGCATCCGTTCGCCAACATTGCGCTGACCGACAACGTGGTTCGCTTCGCCACGAGTCGCTACAACAACAACCCGATGATCGTTCAGGGTCCCGGTGCGGGTCCCGAAGTGACCGCGGGCGGAATCTTTGCCGACCTGCTGCGTCTGTCGGCCTATCTCGGAGCACGATTGTGAGCACCGCAAAATCGGGGCGGGAGAAGGCCACGGCCTTCGCGCCGGGATCAGTGGGGAACGTTGGAATCGGTTTCGACATTCTGGGTTTCGCTGTCGATGCCGTGGGTGATCGCATCACGGTGTCGCGCTCAAAGCAGCCAGGGGTGCGCATCACGGGCTGCTCGGGCATCGTCAGTGATCTGCCGCTTGAGCCTGAGAAGAACACCGCGGGACGCGCCCTGATGGCGCTCAACGTGGCGGCTAAGCCAGCCTTCGGTTTCGATATGCACATCGAGAAGGGCATTCCGCTCGGTTCGGGGCTCGGCGGCTCGGCGGCTTCGGCCGTGGGTGCCGTCGTTGCCGGCAACGCGCTGCTCGATCAGCCGTTCGGCAAGCTGGAACTGCTCAAGTTCGCGATGCAGGGCGAGGCGGTGGCGAGCGGTTCCCTGCACGTCGACAACATCGCCCCGTCTTTGTTCGGTGGCCTTGTGCTGACGGTGGGTATCGACAATCCGCGCGTCAAACGCATACCGGTGCCGCGGGGTATTGCCGCAGTCATCACGCATCCGCACATGTTCCTCTCGACCAAGCAGGCCCGGGCGATACTCAAGCGCGAAGTCGCGATGGCGGATTTCGTCTGGCAGACCGCCAACCTCGCCGGTTTCATCTCCGGTTGCTACACCGACGATCTGGACTTGATCCGCGAGGGTCTCAACGACGTCGTCATCGAGCCGCAGCGTCGGCAGTTGATTCCCGGCTTCTCCGCGGTGCGCGCGGCCGCGTTGCAGGCGGGCGCTCTCGGTTGCTCGATTTCGGGTGCAGGGCCGACGATGTTCGCCTGGGTGCTCGCCGATCAGGCCGAGGCGGTCAGGCAGAGCATGGTGGCGGAGTTCGCCCGCAACGGCGTCGAGACCGACCACTGGATCGTTGCCGTGGAGTCTGACGGCGCACGAATCGTTGACTGAGGCGCCCGGTATGGACTTCCACAGCACTCGAGGGGCGCCGGAGCGCATCGGTTTTTCGACGGCATTGCTGCGTGGTCTTGCGCCCGATGGGGGCTTGTACGTACCGCAGGAGTGGCCGAGACACGACGCCGAGCAGTTTCCGCAAGAGCTCGCCCTGCCAGCGGTGGGGATGCAACTCGTGGCGCCATTCGCCGCCGGTGATCGTCTTGCCCCAAGTCTGTCCGACATCGTCACCGAGGCCTTCAGTTTCCAAGCCCCCGTGGTGCCCATACGGGGCGCGGCGGCGGGCGAGAGTCTGTCGGTCCTCGAGCTCTTCCATGGGCCAACGGCCGCGTTCAAAGATTTCGGCGCGCGATTCCTCGCCGCGTGTTTCCAGCGCCTGCGCGCGCCGGGAGATCCGCTGCTGAATATTCTTGTCGCGACCTCCGGGGACACGGGCGGCGCGGTCGCCGCGGCGTTTCACCGGCGTCCGGGGATGGCGGTGACAGTGCTCTATCCCAAGGGGCTCGTCTCGCCGACGCAGGAGCGCCAGCTGACGTGCTGGGGCGACAACGTCCGCAGTTTTGCGGTTCACGGCACCTTCGACGACTGTCAGCGCATGGTGAAGGAGGCCTTCGTCGATCCGCAGCTGCGCGCGCGGCAAAACCTCTCCTCGGCCAACAGCATCAATCTGGGTCGGCTCCTGCCACAGGCCGTGTACTACGCAGCGACCTCCATCGCCCACTGGCGTGCCCGTGCCGAGCGGCTGAATTTCATCATTCCGAGCGGCAACCTCGGCAATGCGGTCGCCTGCATTTGGGCGCGGCACATGGGCTTGCCGATCGGCGAGGTGATCCTCGCGCACAACGCGAATGCGACCGTCCCGGAGTTCCTGCAACGCGGCGAGTGGCAGCCGCGCGCTTCGCGCGCGACGCTGGCCTCGGCGATGGATGTCGGCAACCCGTCGAACATGGAGCGGCTGCGACATCTATTGCCGGAACTCGACGCACTGCGGCGGGCGGTCACGGCGGTGAGTGTCGACGATACCGCCATCGGCGCACGTATCCGGGCGGATCGCGCGGCGTTCGGCCAAATTTGGTGTCCGCACACGGCGGTGGCAGCCGAAGTCTGGGCCCGATTGCCGGCCGAAGTGCGGCGCGGGCGAAGCTGGTGTCTGGTAGCGACTGCATCACCCGCAAAGTTTCCGGAGATCGTCGAGCCGTTGATTGGTGAATCCGTGCCGGTGCCGCCAGCGCTGGCTGATCTGCTGGGTCGCCCGACCCATGTCGAATCGCTCGAGCCCACGCTCGAGGCACTGCGTGCCGCGCTCGTATGAGTGGCGTGCTCGAGCGTCCCTGGGTGCTCGGCATCCTTGCGGTGGCGCTCGGCGTGCTGGTCGGGCTCGCGGGCACCTGGGCGTGGCGAACGTATCGTGTTTACCGCGAGCGGCAGCGCCGCGCGGCGCGACTGCGACGCATCTCGCTCGATCTGGTGCGTGATGTGTTTCTGCCCGATGGCGCCGGTAGCGGCCTGCACGTCGATTACCTGCTGCTGACTACCCGGGGTCTGCTGATTCTCGATCTGCGGGATGTGATCGGTAACGTTTTCGGGTCCGACTCGATGACGGAGTGGACCGTGATGACGGGTTCACGCCGGTTCACCTTTGCCAATCCGCAGGGCGCCATGTACGACCGCTTGGCTGCGCTGCGCGCGATCGCCGGCGAACTGCCGGTAGATGGGCGCATCGTGTTTGGCCCGCAGTCGATGTTTCCAAAAGGCATGCCGCGCATGACGTTGCGCGAGGAGTCGCTGGAGGCGGAGTTCCCGCTCGGTGATCGCAGCGCGGCTGAGCGCATGGTGGAGCCGTGGCGGGACGCCTGGTCGGATATCAGGTCGGGTCTGCCGCCGAGCTCGTTTCCCACGCGAAACTGAAAAACTCGCGAGCCGTCGCCGTGGTGTGTGCGGCGAGATCCCCGACCAACTCACCGCGTGCCGCGGCGATCACCGCGGCGATATGCGGCAGGTACATCGGTTCATTGCGCCGCGAGTCGGGTTTCGGCTGCAGGTCTCTCGGCAGCAGGTAGGGTCCATCCGTTTCGATCATCAGGCGTCCGCGCGGGACCCGGCCGACGAGCGGTTTGAGGTGCGTACCGCGGCGCTCGTCGCAGATCCATCCGGTGATGCCGATGTACAGTCCGAACTCGAGGCACTCGTCGAGTTCCGTCGAGACACCCGTAAAGCAGTGCAATACGGCGCGGGGCAGGACCGTTGCGCGCTCGCGCAGCATGGCCATGAAATCGGCATGCGCATCACGACAATGCAGGAACAGCGGTTTGCCATGGCGGATGGCGAGTTCGAGCTGCGCGGCAAAGGCGGCTCGCTGCTCTCGCGGGGCCGAGAAGTTGCGGTGATAGTCGAGCCCGCATTCACCGATCGCCGCGACCAAAGGATCGGCCGCGATGTCGTCGAGGCTGCTGAGGGCCGCCGCATCGAGATCGATCGCATGGTGGGGGTGGCAGCCGGCGGTGGCGCGCAGGATGCGCGGCGCGGCCTTGGCGAGCGAGAGCGCATCACGCGAACCCTGTACTGAGGCGCCCGTGACGATGAACTGCCGCACGCCGCGGTCGATCGCCCGACGCAGTACGGCCTCGCGATCGGCGTCGTAACTGTCGTGGGTGAGATTGATGCCGATGTCTATGTATTCGGCAGCAGAGGCCTCGGTCATGGGCCACGCGCCGCGAGTGCGCGTAAGGCCGTGCACAGGGCTTCGACGTCTTCCTCGGCCTGATTCCAAGAGACCACGAAGCGCGCCTCGCCCGAGCGTGCGGCACCCCAGTCGTAAAACTCGAAGCCAGCCTCACGCAACCGCGCGGCTGACGCCTCGCCGATACGCACGAAGATCTCGTTCGCTTCCACCGGATGCAGCAGGGCGCCTCCTGCGGCCGCACCAATGCGAGCAGCGAGATGGTTGGCACGTGCTGCGAGGGTGAGCCACAAGTCGTCCTCGATGTACGCCAGCAATTGCGCGGAGATGTAGCGCATCTTCGAGATCAAGTGCGCCGCACGCTTGCGTCGAAACTCGAAATCCGCGATGAGTTCGGGCTTGAAAAATACGACCGCTTCGGCGGCCATGGCGCCATTTTTGGTGGCCCCGAATGACAGCACATCGACGCCCGCGCGCCACGTCGCCTCGGCGGGCGAGCAGCCGAGCGAGGCCACGGCATTGGCGAAGCGTGCGCCATCCATGTGTACGGCCAAGCCGCGCGAGTGGGCGAGAGTGCAGAGCGCCGCCAACTCATCGGGTCGGTAGACCGTGCCCAACTCGGTGGCCTGGGTGATCGACAGCGCCCGCGGCTGCACGGTGTGCACCGAAGTGGGGTTCGCATCGAGCACGCCGCCGAGTGCTGCAGCCGTCACCTTGGCCCCGATGCCCTCGATCAACATCAGCCGCGCACCGCCCGACATGAACTCGGGCGCTCCGCATTCGTCGCGAACGATATGCCCTTCACTATGCGTCAGCACCGCGCCGTAAGGCGGCACCAGGGTCGCAAGCGCCAGTGCGTTGGCTGCGGTGCCGGTGGTCACGGGGAAAACCCGGACCGGACGCTCGAATAGAGTACTGAAGCGCGCATCGAGTTGCTCGCTCAGGGGGTCGTCGCCGTAGCCCCGCGCAAATCCCGTATTGGCCTCGCGCAGCGCATCGAGAATCTGCGGTGCGACGGGCGCCGTATTGTCGCTTTTGAAATATCGTGCCATCGGGCGCGAATGCTAACGCATCGGGCTATCATCGTGGACGTGGACAGGGGCACGGCGAGTCTCGATTGGGGTGATTCCGCAGCGGCGGCGCAGCCGTGGACGCTGCGTCGAAGTGCGCGGGCGCGCCGCCTTGCCGCGCGCGTGCATACCGATGGGCGCGTCGAGATTGTTGTGCCAAACGGCGTATCGATGCCGGTCGTGCTGACGTTCGTCGAGCGGCATCGGAGCTGGATCGAGAGCAAGCGCGCCGGTCGGGCGCACTTGAGGCCTCCGGAGCCATTTCCACCGCCTATCGTGGATCTGCCCGCGCTCGACGAACAGTGGCGGGTGCATCTGTCGGCGGGTGCCGGTCGACCACGCTGCCTCGTCCTCGGCGAGGGTTTGTTGTCCTTGCAGGGTCGCGGCGATGGGCAGAGCTGGCGTGCCTTGCTGCGGAGTTGGTTGTGCCGTCACGCAGCGGGCGCGCTGTCGCGTCGATTGACGGAGCTTGCCGAGCGTCACGAGTTTCGTTTCAGCGCTGTGAAGGTACGGCGGCAACGCACGCGGTGGGGTTCTTGTTCGAGCCGCGGCGTGATCAGTCTGAACGTCTGTGCGGTGTTCCAGCCACCGGCCGTACTCGATTACCTGTTGGTGCACGAGCTGGCCCATACGCGTCACATGAATCACTCGAGCGCCTACTGGGCGTGCGTCGGGGCAGCCTGTCCGGAGTGGGCGACGCTCGATCGGCAACTCAACGAGGGCTGGCGGCGGGTACCTGCCTGGATTTTCGCCTGAGCCATGCGCTGCGAGCGCGCCACGCAAGCAGCACGGCGAGCAACCCGAGGTAGATCAAGGGTTCGCGGATGTCCGCCTTGACCTGCCAGTAGTAATGCCAGATGCCGAGTGCCGTGATCGGATAGATCAGCCGATGCAGGCGCTGCCAGCGACGCCCCAGCCGCCGCATCATGCGATCCGTCGAGGTGATGGCGAGCGGAATCAGGGCGAGCAGAGCCACGGTGCCGACGAGAATGTAGGGACGGCGTGCGAGCTCCTGACCGAGTTCGCCGAGCTGCAGTTCCAATTCGAGCACGGCGTAGACCAGAAAGTGCAGCAGGGCATAGCTGAAGGCCATCAGGCCGAGCAGCCGTCGTGGACGTACCCACCACGTCTGCCCCGTGAGCTCACGCAGCGGCGTCGCACACAGCGTGATCAGCAGCAGATTCAGTGAGGTCTTGCCGGTGACGTGCAGGATCTCGCGAATCGGATTGGGGCCGAGCGACTGACCGGCGAGCTCGAAAATTCCGACAACGATGAGCGCCAGGGGGGCGAGCGCTCCCAGCCACACGAGTGGCTTGATCAGCGCCTGCATCGAGCTCAATAGAAGCGCCGCAGATCCATGCCGCGGTACAGGCTCGCCACTTCATTGGCATACCCGTTGAACGGCAGGGTGTCGATTCTGGAACCGAGAAAACTGCCGCCGATGCGTCGTTCCTTGGCCTGACTCCAGCGCGGGTGATCGACCGCCGGATTCACGTTGGCGAAAAAGCCGTACTCATCGGGTGCAGACAGGTTCCAGCTCGTGCGTGGCTGACGCTCGGTGAAGCGGATGCGCACGATCGACTTGATGCTCTTGAAGCCGTACTTCCAGGGCACGATCAGCCGCAACGGAGCGCCGCTTTGATTCGGCAGCCAGCGCCCGTGCACACCGACCACGAGCAGGGCCAGCGGGTGCATGGCTTCGTCGATGCGCAGGCCCTCGACATACGGCCAATCCAGCACGCCGACGCGTTGGCCCGGCATGCGACGCGGATCGAGCAAGGTGGTGAACTCGACGTATTTGGCGCGCGAGGTGGGCTTGAAGCGTTGCAGCAATGCGCCAAGCGGCAGCCCGAGCCAGGGCACGACGCGTGACCAGGCCTCGACGCAGCGGAATCGGTAGATGCGCTCCTCGAGCGCGTGCGGTCGGAGCAGGTCCTCTAGGGCATATCGGCCCGTCACCTCAGCCTCCCCGCCGATTTCGACGCTCCAGGGCAGGGGACGAAAGCTGCCCGATTTCTCCGCAGGGTCGCTTTTGTCGAGACCGAACTCGTAGAAGTTGTTGTAGGTCGTGATGTCTTCGTAGGAGTTGGGCGGCTCCCGTACCGACAGCGCGGCATTGCGGGTGTAGCGGGGTGGCGTGGCGTGCAGGCTTGCGCCGGAGGCCGTGCCGCCGCCCGCCGGCGTGCCTGCGCCTGCAGCGGCTTTGGCGCCGGAGACTGCGGCCTGCTGGGCTGAGACCAAGGCGCTCGGCAGGGTCGCCCCGGCGAGCAGGCCCCCGAGCAGCGCACGACGTTCGAAGAAACTCGACTCCGACGGAATCTCGGAGGGAAGTATGCGATTGTCGTCCTTGTTTTTCATAGACTTATATCCATGTCTTGAAATCGACGGGAAGATCAGCAGCCGCCTGCCGCAGTCTTGCGCCCGCATTCACCAGCACGGCTTTGTCGACCAGCCGCAGATGGGCCAGGTCCGGCCGCGAGTTACCGTACCCCATGATGCGCCGTCGCGGGAAGCGGGCGATAAGGGTTCTCAGGCACTGCGCCTTCTCACGATCGCGGATGTTCGGTCCATCGAGCCGACCGTCGAGCCGATCGCCATGCCAGCGAACCCGACTGCAGACCCACTCGTCAAAACCGAGGCCCTCGGCGATGGCAGGCACATACAGGTCGACGGTCGCCGACATCAACACCAAGTGATGTCCCGCCTCGCGGTGCCGACTCACCTCCGCAAGGCCCTCGGCGAACATCCCGCCGCGGATGAGGCGAGGTACGTAGCACGCCGTCCATGCGGCGAGGTGTTCGCGCGACAGGCCGCCCAAGGCACAGTGCAGCAAGGCGCCTTTGAGCTCGCCGTGATCCGCTTTGCCGATGGCGAACCGCAGGAGCGCGGGGACCACGCCCAAGATCCGCCACCAGCGCGTCGGATGCCTGGCCAAAAGACCGAATGCGTAACCCGTGAGGGTGTCTCTGCGGGTCAACGTTCCGTCGAGGTCGAAGACCACCAGCCACGGGGCCGGCTCACGCGGTGGATCTGGATCGACCACGCGTGCCGACTCCGTGCGGCCTTACTTGCCGCGTCGCGGCGTTGCGCGTCGAGGTGACGCGCGACGCACCGACTTGCGGGCGGGCTTGGCCTTGGTTTTGGCCTTGGCCTTGAGTTTGACCTTGGCCTTGACCTTGACCTTCGACTTGGCTGGCGCCTTTGCCTTTGCCTTGGTCTTTGACTTTGATTTGGCCTTGACCGCCGGCTTTGCCTTCACCTTCTCCTTGGCCTTTTTCTTAGGCTTTGGCTTGGACTTGGCGGGCGCCGCACTGCCCGCGAGCTGACGCAGCACGTAGTGCAGGATGCCACCGTGACGGTAGTAGTCGCGCTCCTTCGGAGTGTCGATGCGGACGCGCACCTCGAAGACGATCGGCTCGCCGCCAGCCTCGCGATGCGCGGTCACGGTGACCGTGCGGGCCTCGGCATTTCGCAGGTCGCCGAAGTCGAAGACCTCGCGGCCGGTGAGGCCGAGTGTCTGCGCGTTTTGGCCCGCGGCGAACTGGCAGGGCAGTACGCCCATGCCGATCAGGTTGGAGCGGTGGATGCGCTCGAAGCTCTCGGCGATCACGGCCTTCACGCCGAGCAGCATCGTGCCTTTGGCGGCCCAGTCGCGCGAAGACCCGGTGCCGTACTCCTTGCCGGCCAGCACGACCAGCGGCGTCCCCGCTGACTGGTAGCGCATGGAGGCGTCGTAGATCGACTGCTGCTCGCCGCTCGGAATGTGGACCGTGACGCCACCTTCGGTACCCGGCGCGAGCAGGTTACGCAGGCGGATGTTGGCGAACGTGCCGCGCATCATGACTTCGTGGTTGCCGCGGCGCGCGCCGTAGGAGTTGAAGTCGGCCTTCTGCACGCCGTGAGCTTCCAGATACTGCGCGGCAGGGCTGCCGCGGGCGATGTCGCCTGCAGGCGAGATGTGATCGGTGGTGACCGAATCGCCGAGCACGGCGAGGGCGCGAGCACCCCGAATCGGCTTGACCTTGCCCGGCGTCATGCTCATGCCTTCGAAATACGGAGGGTTGCGCACGTAAGTGGACTTATCGTCCCACGCGTACAGCTTGCCCGCCGGGACCTTGATCGCACGCCACAGCGCATCGCCCGCGAAGACATCACCGTAACTGTCGCGGAACATCTTCGAATTGATCGATTCACGGACCGTGTCAGCGACTTCCTGCGGACTCGGCCAGATGTCCTTGAGGTAGACAGGCTGCCCGTCGCTGCCCGTGCCGAGCGGCTCGGTGTTGAGATCAATGTCCGTGGTGCCGGCGAGCGCATAGGCGACCACGAGCGGCGGCGAGGCGAGGAAGTTCATCTTCACTTCCGGATGCACCCGACCTTCGAAGTTGCGGTTGCCCGAGAGCACCGAGGTGGCGATGACGTCACCCGACTTCACGGCGGCCGAGATCTCCGGCTTGAGCGGACCCGAGTTGCCGATGCAGGTCATGCAGCCGTAGCCCGTGACGTGGAAACCGACTTTCGCGTACTCCTCGAGCAGCTTGGCTTTCTTCAAGTAGTCGGTCACGACCTTGGAGCCGGGCGAGAGACTCGTCTTGACCCAGGGCTTGGCGGTCAGGCCGCGGCGCGCCGCGTTGCGCGCAACGAGCGCGGCACCCAGCATCACCGATGGATTCGACGTGTTGGTGCAGCTGGTGATGGCGGCGATCAGCACGGCGCCATCCTTCACTTCGAAGCCACTTGGGCCCGCCACGCTGCCAGAGCCGCTTGCTGCCGGATTCTTCTTGCGGCGCTCTTCGGCCATTTGCGTATGGGTCTTGCGATACACCTGCTTCAACTCGCGCACGGGCACGCGATCTTGCGGGCGCTTCGGACCCGCGAGCGAGGGCTCCACGGTGCTGAGGTCGAGTTCGAGCACATCGGTGTAGTCGGCTTGCGGTGCGCCGGCATAGCGCCACATGCCTTGGGCCTTGGCGTACGCCTCGACCAGAGCAATCTGCTGCGCCGGACGACCGGAGAGCTCCAGATAGCGCAGCGTTTCTTCGTCGATCGGGAAGATGCCGCAGGTGCTGCCGTACTCCGGCGCCATGTTGGCGATGGTGGCGCGGTCGGCGAGCGGCAGGGTCGCAAGCCCGTCACCAAAGTATTCGACGAATTTCTCGACCACGCCTTTCTTGCGCAGTATCTCGGTGACCGTGAGCACAAGGTCGGTGGCGGTGGCGCCGGGCTGCAGCTGCCCGGTGAGCTTGAAGCCGACGACCTGGGGAATCAGCATCGTCACCGGCTGGCCGAGCATGGCCGCCTCGGCTTCGATGCCGCCCACGCCCCAGCCGAGCACGCCGAGACCGTTGATCATCGTCGTGTGCGAGTCGGTGCCGACGAGGGTGTCCGGGTAGGCCTGTGGGCGTTTCCCGTCGCGGTTCTCGAACACTACGCGACCGAGGAATTCGAGGTTGACCTGATGGACGATGCCGGTGCTGGGTGGCACGACCTTGAAATTGCGGAACGCCGTCTGGCCCCAGCGCAGGAACGAATACCGCTCGCCATTGCGCTCGAACTCGATGGCCGTGTTGCGCTTGAGTGCATCGGCCGTGCCGTAATGATCGACTTGCACCGAGTGGTCGATGACCAGCTCAGCGGGCGCGAGCGGATTGACGCGCTGCGGGTCGCCGCCAAGTTTGCGGATGGCCTCGCGCATCGCGGCCAAATCGACCACACAGGGCACGCCGGTGAAGTCCTGCATGATCACCCGCGCTGGAGTGAAAGAGATCTCATGCTCCGGGGTGGCTTTGGCGTTCCAATTGAGCAGCGCGTCGATGTCGCGGCGCGTCACATTCACGCCGTCCTCGAAGCGCAGCAGGTTCTCGAGCAGGATCTTCAGCGAGTAGGGCAGTCGCGCCACCTTGGCCTGCGGCAATGCGCCGAGATTCCAGTACTCGTAGACCTGTCCGCCCACCTTGAGCGAGCTGCGTGACTTGTAGCTGTCCGACATGAGACCCCCGAAATCGAAAACCGATTGAAACGCGAGCGAATTATACCGAGTCGATGACCGCGCCGCCCAGACAGCGGCTGCCTGCATACAACACGGCGAATTGCCCGGGTGTGACGGCGCGCTGCGCTTGGTCGCACTCGATGAGCAGGCGCGCATCGGCCAGCGGCTGCACGCGGCAAGACTGGTCGGCTTGGCGGTAGCGCAGTTTCACGGCTGCGGTGAAGGGCGCCGCGGGCGGGTCGATCAGCCAGTGCGCAGCGAGAGTGTGAACCTGCGTGCAGAGCAGCTGAGGATGGTCGTGGCCCTGGACGACAACGAGGGTGTTGCGCGGCAGATCCTTGGCGGCGACGTACCAAGGTTCCTCGGCTCGCCCGGAGACACCGCCAATGTCGAGCCCGCCGCGCTGCCCGAGCGTGTAGAAGGCGAGGCCACGGTGCGTGCCGAGCCGTTGACCCTCGGGTGTTTCGATCGGGCCCGGCGTGTCGGCGATGTACTGGCCGAGAAACTCGCGGAAGGGGCGTTCGCCGATAAAGCAGATGCCGGTGCTGTCGGGCTTGTCGTGCACGGGCAGACCCGCCTCGCGAGCCAATCGACGCACCTCGGTTTTGGTCAACTCGCCAAGTGGAAAGCACGCAGCCGCCAACTGTGCGCGCTCGAGCGCATGCAGGAAATACGATTGATCCTTCTCGGTATCGAGGCCCTTGTGCAATTCCGCGCCACGTTCACCCTCGATGCGACGGGCATAGTGCCCTGTGGCGAGGCGTTCGGCGCCGAGTCGACGCGCGTGGCCGAGGCACACGCCGAACTTGATTTCCCGATTGCACAGCACGTCGGGGTTGGGCGTTCGTCCGGCCTGATACTCCTGCAGGAAATAGTCGAACACCCTCTGTCGATACTCGGCCGCAAAGTTCACGCGATGCAACGGGATATCGAGCTCGCGGCATACGGCGCGAGCGTCCTGGTAGTCCTCGGCGATGGTGCAGTAGCTGTCGTCCTCTTCCCAGTTGGCCATGAACAGGCCTTGCACTTCGTGACCGGCGCGCCGCAACAGCAGCGCAGCGACTGCCGAGTCGACGCCGCCCGACAGACCGACGACGACCTTCACGTCGTGGTGAGGGTCGCCGTGGCGAGGGTCGCCGCGTGGCCGGTGTACTCGGCGGGATGCAATTGCGCGAGACGGGCCTTGGCGAGCGCGTTGATGGGCAGCGAGGCGACGAACTGCTGATAGGCGGCGGCATCGACCTTGCGACCCCGCGTGAAATCCTTGAGCAGCTCGTAGCCGTCGGCGATACCCTCAGCCCGCAGCACGGTCTGCACGGCCTCGCCGAGCACCTCCCAGGCGTGCTCGAGATCGGCGGCGATGCGCACGGGATCGGGCTCGATCTTGCCGAGGCCGCGCTGCAGAGCGCGCAGCGCGATCAAGGCGTGACCCAGTGCGACGCCGAGGTTGCGCAACACGGTCGAGTCGGTGAGGTCGCGCTGCCAGCGCGAGATGGGAAGCTTGTCGGCAAAGTGCCGCAGCAACGCATTGGCGATACCGAAGTTACCCTCGGCATTTTCAAAGTCGATCGGGTTGACCTTGTGCGGCATCGTGGAGGAGCCGACTTCGCCCGCGACCGCCCGCTGACGCAGGTAGCCAAGGCTGATGTACCCCCATGCGTCACGCGAAAAATCCACGAGGATGACGTCCGCTGCGGCGAGTGCGTCGCAGTACTCGCCGATCCAGTCGTGCGGCTCGATCTGGGTCGTGAGCGGGTTATAGGTCAGTTGCATGGACTCTACGAACTCGCGCGCGAGGGTCGGCCAATCCGCGGCAGGCAAGGCCGCTGTGTGTGCATTGAAGTTGCCGACGGCACCGTTCCACTTGCCGAGGATCGCGACCGCCGCCCAACGCGTCCGCGCGCGTTGCAGCCGCGCGGCGACGTTGGCGAATTCCTTGCCGAGCGTGGTGGGACTTGCGGTCTGTCCGTGGGTGCGCGAGAGCATCGGCAGCTGCGCGTGCTGGCTGGCAAACGACTGCAGCGTCGCAATGACGGCATCGAGCTGCTCGCAGAGCACCTCGCGTGCGCCGCGCAGCATGCGCGCGTAGGCGAGGTTGTTGATGTCCTCGGACGTGCAGCCAAAGTGCACGAGCTCGAGGGCGGCGGCGCTGGCGCCCGCGGTGGCGAGTTGATCGCGCACGTAGTACTCGACCGCCTTGACGTCGTGATTGGTGCGCGACTCGATCGCCTTGATCGCGGCCGTGGCACCCGCAGGGGGCTCTTTGGCGAGCGACTCGGCGACCGCCAGCACGGCGGGAGTGAGGGCCTCCACTCCGGCGAGCCCGGCGGGTCTCGTGCGGGCGAGCGTCAGCAACCATTCCGCTTCGACCCGCACCCGCTCGCGGATCAACGCCGCTTCGCTTAGGTGCGCACGCAGGGCTGCGGTGGCGCGTGCGTAGCGGCCGTCCACCGGTGAGAGGGCGTCGATGGGATCAAGGTTCATGCCGGGTGCCCGAAGCTGCGGTGATAGACTGCGAATTATACCCCATGCTCCTGCACGACCCCGCCACGCTCGACTCGTCTGCCTTGAAGGCGCTGATCGAGTCCCGTGTGCTCGCCGCGCCCCGCACCGAGACTGACAACGACTGGCGGTATGGGCCGGTATCACCTGAACGTCGTCGCCATCTGCGCAAGTTTTTTCCCGAGCAACCCGTGCCGGCGGCCGTCCTGGTGCCGATCGTCGAGCGCGATGAGGGGCTGCGGATCCTGCTAACGCAGCGCGCTTCGCACCTCAGCCACCATCCGGGACAGATCAGTTTCCCGGGCGGTCGACTCGAGCACCCCGAGGAGGATTTTGTCGAAGCGGCCCTACGCGAAACCGAGGAGGAAGTCGGTGTCTCGCGTGAGCTCATCCGTGTCGCCGGATTTCTGCCCGATCACTTCGTGGTGACGGGCTATCGGGTGACGCCGGTGGTGGGGTTCGTCGATCCGCTCTTCACGCCCCGCGTCGATCCCACCGAGGTCGCCGAGGTGTTCGAGGTGCCGCTGGCGTTCCTGCTCGATACGCGCAATCACGTGCGTCGCGTACGACGCTTCGAAAATCAGGACATCGAGTTCACGGACTTCCCGTACGAGGGGCGCAACATTTGGGGCGCCACCGCGGGAATGTTGATGACGCTATGTCGCATGCTGCGGGGTGACGACGAATGACGCATCAGGATCCGACCACCGCCATCGCGAGATTGCTGCAGATCATGCGGCAATTGCGTGATCCCGCCACAGGCTGTGCTTGGGATCGCGAGCAGACGCTCGAGTCGATCATCCCGCACACGCTCGAGGAAGCGCACGAACTCGCCGAGGCGGTGGGGCAGGGCGCGCCTGATGCGATCCGCGATGAACTCGGCGATGTGTTGTTTCAGGTGGTGTTCCTCGCGCGCATCGCTGAGGAGCGTGGTTGGTTCGACTTCGATGCCGTGGCCGTGGCCATGGGCGATAAGCTGGTGCGGCGCCATCCGCATGTGTTCGCAACGCAGACGGCACTCACCGCCCCGCAGCAAACCGCGGCGTGGGAGGCGCTGAAACGCGAGGAGCGCCAGGGCCGGGGGGAGGCGGGCGTGCTCGCCGGAGTCGCGCGTACGCTGCCCGCGCTCACCCGCTCTGCCAAGCTCGGCAAGCGGGCGCGAGCGGTCGGTTTCGATTGGCCTGATGCTCGAGGTATCCGCGACAAGGTCGATGAGGAGTTCGCTGAGTTCGAGGCCACGCTCGCCGAGGGCGAGTCGCTCGAGCGGCAGACCGAGGAGCTCGGGGACCTGCTGTTCACGATCGCCAATTGGGGGCGTCTGCTCGGCCTCGATCCGGAGGCCGCTCTGCGCGCGACGAATGCCAAATTCGAGCGGCGCTTCGGTTTCATCGAGACGCAGGCTGCGGCGCAGGGGCTTGACCTCAAGGGTTTGTCCGCGGAGCAGTGGGAAGCATTCTGGCAACAGGCGAAATCGGCGGAGCGCGGGAAAGCAGGCTAGAATCCTCACGTTATGAAGACGCCCGAGCATCAGGCCTGGAATCCGACGAGCTGGCAGACCAAGCCTGCGCAGCAGCAGCCCGTGTATCGTGATCAGGCAGCGTTGCTGGATGCGGTCGCGCAGTTGTCGCGCCTGCCGCCGATCGTGGTGTCCTGGGAAGTCGAGAAGCTCCGCGAGGAGCTCGCCGAGGCGCAGCGCGGTGAGCGCTTCCTGCTGCAGGGGGGTGACTGTGCCGAGAGTTTCGAGGACTGCGAGTCCGCGAAGATCGCCCAGCGGCTGAAGATTTTGCTGCAGATGAGCCTCGTGCTGACGCACGGACTCAAGAAGCCGATCATTCGCGTCGGTCGCATGGCCGGGCAGTACGCCAAGCCACGATCAGCTGATACCGAGACACGCGACGGGGTCACTCTGCCCTCGTATCGCGGCGATATCGTTAACCATGCCGAGTTCACGCCGGCTGCGCGAGAGCCTGACCCGCTGCTGCTGCTGCGCGGCTATGAGAGGGCTGCCCTGACGCTCAATTTCGTGCGCGCTCTGATCGATGGCGGTTTTGCCGACCTGCATCACCCGGAGTACTGGGATCTCGGTTTTGTCGGTCATTCGCCGTTCAAGCTTGAGTACGAACGGATCGTGGCCTCGGTGGCCGATGGCCTCGAGTTTTTCGAGACCATCAGCGCCAAGGAAGTGCACCAATCGCTGCGTGCCGATTTCTATGCCAGTCACGAGGCGCTCGTGTTGCACTACGAGCAGGCCCAGACGCGCTTCATTCCGCGTCAGGATCGCTGGTACAACCTCTCGACGCACATGCCGTGGATTGGCATGCGCACGGCGCAGATCGACGGCGCACATGTCGAGTATTGCCGTGGCATCTCCAACCCGGTGGGCGTCAAGATCGGCACCGCGATGGACGTGGCGTGGCTGCAGCGGCTCGTCACCACGCTCAACCCGCAGAACATTCCGGGCAAGCTCGTGTTGATCCACCGCTTTGGCGCCAAGGACATCGAGACGGCTTTGCCCAAGGCCATCCAGGCCGTGCGCGCAACGGGTCATGGCGTGGTGTGGATCTGTGATCCGATGCACGGCAACACCGAAACGAGCCAGAGCGGCCTGAAGACCCGCCGCTTCGAGAACATCCTCCGCGAGCTCGAACTTGCCTCGCAGATCCATCGAGACGCCGGTTCACATCTGGGCGGGGTGCACGTGGAGCTCACGGGTGAAAACGTCACCGAGTGCACGGGCGGTGCGCGCGGTCTCGCCGATCTCGACCTGCAGCGGGCCTACAAGTCGACGGTTGATCCGCGGCTCAATTACGAGCAGTCGCTTGAGCTCGCGCTGCTGATCGCCGAGCGCAATCGCGTCAGCCGCGAATCCCGCCGCCGCTAGTTCCGAACGTCCTGTGTTGTGGCGCAGGGCTGCGGCCGCGGACAGCCGCTGCTGCGAGGACAGATCACGCTAGCCGGTGACTCCAGCGAGCGCGCTACCCAGGCGATGTTCAGCACGTGACTGACCGTGCGAATGGCTTGCGCTGCACTCTCGGGAACGACCGCCGTTCCGCCTCCCTGGCGGCAGGCGGCATCGATCTGCGCGATGATCGCCGTCGCATCGAGTCCTTGGGCGGTGAAGGCCGGGGCAAGGTCGATCCCCACGGACAATACGTGCGAGACATCCGCCGCATCGCGCGTACGCAAGGAGTGGCAGCAATACAGGCGCGGAACGTCGGCATCGCGCATGATCGATAACTGCGATACAGGCTCTGCCGGTCGGTTACGCGGAGCCGCCGGTTCGCGCAGCAGGCGGAATACGGCCCAGTTCGGGCAGGGGTCCGGCACGAGACTCATGTTGCCCCAGGGCAGCGCGATGCCGTTGCCGCGGTAGACGGCGCGCAGGAAGCCGGGCGCGTAGCCGTCAAAGAAATGCCAATGCCGGTAGGGCGAGATCGCCGTCATGCGGCGCATCATCACGGCCGGTGTGATCCCGAGGCGCTCGCAGGCCGCAATCTCGTGACGTTCTCTAACGAGGAACTGTCTAAACGGCTGCTTCGGGCAGAGCAGAGCGCCGGCGAAGGCACTGCACTCGAAGTCCCGCCAGGCCATCAGCACATCGCGTGGTGCCATGCCTCCGCTGGCCTGCTGGCCCGCTTCCTCAATCGGTGCCGCGCCCGTCACGCTGTGTGGCGGCACTGCGCCATCGCCGTTGTGCAGAATGCGGTGACCGATGAAAAACGCCAGCGTGTATTTGAGGCGCTCGGGTTGGTCGCGCAACTGGCGGTTGATGACGATGGTGTCCGGAGCCTCGAAGCGTGCGCGCAGCAGTCGATCGCCATCGTGGCGGCGTTCGCTGTCGATCCAGCGGATCGATAGGCCCAGCTGCTTGACGATGTGCAGGGTGTCCTCGAGCGACAGCGGCATTCTGCGGCGACCGACGGATTCGGCGGCCCGTTCGATGTCGGGGAATTCGTTCTGGCGCGTCTCCTGCCATACCCGCACCAAGAGGCGCGCGAACTGTTGTCCGCTTGTGCCCGTTTGCACGAGCAGTTCCGGCAGGGCCATCTGCAACAGATCCTTCGAAAAGAGGAACGCGGGCTCGAGCGCCATGGCGTTGACGGGGCCCTGATGTCGCGCGGCGCCGAGTTGCTGTGGCGGCAGAGCCTCGGTTCGATCGAGAAACCAGCTCGGCTCCTTGCCGAACACTGCCGCGAGGACGCCGAGCATCTGCGGCGAGGGCACGCGCTTGCCCGTCTCGACCATGCTCAGGTAGGACACGGACGGTGCGTGGTCGGGCTCGAGTTGCACGCAGCGGGCCGACAACTCATCGAGTGTCAGGCCGTTGCGCTTGCGGAGGCTGCGCAACTTGGAGCCGAGAAAATGTCCTTGTCGCAGCAGTCCGGCCATGAGTGAAATTCACACTGTGAAATTTCTATTGTGTAAATACTCTCACCGCGAGGTCTAGAATTCAATCGACGCCCTGTTCTGGGGCCGCGGAGTGGCTTGAATGTCGACAATTGAATTGGCGAGCGGAACTCGGGCGCGCCCCGCGGACGAAGGAGTCCTGACCACTGAGGCGTTGGGCTTCCTCGCAGAGCTCGCCGCGCGTTTCGCTCCGCGGGTGGAGCAGTTGCTACGCGCCCGCGAGCAACGCCAGCAGCGCCTCGATGCCGGTGAACTACCCGATTTTCTCGCCGAGACGCGCGCGGTTCGCGAGGGCGAATGGCGCATCGCGGGCATTCCGGCCGATCTGCTCGATCGGCGCGTGGAAATCACCGGTCCCACCGATCGGAAGATGATCATCAATGCCCTCAACAGCGGCGCCAAAGTATTCATGGCCGACTGTGAGGACTCGCTTGCCCCGTCCTGGGACAACGTCATCGGCGGTCAGGCGAACCTTCGCGATGCCGTGCTGCGGCGTATCGACTTCACCTCCGCGGAGGGCAAAGCGTATCGGCTCAACGCGGAGACCGCTGTGCTTATCGTGCGCCCGCGGGGTTGGCACCTCGCAGAAAAGCACCTGCTGCACGATGGGCGGGCTGTGCCGGGCGCTCTCGTCGATTTCGGGCTGTACGTCTTTCACAACCACGCGGCGCTGCGCGAGCGCGGCACGGGACCGTACTTCTACCTGCCGAAACTTGAGAGTCACCGCGAGGCGCGCTTGTGGGCCGAGGTGTTCGATTTCACCGAGCGGCGCCTCGGTCTGGCGCACGGCACGATCAAATGCACCGTGCTCATCGAGACGATACTCGCGGCGTTCGAGATGGACGAAATCCTCTTTGAACTCCGCGACTCCATCGTCGGACTGAACTGCGGGCGTTGGGATTACATCTTCAGCTTCATCAAGAAGTTCGCGAAACGAGCCGACTTCGTGCTGCCCGAGCGTCGGCTCGTGACCATGACGACCCACTTCATGCGCTCCTATTCGCTGCTCTGCATCCGTACCTGCCATCGGCGCGGCGCATTCGCGATGGGCGGCATGGCGGCGCAGATCCCGATCAAGCACGACCCGGTGGCCAACGAGGCTGCGATCGCCAAAGTGCGAGCGGACAAGGAACGCGAAGCGGGCGACGGGCATGACGGTACTTGGGTGGCGCACCCCGGGCTCGTGCCGGTGGCGATGGACGTGTTCGATCGCCTCATGCCGACGGCCAACCAGTTACACCGCCTGCGCGAGGACGTGCAGGTCGCGGCCACGGACCTGTTGCAGATCCCAAGTGGTGCGATCAGCACGGAGGGTCTGCGCGACAACATCAGCGTGTCGCTGCAGTACATGGCTGCGTGGTTGTGCGGCAACGGCTGCGTGCCGATCAACAACCTGATGGAAGACGCGGCCACGGCCGAGATTTCCCGCGCGCAGATCTGGCAGTGGATCCACCACCCGCGCGGGGTGCTCGAGGATGGTCGCAAGATCACCGCGGAGTTGTTCCGGGCAGAACTGGCTGCGGAGCAGCAGCGATTGCGCCAGTGGCTCGGTGAGTCGGCTTATGCGGCAGGCCGCTACGAGCAGGCTGCGGCGCTGCTCGATGGCATCACCACGGCGTCCGAGTTCGCCACGTTTTTGACGCTTGCGGCGTATCGCGAGCTCGATTGATTGACCCTGATCCACCCCTCGTACATTTCCTAAGGACACAGGAAGGAGACACGCATGGAACTGCGAACCGCTGAACAATTGACTCGTGACTGGCAGGACAATCCGCGTTGGCGCGGTGTGACGCGCGGCTACACGGCTGCAGACGTCGTGCGGCTCCGGGGCACCGTGCGCATCGAGCACTCGCTCGCGAGGCTAGGTGCCGAGAAACTCTGGCGCAACATGGCCGCGATGCCCTTCGTCAACGCGCTTGGTGCGCTGACCGGAAACCAGGCGATGCAGCAGGTGCGCGCGGGTCTGAAGGCGATTTATCTGTCTGGTTGGCAGGTGGCTGGTGATGCCAATCTCGCCGGCGAAATGTACCCCGACCAGTCGCTGTATCCGGCGAACTCGGTGCCGCAGGTCGTCCGTCGCATCAACAATACCTTGCTGCGTGCCGATCAGCTCCACCATGCCGAGGGCAACGACACCATCGACTGGCTGCAGCCTATCGTAGCCGATGCCGAAGCCGGTTTCGGCGGCGTACTCAATGCCTTCGAGCTGATGAAGGGCATGATCGAAGCGGGCGCCGCTGGCGTTCACTTTGAGGACCAGTTGTCGTCGGCAAAGAAATGCGGGCACATGGGCGGCAAGGTGCTCGTGCCGACGCAGGAGGCGGTGAGCAAGTTGGTGTCTGCGCGCCTTGCAGCGGACGTCTGCGATGTACCGACGATCCTCGTCGCGCGTACCGATGCCGAAAGTGCCAACCTGCTGACGGCCGACGTCGATGAGCGCGATCGTCCCTTCATCGACGCCGAGAAAGGTCGCACCAGCGAAGGATTTTGCCACGTGCGTGCGGGGCTCGAGGCGGCCATCGCCCGCGGGCTCGCGTATGCGCCGTATGCGGATCTGCTGTGGTGCGAGACCGGTACGCCGGACCTTGAAGAGGCGAAGCATTTCGCCGAGGCGATCCATCGCCAGTTCCCGGGCAAGTTGCTGGCGTACAATTGCTCGCCGTCGTTCAACTGGAAAAAGAAGCTCGACGACGCGACGATCGCGAAGTTCCAGCGCGAGCTCGGCGCCATGGGCTACAAGTTCCAGTTCATCACGCTCGCCGGCTTCCATGCCCTCAACTACTCGATGTTCACCCTCGCCAAGGGGTACCGCGAGAGCCAGATGAGTGCCTACGTGGCGTTGCAGCAGGCGGAGTTCGCCTCCGAGAAGGACGGCTATACCGCGACCAAGCACCAACGCGAGGTCGGTGCCGGGTACTTCGACGACGTCACCCAGACGGTGACGGGGGGCAACTCGTCGGTGACGGCGATGAAAGGCTCCACGGAAGAGGCTCAGTTCGCCGTAGGCTGAGCGAGCGAGGCTCGGGTAGAATCCGCGCCCTCGCAGCAGCCGGGGGCGCGGATTCTCCATGAAATACGAACACATCACTCTGCCGTCATCGGGCGAGCGCATCACGATCAACGCCGACGGTTCGATCGAGGTGCCCGACCGTCCCATCATTCCGTTCATCGAAGGGGACGGCATCGGAGTCGACATCACGCCCGTGATGCGTCGCGTGGTCGACGCTGCGGTGGCCCAGGCCTACGGCGAGCGGCGGCGTATCGAGTGGATGGAGGTCTACGCGGGCGAAAAGGCCAATCGGATCTGCGGCACCTGGTTTCCTGACGAGTCGCTGCACGCGCTGCGGGAATATGTGGTGTCGATCAAGGGTCCGCTCGGCACGCCGATCGGCGGTGGTATCCGGTCACTCAACGTGGTGATGCGTCAGGTGCTCGATCTCTACGCTTGCGTCCGGCCGATCCGCTATTTCCCGGGCGTCGCGACACCGATGCAGGATGCTTCGCTCACCGACATGGTGGTCTTTCGCGAGAACACCGAGGACATCTACGCGGGCATCGAGTACGCCGCAGGCTCGCAGGAAGTCCAGCGTCTGATCCACTTTCTGCAAAGCGAGTTGAAGGCCAAGGGCATCCGTTTCCCCGCAAGTTCCGGCATCGGCATCAAGCCGGTATCGAAGGAGGGCAGTCAGCGCCTGATCCGCATGGCGATCCAGTACGCCATCGAGAACGATCGGGTATCGGTCACGCTGGTGCACAAGGGGAACATCATGAAGTTCACCGAGGGCGCGTTCCGTAATTGGGGTTACCAGCTCGCCAAGGAAGAGTTTGGCGCAACCGAACTCAATGGCGGACCGTGGCTGAGTTTCCGCAACCCGATTACCGGGAAAGACATCGTCATCAAGGACGTGATCGCCGACAACTTCCTGCAGCAGGTGTTGTTGCGACCCGAAGAGTACGACGTGATCGCGACGCTCAATCTCAATGGCGACTACATCTCCGATGCGCTCGCGGCGCAGGTCGGCGGCATCGGCATTGCACCGGGCGGCAACATCGGTCACGGGCTTGCGGTGTTCGAGGCTACGCACGGCACGGCACCGGGCTTTGCCGGCAAGGATCGAGTCAACCCGGGTTCGATCATCCTGTCGGCCGAGATGATGCTGCGCTATCTCAAGTGGACCGAGGCGGCGGATCTCATCATCAAGGGTGTGGCCAACACCATCGCGGCGAAAGAGTTGACCTACGATTTGGCTCGCCTGCGCGAGGCCATTCGTGCCAGCAAGCGTGAACTCGCTGCGCGACGTAACGTGGAAGAGGCGATGCAGCAGCTGATTCCGGGCGCTCGTCTCATGAGTTGCTCCGGATTTGGCGAAGCCATCATTCGTCACATGGCGGATTAGTCGTGGCCGACGCACTGTTCGATCCGCAATGTCGGCGCTGTCCGCGGCTCGCGACGTTCTGCGAGTCGACGGGGGAGCGTTACCCCGGTTACCACGCGGCGCCCGTCGCGGCATTCGGCGATGCGGCACCCCGGTGGCTCATCGTGGGCCTTGCACCGGGCTTGCACGGCGCCAACCGCACCGGTCGACCCTTCACGGGGGATCACGCCGGCATCCTGCTCTACGACACCCTGCATGCGCTTGGCGTTTCAAGCGCCGCGGTCTCTGTGTCGCGCGACGATGGTCTGCAGCTCACCGGGGTGCGCATCACCAATGCCGTCAAGTGCTTGCCGCCCGCCAACAAGCCTACGCCGGCGGAGATACGCACCTGTAACGCGTTTCTGCGCGCCGAACTCGCGGCGCACGACACCGTGCGGGTGGTGGTGGCGCTTGGTCGGATCGCCCACGATGCGGTGCTCGATGCGCTCGCGCTGCCGCGCGGCAAGTTCCGCTTTGCGCACGCGGCCCGTCATGCGCTCGGGTCCGATCGCTGGCTGCTCGATTCGTATCATTGCAGCCGTTACAACACCCAGACGCGGCGGCTAACGCCGGAGATGTTTCGCGAGGTGCTGGCTCAAGCACGGGATCTTTCCCGCACCCACTGAGTCCTGCAGGGCGTCGGCTGACATAATGCGCCCGTGAGCGATCCGGCCCCCATGACGGCAACCCCGTTCGATGCACGCGCGTTCGTAGCGAGCCTGCCGCGTCGACCTGGCGTCTATCGGATGTTCGATGCCGCCGGTGCCTTGCTCTACGTCGGCAAGGCCAAGAGTCTGCGCGATCGGGTCGGCAGTTACTTTGTGCCCTCGAACGTGATCCCCAAGGTGCAGGCCCTGGTGGCGCAGATTGCCGCGATGGAAGTCACGGTGACGCGCTCGGAGACCGAGGCACTGCTGCTCGAGCACAACCTGATCAAGGCACTGCACCCGAAATACAACGTAGTGCTGCGTGACGACAAGAGCTTTCCGTATCTCTGGTTCACCGGCGGTCACGCCTTCCCGCGGCTGGGTATCTATCGCGGATCGCGCAATGCGCCGGGCCGGTTCTTCGGTCCCTATCCCAACGCGGGTGCCGTGACCGAGTCGCTGAATCATCTGCAGAAGATCTTTCGGCTGCGCAATTGTCGTGACAGCCAATTCGCGCATCGCAGTCGACCCTGTCTGCAGCACCAGATCGGCCGCTGCTCTGCACCTTGCGTCGCTCTGATCAGCGAGGCCGACTATGCGAAGGACGTCGAAGCGGCGATGAAGGTGCTGGAGGGTCGCAACGACGAGGTGCAACAGCAGCTTGCTGCGCGCATGGAGTGGGCGGCCGAGCGGCTCGAGTTCGAACGTGCCGCGGCGCTGCGCGACCAGATCGCCGCGATCAAGGAATTGCAGGCGCAGCAGGTGATTGCAGCCGACGACGAGCGCGACGCCGATGTGTTTGCCCTCGCGGGTGACCCCGGCAATTACGCCGTCAGCGTCATGCCGGTGCGCGGCGGGCGCAGCCTCGGCACTCACAGCTTCTTTCCGCGGGCCGATCTCGCGACGCCGGCCGAGGCGCTGTCGTCCTTCATGATGCAGTACTACGCCGCGCAGTCGCCGCCTCCGGTCATTTATCCGAACCTCGAGCTCGAGGACGCCCCGGCACTCGGCGAGGCACTGGGTGGCATGGCAGGTCACGCGGTTCGATTGCACCGAGCCCAACGAGGTCTGGCGGCGCGCTGGGTGGAGATGGCGGTCGAGAACGCGCGCAACGCGCTGCGGATGCGTCAGTCACGCAAGGAGGGATACCAACAGTTGCAGGCAGCGTTGGCCGATCTGCTGCAGTTGCCTGCACCCCCGGAGCGCATGGAGTGCTTCGACATCAGTCATACCCAGGGCGAGGGTACAGTCGCTTCCTGCGTGGTGTTCGGGCCTGAGGGCCCCCTTAAGAAGGACTATCGCCGACTAAACATCACCGGCGTGGCGCCGGGCGATGATTACGGCGCGCTGCGCCAGGCTGTCGGTCGCCGCTACGCACGGGTGCAGGCGGGGGAGATCCCGCCGCCCGACCTGTTGGTGATCGACGGTGGACCGGCGCAACTCGCCGGGGTGCGCGAAGTGCTGGCGGAGCAGGGGATCACGGACCAGCCGTTGGTCGGTATTTCCAAGGGGCCGGATCGCAAGCCCGGTCAGGAGCGTCTGCACTGGGCGCCCGCCGGGGAGGCGCCGCTGATCCCAGGACCGGCGTCGCCGGCCTTGCGCCTGCTGCAGCAGATCCGCGATGAGGCGCACCGCTTCGCCATCACGGGACACCGTCGGCGACGGGCGAAGCGCTTCAACGAGTCGATCCTCGAGACGGTGCCGGGCCTCGGTCCCGCCAAGCGCAAAGCCCTATTGCTGCACTTCGGTGGGCTGCAGGGCATCCTCAAGGCGGGTCGCATGGATCTCGAACGGGCACCGGGTGTGGGCCCGACATTGGCCCAAACCCTTTATGATGCGCTGCACCCCGGCGAGTAACGCATGCTCTGGACCGTCCCCAATGCCCTGACCTGGATGCGGATCTTTTCGATTCCGCTCGTGGTCGTCCTGTTCCACCTGCCGTATCACTGGTCTGATCCGGCGGCGGGCGCCTTGTTTGCGATCGCCGGTATCACCGATACGCTCGATGGCTACTTCGCGCGTAAGTGGGGGCAAACCTCGCGGCTCGGCGCGTTTCTCGACCCCGTGGCCGATAAACTCATTGTGGCCGTCGCGCTCGTGTTGCTCGTCAGTAAGGATTCGCGTTTCGTCGTGGTTCTTCCTGCGATCGTGATCATCGGCCGCGAGATTGCGATCTCGGCGCTGCGCGAGTGGATGGCCGAGATCGGGCAACGACGCAAGGTCGCCGTGTCGCGACTCGGCAAACTCAAGACCATCCTGCAGATCGTTGGCCTCTCGATGATGTTGATTCGCTGGGACGTGTGGATCCTGCCGACGTACCAGGTCGGTTTGGTGTTAACCGTCATTGCCGCGGTGCTGACGCTGGTCTCGGCCATCGACTACCTTCGGGCAGCCTGGCCGGATCTGCGGGGCGCGTCCTGAGAGCGGCGAGGGGAGACGTCGGTTTGCCTTGACTTGGGCGGAGGGGACACTACAATCCTCGGCCTCTGTCCCCGGGCGGGAATAGCTCAGTTGGTAGAGCACGACCTTGCCAAGGTCGGGGTCGCGAGTTCGAGTCTCGTTTCCCGCTCCATTTCTTTTTTTCGGCGCGGCTAGGTGGCAGAGTGGTCATGCAGCGGCCTGCAAAGCCGTCTACGCCGGTTCGATTCCGACCCTAGCCTCCATTTCCCTATATATTTGCGCGACTTGGCCGATAGCAGAGGCGAGGGCCGATGATGCGCAAACTCCTCTTCACCATCGTCTGGGTCGTGGTCGCCGTAGCGGCGCTCGCCGCCACCGCGGCAGGCGGCCTGTGGCTGCTGGATCGGCCCAACCGCATTGCTGAGCCCGACGTCGACCAATTGATGTCCGTGGCGAAGACCTACGATGCGCGGATTCGCCGCGACGAGTGGGGTGTGCCCCATATCCGCGGTCGGCGCGACGTCGATGTGGCCTTCGGTCTCGCATTCGCGCACTCCGAGGACGACTTTCCGACCATTGCCGAGGTGGTGATGGCAGCCCGCGGCACGCGTGCCGCTGAGCACGGGGCATCGGCCGCAGCCGGCGATTACCTCGTGCATCTGCTCGGCGTATGGCCAGCAGTCGAGGCTCGCTATTCCAGCGATCTGCCGGCCGAGGTGCGCGCCGTGCTCAAGGCCTATGCAGATGGCCTCAACTACTACGGTGCATTGAACCCACGCGAAGTGCCAGAGGGTCTGCTGCCCGTCAGGGGCGAGGACATCGCTGCGGGTTTCGTCCTCAAAGTGCCGCTCTTCTACGGTCTCGACCGTGAACTCGCGCGCCTCATCGGTCAGGTGACGGACGACCCTCCGCGAGGATCGAATGCCGTGGTCGTGGCGCCTTCGCGCTCCGAGGACGGTCACACGCGCCTGCTCGTCAACTCGCATCAGCCGCTCGAGGGACCCGTTGCGTGGTACGAGGCCGTATTGCAGAGCGACGAGGGTTGGCACGTCGCGGGCGGGTTCTTCCCGGGCTCGCCGTTCATGCTGCACGGACACGGCGAGCGCCTCGGTTGGGCGAACACCGTCAATCGACCCGACCTCATCGATGTTTACCGCCTGACCATCAACCCTGATGACCCGGAGCAATATCGACTCGATGGACGCTGGGTCGATTTCGAGCAGCGTGAGGCCAAGCTCAGAGTCCGACTCTGGGGTCCGTTCCGCTGGACGGTGCACCGGGAAGTCCGGCGCAGCGTGCATGGCCCGGTGATCGAGACGCCGCAGGGCATATTCGCTGTGCGTTACGCAGGCATGAACGAGCTACGAATGCCGTTGCAATACTATCGCCTGAATCGCGCTCGTAATCTCGAGGAGTGGCGCGCGGCGCTCGGCTTGCAGGCTTTGCCGAGCATCAACTATCTCTACGCGGATGCCGAAGGCAACATCGGCTACGTTTACAACGCCCTGTTTCCGCGACGTGTCGGTAACGTCGACTGGACAGGCGAGTTGCCTGGAGATCGCTCGTCGCTCATCTGGAGCGAGTACCGGCCTTTCAGCGAAGTACCGCAGTGGTGGAATCCCTCCTCGGGGATCCTCTTCAACGCGAACAACACGCCGTTGCAGGCGACCCTGCCGCGCGAGGCGCTGGGCGAGGCCAACTTTGCGCGTGATATGGGCGTCGAGACCCGCGAGACAAACCGTGGTTGGCGACTGCTCGAGACCTACGGCTCGGACGAACAGATCTCCGATGACGAATTCCGGCGCTACAAGTTCGACCTTGGCATCAGTCCGCAGTCCGAGTTGGCTGCTGTCGTGCGAGACCTGCTCGCGATCCCGAAGGGTGCGGATGATCCGACGATGCAGAGTGCGCTCGGAACGCTCGCCGGTTGGGACTTACGCACCGATCAGCGAAATCGGTCGGCTGCGATCGGCGTGCTGGCAGCGAATCGCGTGCTCGAGGCTCGCGAGCGCGCCCGTCAACAGGGTCAGCCTATGCCCGAGAGTGAATTGACCGAGGCCTTGCGCGGCGCGGCGACCGAATTGATGACGGGCTTCGGACGCCTTGATCCGCTGTGGGGCGAGGTGAGCCGTTTGCGCCGCGGCAAGGTCGATCTGCCGCTCGATGGAGCCCCGGACATGCTGCGCGCGGTGCATTCGATCGCCGAGGCCGATGGTCGGCTACGCGCGGTCTCGGGTGATGGCTTTATGATGTTCGTCAGCTGGGATCGCAACGGACGCCTCAGCAGCCAAAGTGTTCACCAATTCGGCGCGGCCTCATCCCGTGAACGCTCGCCGCACTATGCCGATCAGGCGCGACTGTTCGCGAGCCAGCAGACCAAGCGTGTGTATTTCACCGAAGCGGAACTCGCCGCGCACGTGCTCGAAGACTATGCGCCAGGCCGACGTCAGGCAGGGCGATCCAGCAAATTTAGTGCACCGTCTACGAAGGCGGAGTGAACTCGCCACGCGGTTGCCGACGTGACAGCCGTAGCGTCGTGCGCGGCAGGGTGAACTCGAGGCTGATGTTGTTCACCTGATCGGGAAACACATCCTGCATCAAAGTGGCTTCGACGGCGTAGCGGCCGGTTGTCGCCGGTGCGGGCAACTCCTGATAGACGTAGACGTTGTCACCTTCGAGTTCGGCGCCCACGGTCGAGGGCTGCAGCACCTCTCCGGTCGGTGCGAGCCAACGAAAGCCTCGTTCGACTTCGAGTGCAAGGCGGGCTCGGCCCTCGACGGAGGCGGGCTGCACGTCATCGCGTACCCCGCGCACCGCCAGCAGTCGCAGTGCGTCGTGATAGTGGATGGCGTGCACGAACTCCCAACGACCCGTACGCGGGTTGGGAATGACGCGTGTGAGCGTGACGTGCGATCGATGCGCAAAGGCGTCGTGCCGACAAACCGCGAGCGACACTCCCGCGGCTGCTGAAACCGCGAGGTGAAGGAGGCGCCGACGCTGCGCGCCGGCCCCGTTCACTTCGGCGGAGCGGGCTGCAAGGGCAGCGCCTTCGTCTCGGTCTTCTCGCCGCTCTTGGGCTCACCCTTCAACTCTGCCAGCGCGTCGAGCATCTGATTACGGCCGCTGTCGCGCCCCTTGAACAGTTCGATACGGCTTTGCTCGATGCGTCGAGGCGTGATGTTGTTGCTCTTGTCCGCATCAGCGATCAGATGGCTTCGGTCGAGTTCGACACTCACGAGGCGCTGCTTGCGGATAAAGAGCTTCGTCACCTTCTCGGCGTTGTAGCGCCAGACCTCGGCGGGCACCTGGTACTCCTCGGTGCTGCCGTCGGCAAAGGTCAGCGTCAGGGGCAGCGGCGTGACAAGTCCGCCAAGATTGTGGAAGTCGACGAAATGCACGTGCTCGCCCGCCTTGATGGCACGATCGAGCGCAGTGCGCTCCCACGTTTCGAGCTTGTCGCGAAATTCCTTGTACTGATTGCGGTCCTTGTTGTTGACCACGAACGGATCGTTTTCGTTATAGAAGTCCTTGAGCTCCGGATAACGATCAACACGGGTCTGGCGGCCCTCGGCGCGGTTTTGTCGCTGTGAGTACGACTCTGGCCAGTTGGCCGCGAACTCGGCGCGGCGCAGCGGAAATTCCGTTTCCGGATCCTGCGACGAGATCTGATACGCGCGCATGTCGCCGACCGACACGTCGACGTAGTCCGTGCCGTAGAACCAGCCGCGCCAGAACCAATCGAGATCGACTCCGGAGGCATCTTCCATGGTGCGGAAGAAGTCGGCCGGCGTCGGTCGCTTGAACTTCCAGCGGTTGGAGTATTCACGAAACGCGTGGTCGAACAGTTCCCTGCCCATCACGGCCTCGCGCAACACCGCGAGCGCGGCGGCGGGCTTCGAGTAGGCGTTGGGACCGAACTGCACGATGGTGTCGGAGTTGGTCATGATCGGCACTTGATCCTGCGACTGCATGTAGCCGGTAATGAAGTCGAGGACGTTGGTCTTGTCGCCGAAGGTCGGGAAGTTCTCTTCCCACTCGAGCTCTGCGATGTATTCGAGGAAGGTGTTGAGACCCTCGTCCATCCAGGTCCACTGACGTTCGTCTGAGTTGACGACCATCGGGAAATAGATGTGGCCGATCTCGTGAATGATCACGCCGATCAGCCCGTACTTGGTGTTGCGCGAGTAAGTGAGCTTGCCCGATTTCTCGTCCCGCGTCGGCCGGTAGCCGTTGAAGGTGATCATCGGATACTCCATGCCACCGCGTTCCCAGGAGTTGACCGAGATGGCCACCGGATAGGGATAGGGGAAGGAGAAGCGTGAATACACCTCCATGGTGTGGATCACCGCGTGGGTCGAATACTTCGACCAGATGGGCTCACCTTCGTTGGGGTAGAAGGACATCGCCATCACGAACGGCTGCTTGGCGTCGTTCTGCCGATAGCCCATCGCATCCCAGATGTACTTGCGCGAGCTCGCCCAGGCGAAGTCGCGGACGTTCTCGGCCTTGAATCGCCAGGTGCGCATCTGGCTGGTACCGGTCTTTTCGTTCTCCACCGCCTCTTGCGGAGTGACGATGAACACCGGGCTCTTGGCCGTCTCGGCCTTTTTCAAACGCGCCCGCTGCGTCGCCGTCAGCACGGCATCCGGGTTCTGCAGCACGCCGGTCGAGGCCACGATGTGATCGGCGGGGACCGTCAGTTCGATGTCGTAGTCACCGAATTCGAGCGTGAATTCGCCGCGACCCAGGAACTGCTTGTGCTGCCAGCCCGTGTAGTCGGTGTAGGCGACCAGCCGCGGAAACCATTGCGCGAGGAAGTGCTGGTAGGTGTTGCTGTCGGGAAAGTGCTCGTAACCGCCGCGGGCGCCGATGGGGGCTTCGTCGACGATGTTCGATTCCCAGTCGAA
The DNA here is from genome assembly GCA_903885195.1 of uncultured Pseudomonadota bacterium. Taxonomy (GTDB): domain Bacteria; phylum Pseudomonadota; class Gammaproteobacteria; order Steroidobacterales; family Steroidobacteraceae; genus UBA964. The sequence continues at coordinate 37,781 of CAISHQ010000087.1, read as the reverse complement.
GTTGATCTCGATGCTGGTACCCGGGCGCAGCGGCTGCGGCAGATCAATGCGCAGCATGGTGTCGTTGAGGGTGGTACGCAGCACTCGTCCGCCGGCATCACGCACGGGGCCGATCTCATAGCCGTACTTGCGGTCCTCAAACGCGTGGTGACGTCGGAGCGCCGCAAAACTCAGGCTGTCGCCGGCGCCGATCGAGTCGCGCCGCGTCCCCGAGTTGGATGCGACCTCCGAGCGCCTGGAGATCGAATCGTCCTTGAAGATGTTCTGGTCAAGCTGCAGCCAGATGTACGAGAGCGTATCCGGCGAGCGATTCATGTAGGTGATGCTCTGGCGAGCCTTGAGCCGATGACGCGTTTCGTCGAGCGTCACCTTGATGCGGTAGTCCGCGCGTTGCTGCCAGTACTGTGCGCCGGGCGCGCCCGATGCCGTCCGAACGGTGTTCGGCGTTGGCAATAACTGCTCGAGCTGGGCGAAGCGTTGGTCGGCCTGCCCGGGCGTGGTTTTGACGGCCGCGGGGGCGGTGACCGGAAGGAGGGTGACGGCCAGCAACCCGGCCAGAGCGAGGGGGGCGTGTTTCATGAGCGGATTCTAACGGCGCGGCCGGGTTTGCGGGATACTTGTCGCAGCCTCGTGAATGGAGATCGCCGATGACCCGAATGGAGAGCGCCGCAGCATTGCCCCGCGACCCCATGGCGCGGATCGCCCGCTCGAGGCACGAGTTTGGGGAGCACGGCGGGGTCAACCTGTCGATCGAAACCAGCGCCACGTTCACGGTTCTCGAGGCCGGCAAGATGCCGGAGATGTTCGAGGGGCGGGACGGGCCGCGGGGCGGCTGCTTTCTCTACGGAAGGCACTTCAACCCGACGGTCATGGTGCTCGCGCGCCATCTGGCGGCGCTCGAGGCGATGCCGAGTGCCTATTGCACGGCAAGCGGTATGGCCGCCATTTCCGGCGTGTTGCTCAACGCCTGCAATTCGGGTGAGCACATCGTCGCGGGCCAAGCCCTATATGGTGGGACCTGGGCCTTGCTGCATGACTTCCTGCCTCGCAAGGCGGCGATCGAGACAAGCTTCGTCGATTTGGCCGATCTCGATGCCGTGCGACGAGCGTTTCGCGCCAAGACCCGGGTGCTGTACTGCGAGACGATGTCCAATCCGACCTTGCAGGTCGCCGACTTGCCGGCGCTGGCCGCGATCGCGCACGAGCACGATGCCCAGCTAATCGTCGATAACACCTTCGCGCCGGTGATCGTCACGCCGGCGCTGCATGGTGCTGATGTGGTGGTGCACAGCCTGACCAAATTCATCAACGGTGCCTCGGACATCGTCGCCGGCTGTGTGTGCGCGCAGGGCAGCACCATCGACGGCCTGTACGATCTGCACCTGGGTAGCCTCATGTTGCTCGGGCCGGCGATGGATCCCCGTGCGGCCTACGAGGTGGCTACGCGCATGCCGAGTCTCGGCATGCGGATGCGCGAGCATTCGACCCGGGCGCTGGCCTACGCGCAGTGTCTCGAGGCGCTGCGTGCCAAGGTGATGTATCCGGGCCTGCGCTCGCATCCCGATCACGCGCGATTTCGCGAACTGTGCAACGAGGGCTATGGCGCGGGCGGCCTGCTGACGCTCGATCTCGGCACGGCGGCGCGGGCGTTCCGCTTCATGGAGCACCTGCAGAACGTCGAAGATTTCGGCTACATGGCCGTGAGCCTCGGTTTCAGCGACACGTTGATGAGCGCGAGTGCCTCGAGCACCTCGAGTGAACTCGATGCCGCTGCGCTCGAGGCAGCGGGCATCAGCCCGGGTCTCGTCAGATTGTCAGTGGGCTACACCGGTGCGCTCGAGGATCGTATCGCGCAACTCGAGCGTGGCTACCATGCGGCCCTTGCGGCCTGAGGTCATGATGAATACACGTTGGCCACGCTGGATAAAAATCCTCGTCTCTTCTGCGATAGGCCTTGCGGCCATCGCCATCGGCTACTTCGTGTGGCTGCTTTTCCTCGGTGGAATTGCGATCTCTGATCGGGCGATGTTGTGGAAGATGCTGCGCGAGGAGGGTGGCGAGACGCCGAGCGCCGAGGTGGTCGCGCGGCAGCTGCGGGTGCCGGAAGGCTTTCGCATCGGCGTGTGGGCCGAGGATGTACCGAGCGCACGTCTGATGGCGGGTACGGCGACGGGCGATGTCTTGCTGACCCAGCCGCGCGGCGGGCGCTTGCTGCTGCTACGCGCCGATCGCGACGGCGACGGTCGATCAGATGGCCGAGTCGTGCTGTTCGAAGGACTCGATCGACCAAACGGCATCGACCTGCACGAGGGCTGGCTGTATCTGGCCGAGGCCTCTCGGGTGGTGCGGGTCCGCTTCGATGAAGCGCAGGGGCGCGTGGAGGGCACACCGCAACCGATCGTCACGGGACTCACGGCCGACGGTAACCACTGGCGCAAGAGCGTGCGCGTCGGTGCCGACGGCAAGTTGTATCTCGGGCAGGGTTCGACCTGTAATGTCTGCATCGAGCCCGACCCGCGACGCGCGACGGTCATGCGCTTCAATCTCGATGGCACCGCCGGTGAAATCATCGCCACGGGTACGCGCAATCCCTACGGGCTCGATTGGGCGCCGTGGGATGGCGCGATGTATGCCACCGAAAACGGCCGCGATCTCATCGGCGACGACATTCCACCCGACGAACTCAATCGCATCGAGGCGGGTCGCGACTACGGCTGGCCCTATGTCCATGGGCGCAACATCGTTGATCCAGAGTACGGCCCTGGCAATGCGGCGAAAATCGCTGCCGCCACGCCGCCCGCGCACGAGTTCCGCGCGCACAACGCGCCGCTTGGCATTCGGTTCCTGCGTCATCCCGAGCGGCCGTCTGACTACGCGCGCACGGCGCTCGTGGCGCTGCACGGGTCGTGGAACCGTACGGTGCCGGATGGTTACGCTGTCGTTGCGCTCGATTGGGACGCGGACGGCCGCATCCGCGAGCGGCCCTTCGTACAGGGCTTTCGCGGCGAGGCCGGTTTGATCGGTCGACCCGTCGACGTGCTCGAGGCCGCCGACGGATCGATCTACATCTCTGACGATTACGCTGGGGTGATCTACCGCGTCACTCGCTCGATGCCGCCGCCACCCCCGACATGACGCGCGGCCCGCTGCAGCGACCCGCGGCGTAGCGCTGCCACGCGGCATCTGCCCAGGGATCTTGCCGATTGCGGAATGTGGCGCGGAACAGCTGGCATCGGTCGGTATCGGGCAGACTCTCGGCTTGCATCACGGCGACAACGGTCTCGCGTGATACATTGCTTGGCAGCATGCGAATGCCGCTGTCCGTCATCGTGTCGAAGACCATCATGCGTGCTGCCACGGCGTCTGCACTCCAGGGGAGCCACTGCGGCGACTCGGTGCTTCGACCGCGTCCGGGATTTCCGGTGGCGGCGAACTCGGCCCAGTAGCCCATCATGCGCGCGCTCAGCTCGAGGCGCCCCGCTTCGTTGCGTTCGTGGAACAAGAGTTCGGAGCGCGGCCCGAGATCAAAGAAACCGAACACGAAGGGGATTTCGAGGCCGTGTGCAGCGCCGACCACCATCGATAGGTCGATCATTCCGTAGGCATTGCCTTGCTCGTCCCAGTCCCAACGGTATGCGTAGGCCGGTGCACCATTCGCGGCGAGGCGCTCGGCGATCGAGTCGACGCCGTCGGCTTTCCACAGCAGCGATCGATAACGCGCCTCGCGCTCGTAGTTGGCAGGATCGCGCAAGGCGTACGGCAGCCCGAAGGCACTGCGCACGAGGCGCGGATCGAACGCCATGAAGATCTTGGGCTCGTCCCGATTGGTGCCGAGAATCGTGGGTACGTCGATGTGAGTGGCGGGGTCGGCGAGCAGCGCGGCAAGTTCGCCGCGTCGGATCACCACGCCGTCCTGAAACACCGAGGGAATTCGGTCCCACTCGCTGCCCGGCTTCGGATAGGCGGCGTATAGCGTCCAGGGGTCGACGCTGCGCAGGAATACCGTTTGTTCCTCGATCGTCATACGTCGGGCCAGCGCATCGGCGGCGGCGGCGTCCGCGGCGCGACCTTGGCTGACGAGCAGCCGGCGCAGGACGGCTGCGGTGCTGAGGGGAGAGTCGTCGGTCGGCACGTTCGAAAAGCCGAACCCCAGCGACTGCACGATCAGGCGATGGAACAGGCCCTCGGCCGTCGGTGTGACAAGTAGCGCGAGGGCATTGGTTCCACCGGCCGATTCACCAAACACCGTGACATTGCCGGGGTCGCCACCCAAGGCGCGCGCATTGCGCTGCACCCAACGCAGCGCGGCGACCGCATCGAGCGAGCCGTAGTTTCCGGACGCATCGAGATCCTCGGGGCCATGAGAGTCAAGCCGGGGATTGCCCGGGGGCACGAACCAACCGAATGGCCCGAGCCGGTAGTTGATCGTAACGACCACGACTTGTTCGCGCGCGGCCAGCACGCCGCCATCAACGAAGGCACCGTGACCGACGGTATTCCCGCCACCGTGGATCCACACCATGACCGGAAGCGAACGCGTCCGAGCTTCGTCGGCGCTGAGTTTCGGCGCGTAGACGTTGACGTACAGGCAGTCCTCGGAACCCTGCTGACTGCCCGGAGCGCCGACACCCCCGAGCTGTGAGCCGTACTGCGTACACGGCTCGCCCGGCAGCAGGGCATTGCGCACGCCGCTCCAGGCCTTTGGCGGTTGCGGCGCACGCCAACGCAACTCGCCCGTGGGTGGCGCAGCGTAGGGGATGCCGAGCCAGGAGTAACCGCCCGCCGGATTGGCGTAGCCGACAATCTCTCCAGTATCGAGTTGGCGGCTGCTGGCGGGGTCACCGGGGGTGCGTTCGACCGGCTCGCGTGGCGTGCAGGCACTCAACAGGGCGATGAGCAGCAGCAGGGGCGTCAGCGCGGCGGGGCGGTGAGGTGGGTTGCGACGGTTCATAAGGGCATGCGCCTCGTGGCGGAGAGATCACTGGGGCGAGACCATAGCAGCAACCGACGCATGGTAGTCTTCTTCGCTGGTCGGCCCCGGTGGCGGAGTAGGTAGACGCTACGGACTTAAAATCCGTTGGCCGCAAGGCCGTGCCGGTTCGATTCCGGCCCGGGGCACCAGTGAACATTGATGCGGAAGTCGCTTGAGAATTGCTTCCTAAATGTCTGAATTGACGGCAGAAAATATTTGGTTCTACCGCGGCGACTATCCTGTCCTCCGAGCCCTCTCCTTTGCTCTGCGCGCCGGTGAATGTCTGCAGATTCGCGGCCCGAACGGCGCCGGGAAAACCACTCTGCTGCGTGTGCTCGCTGGACTGCTGCAGGCCGAAGAAGGCGTGGTGCGGTGGCGGGGTGAGGCGATCGGCGGGCGGGAGAGCGGCTTCCTCGCAAGCCTTGCTTACTTGCCGCATCAACCTCCCTTGAAAGCCGAGCTCTCGGGAGCCGAGAACGTGCACTTCGCAGTCGGACTACGCCGCCGCTGCACCGCTCAGCAGGTCAGGGCAGCCCTGCAACGGGTGGGCGCAGCGGCGTTTGCCGATCGGCCCGTGCGCAGTCTCTCGGCCGGACAGCGTCGACGCATCGCGTTCGCCGCGCTGCACCTCGACCCGGCACGGCTTTGGCTGCTCGATGAGCCAACGACCAACCTCGACGCCGAGGGCCAGTCGATGGTCAGCGAGTTGCTCGAGCAACATCTCGCCGGAGGCGGGCTTTCGGTCGCGGCAACGCACCAGGCGCTCGCCCTGTCGGCGGGGCGGCTCGTCGCCCTCGAGTTGTCGGGAGTCGGCGAGTGAGCGGCCCCGGTGTGTTTCGTGCTGCGGTCTGGGTCGTGCAGCGCGACTTGCGACTCGCCACGCGGCGGCCCGCGCAGGTGCTGCAACCGCTGGCGTTCTTCGCGGTGGTCACTTTGCTCTTTCCGCTCGGCTACACACCGGAGCTCGCCAAGTTGCGGGCGATCGCCCCGGGTGTGCTGTGGGTGGCCGCGTTGCTCGCCTCGATGCTCGCGCTCGAGTCTTTGTTCCGCGAAGACGCAGACGATGGCACCCTTGAGCAGTTCGTGGTGTCGGGGCAGCCGTTGACGATACTGCTGCTCGCCAAGACTGCCACGCATTGGCTGCTGACCGGTCTGCCCCTGACGCTGATGGCGCCACTTGTGGGCGGCGCGTTGGGCGTGCCCTTCGCGGCGCTCGGCGGCATACTGTCGTCGTTGGTGCTCGGGACGATTTCGCTCAGCCTGATCGGTGCCGTCGGTGCGGGTCTTACACTCGCCTCTCGACGGGGCGGGGTGCTCTTGTCGCTGCTGACATTGCCGCTGGCTGTGCCGGTGCTGATCTTTGGCGCGCGCGCCACGGAACTCGCCATTGCCGGCGACAGTCTGACAGCCCCGTTGTACCTGCTGGGTGCCGTGGCGGTACTCGGACTCACGCTGGCACCTCTCGCCGCAGCGGCGGCCGTGCGCATCGGTTTGGAGTGATCTGCAGATGGATTGGACCTGGTTCCACAAGTTCGGCTCCCCGCCTCACGTGTACCGGCTTGCCGGGCTGCTCACGCCCTGGTTCGCGTGGCCTGCGGCGCTGCTCATTTTGGGTGCGCTGTATGGCGGTCTTGTCCTCGCGCCGCCCGATTACCAGCAGGGTGACGGATTCCGCATTATTTACGTGCACGCACCGTCGGCCTGGCTGGCCGTGATGATTTATGCGGTGATGGCGACGGCCGCGGGCGTCGGTCTCATCTGGCGCATGAAGGTCGCCCATGCGGTGGCCGCCAGTTGCGCCGGAGTCGGCGCCTGGTTCACGGTGGTGTCGCTGCTCACCGGCATGCTGTGGGGCAAGCCGATGTGGGGCACGTATTGGGTGTGGGATCCGCGACTGACCGCGCAGTTGATCCTGCTGTTCCTCTATCTCGGCTTCATGGGTCTGCGGGCCTCGATCGACGACGTGTCGCGGGCCGACCGGGCGAGCGCAGTGCTCGCGCTTGTAGGCGTGGTCAACCTGCCGATCATCCGCTATTCGGTCGAGTGGTGGAATTCCATCCATCAGGCCCCCTCGGTCATGAAAATGGATCGCCCGTCCATGCCGTTCGACATGCTGGCGCCGTTGCTGGCGATGCTGCTCGGCTTCAGTCTGTATTTCGGTGCGGTGCTGCTGATCCGCCTGCGTGCGGAGATCCTGCGGCGGGAACGCAATGCGAGCTGGATCCGCGAGGAACTGACATGAATGAATTTTTTTCGATGGGCGGGTACGCCCTGTTCCTGTGGCCGGCCTACGCGGTGACGCTGCTCGCCATCGTCATCAACGTGTACACGGCGCGGCGCGACCTTGATCGTGCGCGTACCGAGGCACGCCGTCGCCTCGCGAGCGGGGCGACGGGCGACGCGTCGTCGGTCGCCACCGCCAGCGCAGTGCGGGGGCAGTCATGACGCCGCGGCAACGTCGCGTGACTTTGGTGGTCGGTATCCTGGTCGGCGTCTCCGCGGCAGTGGCGCTGGCGGTGCGGGCGATGAACGAGAACGTGATGTTCTTTTTCGACCCCACTCAAGTGGCCTCGGGCGAGGCGCCCATCGACAAACGTTTCCGGCTCGGCGGCATGGTTCGACCGGGTACGGTCGTACGTGAGCCGGGGACCTTGGAGATGCGCTTCGTGGTCACGGATTTCCAGAAGGATGTGTCCGTGAAGTACTCGGGTATCGTGCCGGATCTCTTCCGCGAAAATCAGGGTGTCGTCGCGCATGGTCGGTTGGGTGCTGACGGTACCTTCGTGGCCGATGAAATTCTCGCCAAGCACGACGAGAACTACATGCCGCCCGAGGTCGCTCGGGCGATCAAAGAAAAGCACGGCGGCGTGATGCCGGTGAATCCCGACGTGCGCAGCGTGCCGCGCACATGATCGCTGAGCTCGGTCACTTCGCGCTGATACTCGCGCTACTTGCAGCCGTGATGCAGGCCGCGTTCGGTCTGATTGGTCCTGCGGTCGACAAACCGGCATGGACTGCGGTCGTGCGACCCGCGACCAGCGCGCAATTCGTGCTGGTCACGATCTCGCTCGGTGCTCTGGTCTGGGCCTTCGTACAGAACGATTTCTCGGTCGAATACGTCGCGAGCAACTCGAACAGCGCCTTGCCGCTGCTCTATCGGGTCTCGGCGGTCTGGGGTGCACACGAGGGCTCGCTGCTGCTTTGGGCCTGGATCCTTGCGGGCTGGACGCTGGCGGTGTCGTGGCGTTCAGGCGGCTTGCCGGAGGGGTTCGCCGCGCGCGTGCTCGGCATCTTGGGTCTCGTCAGCATCGGCTTTCTGCTCTTCACGCTCGCCACGTCGAATCCGTTTGCGCGACTGGAGCCTGCCGTGCCCGATGGTCGCGACCTGAATCCGCTGTTGCAGGATCCCGCGCTCGCGGCGCACCCGCCGATGCTGTACGCAGGTTACGTCGGACTCTCGGTGGCTTTCGCCTTTGCCTGCGCGGCGATGATCGAAGGACGGCTCGATCAGACCTGGGCGCGATGGACCCGGCCCTGGACCACGGTGGCCTGGGCATTCCTCACTGTCGGCATCGCCCTCGGCAGCTGGTGGGCGTATTACGAGCTGGGCTGGGGTGGCTACTGGTTCTGGGACCCGGTCGAGAACGCCTCGTTCATGCCGTGGTTGATCGCTACCGCTCTTATCCATTCGCTTGCGGTCACCGAGAAGCGCGGTCTGTTCAAGAGCTGGACGCTGCTGCTCGCCATTCTCGCTTTTTCGCTGTCGTTGCTCGGCACCTTCCTCGTACGCTCAGGCGTGCTGGTATCCGTGCATTCGTTTGCGGCGGATCCTGCGCGCGGGATGTTCATTCTCATTTTCCTGGTCATGATCATCGGCGGGGCGCTGACGCTCTACGCGTGGCGGGCGCCGCTGCTGCGCAGCGAGGCCGGATTCGAATTCACCTCGCGCGAATCCTTCTTGCTGTTCAACAACATTCTGCTTGTCGTGGCAGCGGCGGTCATTTTTGCCGGCACGATGGCGCCCTTGATCTCCGACGCGCTCGGCCTCGGCACACTCTCCGTCGGGCGGCAGTACTTCGATCCCGTGTTCCTGCTGCCGACGTTGCCGCTGCTGGCGCTCGCCGCGGTAGGCCTGCATTCAGGGTGGAAGCGCGGTCGCGTGAGCGATCGCCGCGCGGCGATACTCTGGACGCTGCTCGCTGCGGTGCTCGTGACCCTGCTGCTGGTGCTCGGCGTGTGGGAAGGGGCGAAGATTCTGACCCCGGTGGGATTTGCACTCGGGGTTTGGCTGATCTTGTCCTCGCTCGTCGATCCGATCGATCGCTGGCGTCGCAAGTTGACGCTCACGCCTGCACTGCTCGGCATGGCGCTCGCACACGCCTCACTGGGTGTGTTCGTCGTCTCGATCACGGCGGTCGAGACCTACACTCGCGAGCGTGACCTCGCACTCGCGGTGGGTGAGGCAGGGCAGGTGGGTGAGTTTGAATATCGCCTGACCGGCTTGAGCGGCGTCGAGGGCCCCAACTACGACGCGCTGCGCGGCGAAGTGGTCGTCACCGAGGGTGGCAAGCCCGTCGGCGTGCTGTATCCGGAGAAGCGCAATTATTGGGTGCAGCGTCAGGTAATGACCGAGGCCGGCATCGACATGCAGTGGACGCGCGATGTGTTCGTGGCGCTCGGCGAAGACCTGGGCGCTGGCCGCTGGAGCGTTCGCGCCCAAGTGCGTCCGCTCATCAACTACGTCTGGTTCGCCGCCGTGCTGATGGCGCTCGGTGGCATCTGGGCCGCCTGCGATCGGCGTTATCGGCGAGAGCCGCGTGCATGAATCGATACCTGCTGCCCGGCGGTGTGTTCCTGCTGCTCGTGATCGTGCTGTATATCGGCATCCAGCGCGCACCGCAGAAGACCGTGATTCCCTCGGCCCTGCTCGGCAAGCCAGCCCCGCAGTTCACGCTGCCGGTACTCGGCCGCAACGAATCTTTCAGTTCGACATCACTCGCCGGGCGTTGGCATGCCATCAACGTCTGGGGGACCTGGTGTCCGGAGTGTCGTGTCGAACACGACATGCTGCTGCGCATCGCCGATTCGGGTGAGCTGCCGCTGATTGGCTTCAACTGGAAGGACGATGATGCCGCAGCGCTCGATTGGCTCGCGCAACTCGGCAATCCCTACTCGGTCGTGGTGGCGGATCGCGACGGCCGAGCCGCCATCGATTGGGGTGTGTACGGCGCGCCGGAGACGTTTCTCATCGATGATCGAGGCATCGTCGTGCACAAGCACGTCGGCGCCATGACTCCGGCCGTCTGGGAGCGGGATTTTCTGGCGCGTCTGCCGCGCGCTGCGGCGTTGCCCGGGGCGGTGACCGGGGCGGTGACCGGGGCGGTGACCGGGGCGGTGACCGGGGCGGTGACCGGGGCGGTAAAATGATGCGTTGGGTGCGCGGCTTCCTCGCTGGGGTAGTGGTTCTCGTGCTTGCCGGCAACGCGCTCGCCATCGATCCGATCGAACTCGCCGATCCTGCGTTGCAAGAACGTTATCGGGATCTCACGCACGAGCTGCGCTGCATGCAGTGCCAGAACCAGTCGATCGCCGATTCACCGGTGGGGCTCGCCGGAGATCTGCGACGCGAAGTCCGCGAGTTGCTGGAGTCCGGCAAGACCGACGACGAAATCCGCGAGCACCTGCGCGCGCGGTACGGTGACTTCATTCTGTTTCGCCCCGTATTCAATTGGCGCAACGCCTGGCTTTGGGTCACTCCGGTGATCCTGCTGCTCCTCGGGCTCGCGGTAGCGATGCGCGTCATACGCCAGCGTGCACGTCTTGCAGCGACCGACACTTCTTCGCCGGATGACCCCGTACCATGACCACGTTTCTCATCGTTGCCGTCGTTCTGGGCTTGTTGACTGCGGCCTGGGTGTTGCGCCCGTTGTGGTCCAGCGGCCAAAGCCGTGGGCTGCCGCTCGGTCTCGGAGTGGCATTCTGCGCAGCGGCGATCGGTCTCTATTTGTTGTGGAGTCGCTGGAGCTGGCCCGCCGATGCACCGTCCGCCGCTGATACACCCGCAGGGATGGTGAAGCGTCTGGCCAAGCGATTGGAGAACGAACCCAACGACGTCGCAGGCTGGTTGATGCTCGGCCGGTCCTATGTGGCGCTCGAGCAGTTTCCGCTGGCGCTGCGGGCCTATCAGCGTGCAGATCGCCTCGAGAGCGGGCGCAACGCCGAGGCGCTGATCGGCATGGCTGAGGCGATGGTGCTGCAGGCCGATGGTGTCGTGGACGAACGCGCCGGGCGAATCTTTGAGCAGGCGCTCGTGCTTGCTCCGAATTCCGAGCGGGCCTTGTTTTTTACAGGTGTCGCAGCCCAACGACGCGGCGATGCGGCGACGGCCATCGCGCGGTTCCAGTCGCTGCTTGCGCTCAATCCGCCCGAGAATATCCGCCCGATACTCGAACAGCAGATCGCCGTACTACAGGCGGGGGTAGGCGCTCCCGCACAGTCTGCCGTCAGTCCGCAGGCTTCGAGCGGTGTGCAGGCTTCGAGCGGCGCGCCGGCTGCGAGCGGTGCGCAGGCTGCGAGCGGTGCGCAGGCGCGGGTTCGGGTCAGCATCGCGATCGCGCCGGCCTTTGCATCGCGAGTTACACCCGGGGCGACACTGTTCGTATTCGTGCGTAAGCCCGGGCAGCCTGGGCCGCCGCTTGCCGTCAAACGCTTGCCGGCCGCTCTGCCGGTCACGGTGGAACTCGGACCTGAGGACAGCATGGTGCCGGGGCTTGCGATCAGTGCGGGCGATGGCGTCGAAGTGTCGGCGAAGATTTCCGCAGACGGCAGCGCCACACCTCGAAGCGGTGATGTGGTTGGACGCGTGGCGTACACCGTCGGCAAGGATGGCCTCAAACCCCTGCTGATCGATGGTCTGACGCCGTGACCCCACCGGCCTCCGAGCAGTCGCCCGAGGCGCCCGGGGCAGGTGAGGTCGCGCGTCCCGATGTAGCGTCGTCCGGCGGCCTGTTCGCGCGATGGCGTGGTCTGATCGAGCCAGGCGAGGCGCCCGCGCTGTTCGCGGCGGCAGGCGCCTATTTTTTGCTGCTCGCCGGCTACTACATGCTGCGCAGCCTGCGCGAGGCGTTCGCACTCGAAGTCGGACGCGACTTCATCGCCACGCTGTTCTACATCACCTTCGTCGTCATGATGGTGATCCTTCCCGTGTACTGGTTCATCGTTGCGCGCTTGCCGCGGCGCTGGCTGTTTCCGGTGATCTATTCGGCCGTCGTTGTGCTTTTTGGCGTGCTGGCAGTGGGCCTCGGCGCGGAGCCCGGCAATCGCGTGCTCGCGGCGACGTACTTCGTTGCCGTGACCTCGCTCAATCTGTTCATCGTCTCCGTGTTCTGGAGTGTGATGGTCGACGCTTGGCGATCGCAGTCCGCCAAACGCCTATTCGGTTTCATCGCCGCGGGCGGCAGTGCGGGAGCCATTGCAGGTCCGTTGTTTAATGCGCTGTTCGTCGAGCGTTTGGGGCCGAGTCCAACGATATTCGTCGCCTGCGCGCTGATCGCTCTGGCTATCGTGCTGGGCCGTCGGGCGCAGCAGCTCGAATACGGCGTGACGAGCGGGCGAGAGCAGGGACGTGACCGGCTCGCCTTACCGGTGGGCGGACGCGCGATCGACGATTTGCGCCGACTGTTCACTTCGCCCTATCTGCTGGCGATCGCTGCACTGATCGTCGGTGGTCAGGTGCTGGGTGGGTTCATGTATCAGGAGCAAGCGAAATACGTCGAATCCGCGTACCAGACGCTTGCTGAGCGTGCCGCGTTGTTCGCCCGCATTGATCTTGCTGTGAGCCTGCTCGCGCTGGTGTTCCAGGCGGGCGTCGTTGGGCTCGTTGCCAGTCGCGGCGGTCTGCGCGCTGCACTGGGAGTGGTGCCGGCCTTGTTGATCGCTTCGCTCGTGCTGCTGGCGCTCATCCCGGTAGGTGTCGTGCTCATCGTGACCCAAGTGTTCCGTCGTGCCGTCGACTATGGCCTGTTTAAACCGACGCGCGAGATGCTGTTCACCATCCTGAACCCCGAGAGCAAGTTCAAGAGCAAGAGCCTGATCGACACGCTCCTGCAGCGTGGCGGCGACAGCCTGAGTCAGATCGCCTATCCGCTCGTCGCAGGGTTCGGGCTCGCGGGAGTGGCTTGGGTTTTGGCGGGTGTCAGTGCGGTCATGCTCGCCGTTGCGGTGTGGCTGGGCACCGTGTTCGGCGCCCGGGAATCGGCCGCACCACCGCGATGACCGCTTCGACCGGCTTGCCGGCGGCGCGAATGGCCGCCGATGGTCGTTTGCGCGTCGATTGGTCGGCGCTGCTGCGCATTGCTGCGCCCCTGATGGTGACCAACGCAATCCAGTCGATCCTCAGTCTCACCGATACCTGGTACATCGGCCGACTGTCGACCGAGGCGGTCGCCGCGATCGGCGCGATCTATTGGCTGGTGACTTGCGTCGTTCTCGTACTGGGCGGTGTCGGCCTTGCAGTGCAGACGTTTGCCTCGCAGGCCGAGGGCGGCGGACGGCGTCGCCGGGCCTCGCAGGCGGCTTGGAACGGCTTGTGGTCGTCGTTGTTTGCGCTGCCGCTCTTTCTGCTGGCGGCGGCGCTCGGGGCGCCCCTGATCGGTGCTTTTGCCCTGTCGCCGGGCATTGAGCGGCTCGCGCTCGACTACTGGGAGCCGCGGATGGCCGGCGCCTTCCTCGGTGCAATGACCTGGGCGGCGATGAGTTTCTTCAATGCGATCGGCGCCACGCGCATCACCCTGATCGTCGCGCTCGTGACGACTGTGGCCAACGTACCCGCCAATGAATTTTTCATGTTTCACCTCGGCTGGGGCATGAGCGGGGCTGCGTGGGGCACCAACCTCGCGCAAGTCGTCGGCTTGCTGGTGGGCATGGCCCTGCTGTGGTGGGGTCCCATCGCCACGCGATATCGCACCCGCCTGACCTGGCGACCGCGGGGATCGATGATCCGTCGGCAATTGGTGGTCGGTTTGCCAATCGGCGTGATGTACGGGGCCGATGTGCTCGGAGTCGCGTTGATGCAGTTGATGGTGACGCGGGTCGATACCGCCGGTGCGGCGGCCACGCAGATCGTGATGATGCTCACTTCGCTCGCCTATTTGCCGGCGATCGGTCTTGCGACGGCCGGCACCTCCGTGGTCGGTCAAGCGATCGGCGCGGGCGATCGGTCGTGGGCGCGACATCTCGGTACGTCGATCATCCTGTGTTGTGCCGGCTTCATGACCTCGGTGGCGTTGCTTCTGCTGCTGTTTGGGCCATGGGTGCTGCCGTGGTTTCTCTCCAGCGCCGATGCCTCGGCGGGAGCTGCCGTGCAGCTTGCGCTGTTGCTGTTGTGGCCGGCAACGGCCTATCAGTTATTCGATGGCCTAAACTTTGGCTCGAGCTTCTGCTTGCGTGCGGCGGGCGACACGCGAGTGCCGGCGATCACCGCGCTGTTGTTGTCGTGGCTGTTCTTTATTCCACTCGCACACATGCTGGTGTTCAGCGATGAGCAGGCGTGGGTGGGTGGCTTGCCGCAATGGGGGCTCGGGGCGCTCGGTGGCTGGCTCGCGTTGATGAGCTACGTGGTAGTGCTCGGTACGCTGATGTTCATGCGCTGGCGATCTGATCGTTGGCAGCAGATCGAGTTGTGGGGGAGCCGGTCCTCCGCGAACGACTGATCGCGAAGACTAACGGCGCGCGCTGCGCCAGTGACGCATCATCACCCAGCCACCGATCATGCCGCCAAGATGGGCGAAGTGGGCGATGCCACTCGCCGTGCCGGTGACGCCGAGATAGAGCTCCACTGCTGCAAAGATGAGTGCAAAAAACCATGCCGGCATCGGAATGGGCGGGATAAGCGGCACCACCTTGCGTGTCGGAAACATCATCGCGAAGCCGAGCAAGAGCCCGTAGATTCCACCTGAGGCGCCCACCGTCGGGGACAATTCGCCGATCGAGGCCGTCACCGCGAGTTGGGTCAGCGCTGCGGCCAGTACGCTCGCGAAGTAGAACTTCAGGAAGTTTTTCGCACCCCAATATTGTTCAAGCTCGCTGCCAAAGCTGACGAGACCGATCATGTTGAAGGCGATGTGCGTCACGCTGCCATGCAGGAACGCGTAACTCAGTAACTGCCATGGCTGAAAGCCGTTTCCAAGCGGCCATAGCGCAAAATCCTCGAGCAGGCCGGGGTCCCAGAACTGCAGCGCGAACACGCCCACATTGGCGAGCAGCAGGCCGCGGACACAGGGGCCCATGCCACCGAACATCAGTGACTGTCCAACCACGCGAACAGCCGCTGACAAAAGCGGATTTTCTGCTCTTTGCCGGCGACCACGTGCGCAAGGTCATCCCAGGTTTCACCCACGGCGCCCGGAATAGCATGCTCGATGGGTAGCGTCGTGCGTGGGCTCGTGACGATATCGAGGGCGGCGTGAATGACGAGGGTCGGGCAGCGCACCGCAGCGAGACGACTGCGCGAATCGAAAGCGATGCAGGCATCAACGAGGCGGGAGTGCGCCTCGTAGCGACCGTTCAGTTCCTTCCAGCCGCCCTGAGGCCCAAGGAGCTTTTCCTTGTTGGTGTTGTAGTACTCCGGCGTGAAGGACATCAGCGTGACCAACTTCTGGAAGGCAAAGAATCCGGCATCACGGTGCACGGCGCGGAACATGTCGAGCTGATCGCGAAGGAAACTGTCCACTTCGCACCATGCGCCCGTGTTGAGCATGCTGCGTGCGAGATCCGGTCGACGCATCGCGATCTCCTGCGCCACGCAGGCGCCCATGCCGACGAGGCCGATCAGGTGCACGTTGCTAAGACCCAGGTGATCGAGCAGCCCGATCGCATCGTCGGCGTGCAAGGCCATCGTCGAGGGGATGGACGGATCGTCGCTCGATTGGCCGATGCCCCGATAATCGAAAATGATCACCTGATTGCGTTCGGTCAGGCCGCGCGCGAGGTGGTGGTGATTGTCGCGACAAAAACTGCCCCAACCGCCCATGCACAGCACCGGATCGCCCTGACCGATCACTTCGTAGTACATGTCGTGGTTGTTGATGCGTGCAATGGGCATGAGGGCTCCGGTCAGAAAGGTTTGGTGATACCGAGGAAGGCGATGCCGATCAGCAGGGCGTAGAGACCGAGGACGTAGCGGATCGCGCCATCGACGGCGGCGGTGATGCGTGCCTCGAGTGCCGGCGAACTACCTTCGGTGGCCAGTTGCACAAAGGCAGGGCCGATCGGTCGGAACGCAAAGTCGATACCGATGCCGAGGGCAAAAATGAGTGCGAACAGCAGCAGCTTGGCGCCGAACCAGGCACCCGGCAGCCAGCCGTTGCCGCTCAGCGCGTCGAGGGCCAGATAGCCGAGAATCACGAGCAGCAAGGCTTGCAAGGCCAGATGCGCGCGGTTGAGTTGCTCGGCGCGGGGCGTGCCCTCGAACTTGCCGATGGCGAAGAGCAGGGCGATCCAGCCCAGGGAGACGGCCCAGGCGGCGATGAACGCCGATACGGGCACCACGGCGAAGCCGCCCGAGGCCGTGACATGCAGGCCGACCGGGAACATGACCGCAAAACAGAGCCGGGGTACGAGGTCGATGGCGACCGCCATGCGCAGGGCGAAGGCGCGTTCGGCAAAACTCAATTCGGCTCGTTTGGCAGCGCGGGCGAGCAGCAGCACGCCGAGATCGGCGCCCAGCCAGTAGACGAGCAGCATGACATGCAGGAAAACCCACAGAGAATGTTCCATGATCCGATTCTACGAAATGTCATCGGGGAATACCTGTCCATGGGTGCCGAGTCGTACGTGCTGATCAAGTTGCTGCACATCTTGCTCTTCGTCTACTGGTTGGGCGCGGACATCGGGGTGTTCTACTCCGCGCGATTCGTCCGCGAGGCGTCGCTCGGACGCGAGGCACGGCAGACGGCCACGCGGATCATGGGCTGGGTCGATCAGATTCCCCGCTACTGCCTTGTGTTGATGCTGCCCGTCGGCTACACGCTCGCCCTACAGGTCGGCGTGGTGCAGTTGCCGCCCGTGTTCCTCGTCTTGCTCTGGGTTATCGGCGCCGCCTGGCTTGCGATGGTCTGGGCAATTCATCACTACCAAGGCACGCCGCGTGCAGAGCGGCTGCGCAGCATTGATCTCGTCTGGCGTGTCGTGCTGGCGCTCGGTCTTGTGTGGGATGCCGTGCAGGGCTTTCAGCGCACGGGGCATCTCTACACGGACTGGATTTCGCTGAAGTTCCTCATCTTCGCGGCGCTGATCGGCTGCGGCATCATGATCCGCGTGCTGGGCAAGCCTATTGGCCCCGCCTTGCGGGCGATTCTCGCGAGCGGATCGACGCCTGAGCTCGAGGCGCAGGTCGCCCGCGGCTTCAGCCGGACTCGACCCTTTGTCCTCGCGATCTGGGTGCTACTCGTCGCTGCGGCGTGGGTTGGTATCGCCAAGCCGGAGCTTTAGTGAAGCATCGCGCGCTGCGAGGGCGTATCGCCTATCTGCACGATCGCGACGGCGAGCGCGGCCGGGAGTGGTTCAGTATCAGCGTTCAGGACGAGGGCACGCGGACCCTGCGTGCGCAGTGCGAAATGGACGACGAGGATCTGCTGCGTGATGTGACCTACACCGTCGACGGCAGCTGGAGACCGCTCGATGCGTTCGTCAGGCTCACTCGGGCGCAGCGTTTCGTCGGCAGCGCGTGGTTTCGGTTCGACGATCAGGGTGCCGAGTGCGAGTCGTGGACGGCGAGCGAGGGGCGATTGTCACAACGTGTGGCGTTGTCGCAGCGGCCGCGGGTGTTCGCGCCGCATCCGCTCGTCGGCGATGGCTGGCAAGCCGCCGCGTACGACTTCAGCGCAGGGCCCGGGCGGCAACGCCTCTGGCCGTGTACCAATAGTTCACCGCGGCATGACGGCGGATCGGGTCCGGCGATCGGGGTCGTGCAGAAGGATCTTGAGTATGTGGGCGATGAGACACTCACCGTAGCGGCGGGCACGTTCCGGGTCCGGCACATGCGCATCCATCATCTGATGCCGTGGATGGCCGCCTGGACGCCGCTTGAGTTCTGGGTGACTCCGGAGGATTGCATGCTCGTGCGCATGCGCTGGGACACGCTCAGCAGCAGCTACGATCTCGTCGAGCTCGAGGGCGTGCCGCGCTAGGCAGGCACCTGCATCCCGCGCTGCACTGCAGGGCGTGCGCCAACGAGTGCCGCCCACCGGGCGAGATGCGGATGCCCATCGAGTGAGCCCGGGAAGCGCTTCATGGAAACGGTGGCCACCGGATAGGCGATGATGTCCGCGATGCTGTACTCATCGCCTACGAGATACGTCGTCTTGCCGAGTTGTTGCTCCAGCACACCGGCCATGCGCAAACAGAGCTTGTCGTAGTAGCTAATTGCCCAGGGTAGCTTTTCGGGCGCGACCACGTTGAAAGCGAACTGACCACTGAACGCGGGGCCCACGTCACCGGAGACGATACCGACCCACTCCAGGGTCTTCGCCCGCGCGCGACCTGTCACGGGCAGCAAGCGTCCGGTTTTTTCGGCGAGGTAGATCAGAATCGCTGCCGACCCGTACACCGCGAGCGGTGCGCCATCGCCGGCATCGTGATCAACGATGGTGGGTAGGCGGGCTACGGGATTAATGGCGAGAAACTGGGGGTCGAAGTTGTCGCCCTTGCGCAGGTCGTAACTGTGGACCCGGTAGTCAAGTGCGAGCTCCTCGAGCATGATCGAGGCCTTGTAGCCGTTCGCCGTCGGCACGGTGTGCAGATCAATCATGGGTCGATGATGCAGGAGGGGTATCGATGACGCAAATACTCAGGGGCTTCGTGTCCATCGCCGAGGGTCAGGTGCATTTTCGTCGCATTCAGCGCGAGCAGGGTCGCCCGCTGTGGATGGTTCACGCTTCGCCCTCGTCGAGTCTGGGTCTCGTCGGCTTGATGCGAGAGTTCGGTCGCACACGCCCGGTCATCGCCCCCGATACGCTCGGCAATGGTGATTCCGTGCCCGCTGCGCCGGACTCCCCGGACATTGCGTACTACGCCGACTCGAGTTTGCGAGTCATGGATGCGCTCGGCATCGAGCAGGCGGATCTCTACGGCAGTCATACCGGCGCTCACATCGTGGCCGAAATGGCGATCGCGCAGCCGCAGCGATTCGGTCGAGTGATCCTCGATGGCATCGGCATGTTCAGCCCGGAGCGAAAGCGCGAGTATCTGGCGAACTATGCGCCTGCAGTCATGCCCGATGCGTTCGGCTCGCAGATCCACTGGGCCTGGCACTTCGTGCGCGATCAAGGCTGGTTCTTCCCCTATTTTCGCCGCGACGCGGCGCACTTGCGCGGTATCGATATGCCACCGGCCGAGGTGCTTCACGAGACCACTGTGGAGGTGCTCAAGGCGATTCGCACCTACCACAAGGCCTATCGCGCTGCGTTCGCCCACCCCGATCGTGAACGCCTGCCACTCATCACGCTACCGACCCTCGTCATGGCCGATGCCTCAGACCCGCTCAAGACCGGGGTGGCCGAGGCTGCGGCCTGCATTCGTGGTGCGCACAGCCGAATCTTCGAAGACGCCGATGCCACCACCAAGATGGCGACGCTCGAGCGCTTTCTCGATCAGGGCGTGATCTGAATCCCGCTACTTGGCTCGCAAGTCGAGCCAGCGTGCGGGACGCAGCGCCGTCAGGTTGTCGTCACGCCAGCCGATCACTCGCTGCGACACGAGGCGTCGACTGACGAGGTAGTAGAGCGGGATCAGCGCGCGATCGTCGACCAGCAACTGTTCTGCGGCGGCAAGCTGCTGCAGCCGTTTTGTCGGATCGGTGCTGCGGGCAGCCGCATCGAGCAATTGCTCGAACTGCTCGTTGTCGTAGGCACCGCCGTTCGATGGGCTTCCGCGCCGCAGGAACGAGAAAAATCCCGTGGCATCGAGGTAGGGTGAGAACAGTGCCGCGCGCACAATTTCGAAGTCGCCGTTGCGTGTGGCGACTTCGACGACCTGTCGCTCGGCATTGCGCAGCGATACCTTCACGCCGACCTGTTGCCACATCGCCGCGATGGCCACAGCGACTTTCTTATGTTCCTCGCTCGTGTGGTAGAGCAGCTCGACCTCGAAGGGGCGTTCCGGACCGTAGCCGGCTGCACGCATCAGTTGGCGGGCGAGGGCTGCTCGGTCGGCATGGCTGCCGTTGACCGTGCGTGCTTTGGGAAAGCCCGGCAAGCCCGGTGGCACGAGGCTCCAGGCGGGTCGGTCCCCTGCACGGACGATGTTGCGGGTTAACACGTCGCGATCGATGGCGAGTGTCAGCGCATGACGGATGCGAATGTCGCGGAACTTGGGCAGTCGGTGGTTGAACACGTAAGCCGTGACGCCGAGCGAGGGTGCGAGCCGCAGCTCACGCGGCGCTTCGGCGCGCAACCAATCGAGCTTCTCCGGTGGGAAGTTGGTGAGCGCATCGAGATCGCCGGTGAGGAAACGGCGCAATCCCGAATTCAGATCGCCGATCGCGTGGTATTCGACGCCATCCAACTTGACCGAGGCGGCTGCATGGAAACGCGGATTGCGCTTGACGCGTACCGGTTGCCCCGGGATCCAGCTCGAAAGCATGAACGGGCCGTTGCCGACAAAATTCTCGGCTCGCGTCCAGGCACGGCCGTGCTTTTCGATGACATGCCGAGGCAGGGGCGCAAACACGGGGAATGCAACGATCGACGGAAAATAAGGCGCAGGCAGCGCGAGCCGGATGCGCACGGTGCGCGTGTCAGTCGCACTCACGCCTAGGGATTCCGGCGGCCGCTCGCCGCGCAGCACGGCGCGGCCGCCCTCAATCAGGTCGATCCACGCGGCGAGTCCTGTGCCCGCCGTTGCGGGGTCGGCAAGCCGACGCATCGACCATACGAAATCCGCGGCCGTGATCGGGCGACCATCGGAATAGGTGAGGCCGCGACGCAAGGTGAAGGTGTAGGTCAGGCCATCGGCGCTGACCTCGTATCGCTCGGCGGCACCCGGGACCGGCCGGCCGCGCGCATCGAGCGTGAGGAGGCTCTCGAACAGGTCGTTGTTGACGACAAGTGCAGGCGCTGCGACTGCAACGTGGGGGTCGAGGGAATCAGGCTCGCCGGGATGGCCACTGCGCAGCACGCCGCCCGCCTGTGCCGTGGCAATGAGGCCGCAGAGCAGCAGCGCTACGAGCAGGCGCGACATCATTCCTGCTGCGGCAGGCGACCGGCACCGGTATCTGGAGCGCGCTGCGGGGCGGTGAGCACGCCGCGGCGAGTCAGATCGGCGATCACCTCCGCCTCGACGCGACGGTTGTCGGCGACGCCTGTCCCTACGCGATCCGCCCAACCATCGAGGGGCCAATTCTGCGCCGCCGCGTAGATCGGGGCGTGGATGCCCGGGGACAGTTCTGCAAGGAAATTCAGGCTCGCGCGGGCACGCCGTCGGCGCAGCGCTTCGATGTCGATCTCCGCCGTGATCTGCGTTTCGCCGGCAGACTCAGCCATGTTGAGCACCTTGCCGTGGAAGTCGATGATCTGCGAATGACCATGTGACACGTCGGAGGGTCCCTCGCCATCCAGCACGGGACCGCAGTTGGACATGGCGAGGAAGGCGTGGTTTTCGTACGCACGAACGCGGCGGGCGAGCTCCCAGCCGCCGTCGGGCAAGTGATAGCTGCTGCGGCCTTCGCTCGAGATGTGCAGGAAGATCTCCGCACCCTGCAGTGCGAGGCAGCGTGTGACTTCCGGAAAGTTGATGTCGTAACAGACCAGACAGCCCAAGTTGCCAAGTGGCGTGCGCAACACCGGAAAGAGCGAGCCTGCACCGCCGTAGCGGCGGGTGTAGTCGGAGTAGACGTCGCCGGGGCGCGTCTTGCCCGTCATCGCGTAGAGCTTGCGGTAGACGAGTGCGAGCTTGCCCGTCGGGTCGAGGATGAAGGCCGTGTTCCAGAAGCGCCCAGGAAACTCGTCCAGCACTTCGTAGATCATACCGGCGACGTAACACCCCGCGCTCGCCGCCGCGCGGCCGAGCGTCGCGAGTTCCGGTCCATCGAGTCGCAGCGAGGCCTCGATCCAATCCTCATTGCTGCGCCCTGGCTGAAAGCCATGCAGAAAAAACTCGGGGAACACCACGAGCTTGCTGCGCGAATAGCGTTGAGCCACGCGGATGTGCTCGCAGGCGCGCTCGAGGTTGTCCTGCAGCGCATCTCGCCGCAGGGGTGCATCGCCCTTGAAGACTGGCTTGACGGCCGGCTGCACGACGGTAAGGTTCCAAGGTTCCTGCATGGTGAATTCCGTGTGGTGGAAGTGGTCCCAGTGGGACATTGTCTACGTTGATATTGTCTAGGTTGTTCTAGGTTGTTCAAGGTTGTTCAAGGAGTCCGAGTATGTCCGCCGTAACCCCTCTCAAGCGCACCGCCATCATCGTCACCGACTTGCGGCGATCGCTCAAGTTCTACCGCGACGTTCTCGGCATGAACGTTTGGGTGCAGGGCAAGGCCGGGCGCGAGTTGCCTGCGCTGTTTCGCCTGCTCGGTGCGCCGCCGTGCACCACACGCTGGGTGATCCTGCAGTCCGAGGACGTGGACTGGGGCATGGTGGGTCTGTTCGAACTCAGCGGGCCGGCGCCGCCCACCGATCGGCATCGCTCGCGCAAGCGAGCCAATCGTGGCGAGGCCTGTCTCGTATTTCATACGCCCGACGTCGAGGCAATTCACCGCGGTGCCGTCAAGTTGGGACTCGAGATTCTCTGTCCGCCGACCTTGCTGGAACTCGCGGCGCACGGCGTCGTGTCCAAGGAGATGACCTTGCGTGACCCGAATGGTGTGCTGGTGAATTTCATCCAGAACATCAAGGGCGGCAGCGTCGGAATTTCCAATCGCTTTCCCGGTCTGCGCCGTCGGGCCGTCAAGAAGCCCCGTAACGGTGCATCTTCACGGGGTCGATCGGGATGATGGTGGCCTTGAGCTCGGTGAAGAACTCTAGGCTCGCCTGTGGGCCGTCGCGACCAATGCCTGATTCTTTGTAGCCGCCGAAAGGCGCACGCAACTCGCGCATCATCGGCGTGTTCACCCATACGGTGCCGGCGCGGATTTCGCGGCTGCAGCGCATCACAGTCGACAAATCCTCGGACCAGACGTAGGTGACAAGACCGAAGTTCGAGGAGTTGGCGATGTGGATCGCCTCATCGAGGGTATCGAAGACGAGGAATGTGGCGAAGGGGCCAAAGATTTCCTCCTGGCACACCCGCGAGTCGTTGTGCGGCGCAAGCACGGCGGTCGGCTCGATGAACCAGCCTTTCTCGTGTTGCTCAGAGCGTCGGCCGCCAGTCAGCAGCGTGGCGCCATCGGCCTTCGCGACTTCGACGTAGGACAGCACCCGCTCCATGTGTTGACGGAACGCGAGCGGGCCAATCTCCGTCGAAGGCAGCATCGGGTCGCCGAGTCGGATCTTGCGTGCACGCTGCACGAAACGCTCGATGAGCGCATCGGCGATGCCACGCTGCACCAGGATGCGCGAGCCGGCGAGGCATTGCTGGCCGTTGTTGCCGAAGATGCCAGCCAGTGCACCATCGAGTGCACGCTCTACGTCTGCCGTATCGAAGATGATATTGGCCGACTTGCCGCCGAGTTCGAGTGCGACGGGCTTGAGGTTGCGCCCGGCAGCCGCAGCAATCGCACGACCGGTCACGGTGCCGCCGGTGAAGCCGACCATGTCGATGCCGGGGTGCGCGACGAGTGCGTTACCCGTCACGGCGCCACGGCCGTTGACGAGATTGACCACACCCGGAGGTAGGCCGGCTTCGTGGAAGATCTCGACCATTCGGCGCATCGACAACGGCGTGTACTCCGAGGGCTTCAACACGCAGGTGTTGCCCCAGGGAATGCAGGTGGCGACGCGCATCGAGGCGAGGGCGAGTGGCGCGTTCCACGGCGCGATGCAGCCGGCGACGCCCTTGGGCTCGCGCGTGACGTAGGTGAGGTACCCGGCCGTCTGCGTGTAGGTCTCGCCGTGAACCGTGCTTGCCACCTCGGCGAAAAATTCGAAGTTGCGCGCCATGCGTTGCACGTGAACGCGCACGCTGTGCAGCGGCAGCCCGGTGTTCAGACACTCGAGATAGGCGAGCTCCTCTGCATTCTTGCGAAGATGGTCGCGGATCGAATACAGAATGTCCTTGCGCTCGGTGATGTCCATGCGCGGCCACCGACCGGAATCGAATGCGCGTCGCGCCGAGCGAACGGCGGCATCGACCTCGTCTGCATCCGCTTCACGCAGCTGGCTGATCTGCTCCTCGGTGGTCGGGTTGACCACGGCGATGTCCTCACCCGTGGCGCGCAGCGGCACAGACTCGCCATCGATGAGGCTCGTGACATGCGGGTTGACGGGGAAATTACGGCTGATCGTGACGGTCATTCAGGTCTCCAGGCACAGGCAACGAACCACGGCAGCGAGCCCTGCGCGGCGGGCAGACTGCCGACATGTATGCAATCCTCGGCGAAACCGGCAGCGTGCAACTCGGGCTGCAGGTCTGCGTTGGCATAGACTTCCCAGTACGGCTCGTTGTTGTTGAGCGTGTCCCAGGACATGTCGAACTTGCGGAACTCGGAGAGGCCCTGGAAGCGCAGCGGCACGTCCTGGTGCACGCAGACACCACCCGGGCGCAGGAGCCGACGGCTCTCGCGCAGCATGCCGCGGCGAGTGGGAGCCGAGATCTCGTGCATGAGGTTGTGCGAGACGATCAGATCGAACGACTCGTTCTCGAAGCGGGTGCGGGCGACGTCCATTTGATGCAAGTGAACGGCCACCCCCAGCGATTCGGCACGCGCATGCGCGTATCGCAGCATGCCGCTGCCGACGTCGATGGCATGAACTTCGGCCTCGGGATACGCTTCGGCGTAGGGCACGCTCGCCGAGCCCGCCGAGCAACCCATGTCGAGAATCCGTCGCGGTTGCAGTCGCGGAAAACGCTCGCGCAGAAAGCGCTGCACGTGAGCGGCCTTGCTATCGGTGCGACTGATGCCCTGGCCGAAGGCGTACAGGTTGCCGCCCGACTCGTATAGCGCGCCAGCGGAGCAGTCTCCCTCGCCAAGATCGAGGGCGTAGCCGCCGGGCTGAAGGTGAATGTCGACGCCCGTGACGCCCCGCGGCGGCGCGAAGCTCGGATCGAGCGTGAGGCTGCCCCGACGCGTCGGCGCCTGCGCAAGCCGCTCGGCGGTGGCAGCGAGACGCTCGCGTTCGCGAAAAATGCTGTCGCCGACCGTGATCCACATCTGCTCCTGCGCCGCACGCGCGAGCGAGGACCAGCTGCGATAGGCGGGGTCCGCCTGCATGGCCTCGCGGATCGTTTCGCGGGTGGTCGGGGGGGCGCCGTGCTCTGCCGCCCAGCCCGGTGCGACAACTGTCTCGAACAGGTCGCCCTGGGTTTTGCGCAGGCCGCGATTCAGCGCCTGCTTGAAGGCGACGACGAATTGCTGGCGGGCAGTCTCATCTGCGGTCGGAACCGCGAGCATCTCGTGCTGCACACTGCGAACCATGCTTCACTCCTACAGATGACAAGGCCTCTACCGAAACACCGGATGACCTGTCATCATGCGACTATAACGTTTGAACCGGTGATTGCAATCCGATGAGCGACTTGCGCCAGTTCCTGCACGACCATGCCGCGATGGTATGGGACATTGCATCGCCCGTGTCGGCTCGCTACGAACTGACCGCGCTGCAGCACGAGCTCGATTCGCAGCGGCGTTACCCGATCCTGCGCGCCGCCCAGATCAGCAATCTGGCGGGTGCACCCTCGGCGATTCCAGTCGTCACCAATCTCACAGCGAGTCGGGAGTTGACGGCGAAGGCGCTCGGCATTCCCGATCACCGACAGACGGCGCGCTGGTTCGCCACGCGCACTCGGGCGGGCATTGCCCCTGAGGTGCTGCGCAGCGACGAAGCCCCGGTACAGCAGATCATCCAGCGTGGGGACGCCGCAAGTCTGTTCGAATTGCCGGTGTTGACTCAACACGAGCATGAGCCCGGTCCGTACCTGACGGCCGCGCATGCCACGACCTACGACCCGGACACCGGCATCGACAACACGGCGATCCAACGCTGCTGGGTGCAGGAACCGCGGCGCATGACGTATTTCCCGTATCCCGCCTCGCACAATGCGCGCAACGTCCGTAAGTTCCACGCGCGCGGTGAACCTGCGCCGGTGGCGTTCTGGATCGGCCACCATCCGGCGGTGTTGCTCGGCACACAGGCCAAACTGAAATACCCCGAAAGTCATTGGCAGGCCGCGGGCGGTGTGCTCGGTCGGCCGCTGCGCGTGGTGCCCTCGGTGCTGCACGGCGACAAGGTGATGGTGCCTGCCGATGCAGAAATCGTCATCGAAGGGTTCGTGCCGCCCGGGGTACTCACGACCGATGGCCCGTTCGGCGAGTACACGGGCTACCTCGGTGGCGCCGTCCAGGCGCCGGTGTTCGAGGTCGGCTGCATTACGCGACGTCGCGATGCTCTGTACCACGACTACGCCTCGGGTCTGACCGACATGCTCGTGCCCGACAACATGGCGATGGAAGGCAAGGTCTACGAACTGGTCAAGGCCGTGGCACCTTCGCTCGAGAACGTATATGTGCCGACTGAGGGCCGTCGGTTTCATGCCTACCTGCAGTTGCGCAATCCGGCGCGTGGTGAGGCTCGCGATGCGCTGTTGGCTGCGCTCGCGTATCGACGCCTGAAGACCGTGATCGTGGTCGACGAGGACGTCGATATCTTCAACACCGATGCGATGCTGTGGGCCGTGGCCACCCGCGTGCAGTGGTCGCGCGACTCCATCGTTGTGTCGGGCCTGTCGGGCTCCGCGCTCGATCCGTCGCTGCCGGAGGGTGTGTCGGTCACCGACAAGATGGGCATCGATGCCACCATCCCCGCGCCGGCCCGCGCCGGCTTGCCAAAAGAGTATCCGTTGGTGGCGACCGTGCCGCCCGAGGCCGCCCAGCGTGCGAGGCAACTGCTGGGCGCCGCGGAAAACCCCCACTGGCCTAGAGTTTGAATTCCGATTACTGTGCGAAAGAGAGTCGAAGGAGTCCGATGATGAAGTCCATGATGAGCACCGCCGAATTTTTTGCCGCCCTCGAGGCAGCCCGCCAACCGAAGCACGGTGGTGGACACATCTTCAGTCGCTCTTGGGGGGCGGGGGAGCTGTCGCGCGCCCAACTCGGCGAATGGGCCATCCAGCATTTCTATTACATCGATCCGATCCCGCAACAGTTCGCACAGCTGTACGCGCGGCTGCCGGATCTCGATGCCCGTCAGCATCTGCTCGAGAACCTTCTCGGTGAGGAAATGCCCGCCTGTCCGGAGAAGCGCCACCCGGATCTGCTGCGCAAGTTTGCGCGCTCCTGCGGCGTCAGCGACGAGCGCATCCTGCGTGCCGAGCAGAACGGCGAGGTGCTGCCGACGACGCGGGCCATGCGCGCATGGATCTGGGAGCTCTCCAGCATCCGTCACCTGTCCGAGGCCTGCGCGGGAATCATGGTGGCGCTCGAGGGCCAATTGCCGACGCTGTATCCGAAGTACGTTGAGGCGATGCGCAAGATGGGCTTCAGCGACGATGACATGGAGTTCTTCCATGTGCACATCGAAGGTGATACCGAGCACGCGCACATCGGGCTCGAACTGACCGCTCGCTATGCGACCTCGCCCGAACTGCAGGAGCGCGCCATCGCCGCGGTACGCGCTTCGGCGGAGATGCGCTTCTCCATGCTCGACGGCGTGTACGCGAGCGTCCTACGCAGCAAGGCCGCCTGAGTCGAGCGTCCTGACGATGGCGCCGATGTCCGCGGGTGCGCCAGTCGCGTTCGTTACCGGCGCGGCGGGCGGTCTCGGCAGGGCCGCGGTGGCGCGCCTGCGCGAGCGGGGTATGCGGGTGTTTGCCACCGACTTGCACTTGGCCGCCATTCCCTGCGGGACGCCCGTTGCAGTGGCGAGCGTCGATGTCGCCGACGAGTCCTCGGTGGCCGCGGGTATCGCGGCTGCGCTCGGTGAGTTCGGGCGCATCGATCACGTGGTTCACTTGGCCGGTGCCGCCGGTGCGGGGCCCCTTGCGGCGGTGAGCTTGGCCGATTGGCGACGGCTGATCGACGTCAATCTCACCTCCGCGTTTCTGCTCGCCAAGGCGGCCTATGCGTCCCTAGCGGCGAGTCAAGGTTCGCTCACGCTCACGTCCTCGACCAACGGGCTCAACGGGGGCAGCAGCTTGTCGGGTCCCGCCTACGCGGTGGCCAAGGCGGGCCTCATCAACCTGACGCGTTATCTGGCCAAAGAATGGGCGCCCGAGCGGATTCGGGTCAATTGTCTGGCCCCCGGGCCGATTGATACGCCGATGGTCACGGGCCGATTTTCGGCGCAGGTGCTCGATCAGTTGCGTCACAATGTGCCGCTCGGACGATTGGGTGCGCCGCAGGATGTCGCCCACGCCATCGATTATTTGACGAGCCCCGCTGCGGGATTCGTCACCGGTACGGTGATGAATCTCTCTGGCGGAATGGTGTTGGACTGACGCGGGCCGGAACTTTCATGCATACCGCCATCGCTTCGCCTCGATATCACCAGGTCTACGTGACGCTGCGTACCTGGGTGCGCGACGGGACATACAAGCCCGGCGAACAAATTCCGACCGAGCCTCAGCTCTGCGAGGTGTTCGGGGTGTCGCGCATCACGGTGCGCAAGGCCATCGACAATCTGGCGAAAGAGGGTTGGCTGCTGCGACAGCAGGGACGCGGCACCTTTGTGCAAATATCGCGCGCACGGGCCGCCGGCTCGCTCGACATCAACGATGTACGTAGTCAGGTGGCCGGGCTCGCCGCGGCAACCGAAGTGCGCGACCTGACGGTCACCGACATCGATCCCGACGATGAAACTCGAGCGTCGCTCGGACTCGAGGAGCAGGCCCGCGTCCAGCGTGCCACGCATGTGCGCACAGTCCAGGGCGTGCCCCTGGGGCTGATCACGACCTACGTACCGCTCGATGTCGCGCGTCGTGTGGATCCTGCCGAGATGGCGCGACAACCGATGTTCGAGTTGCTCGGCACCGTTGGCATCCGCGTGGCGCGTGCCGACCAATTCATCGGGGCGACGCTCGCGGGGGTCGAGGCGGCCCGCGCACTCGGTGTCGAGGTCGGTGCGCCCTTGCTGCGACTGTCGCGCACCGTGTTCGACGACGAGGATCGGCCGGTGGAGCGCGTCGTCGCTTTGTATCGCGCCGACGCCTACCAGTACCACATGACACTCGAGCACCATGCGCGTACGCGGGGTGAGACAACGTGAGGCGAGGGCGTCTCGCGGGGCTGCTTTGCCTCGTTACCATCGTCTGCGTAATCGGCACTGCGGCGCGGGCGCAAGACAGCGTTCCCGTGAAGGCCTCCGGACAGGCACCTAGTCAGGTTTGGCACGACTGTGTCGACTGCCCGGCGCTCGTCACGGTGCCCGCCGGTCGGTTCACCATGGGCTCGGATCTCGATGGCGAGGCCGGGCGACCGGAGGGGCCAGCGCGCGAGGTGCGGATTGCAAGACGGTTCGCACTCGGTTTGACCGAAGTCACCAACAAGGAATTCGCGCGTTTCGTGGCGGAGACGGGGTATCGCGTCGAAGCGGGCTGCCGCGTTCAGACTGCGCCCAGCGGGCCGGGGCTCAAGGCCGGCTGGCGCGACGAGTCCGCTGCGGGATGGCAGGCACCGGGGTTCTCGCAGCCGGCCACGGAGGACATGCCTGTGGTCTGCGTCGGCCGAGTCGATGCGCTTGCGTACGTGCGTTGGTTGTCGGCACGGACCGGCCACGCCTACCGCCTGCCCTCGGAGGCCGAGTGGGAGTACGCCGCTCGTGCGCAAAGCTCTGGCATTTACTCCTGGGGAAACAATGCCGATCTCGGCTGCGCGTACGCCAATCTCTACGATCGTCGCGCCCGCGCACTGCAGGATTTCGGCTGGGGCTATGCCGATTGCGACGATGGCTACGCGGAGCTTGCGCCGGTCGGACGACTGAAGCCCAACGGCTTTGGGCTGCACGACATGCTCGGCAACGTCTGGGAGTGGGTGGCCGATTGCTACCGTCTGACCTACGACGGAGCGCCGAGCGATGGCAGGGCGGTCGCGGGCGATGCGAGCTGCGACAAATGGTCGGTGCGAGGTGGCGGTTGGATGACGCGGCCGACGCGCAACCGACTGACCTTTCGGGGTCGCGACCCGAACGATGCACGCTACAGCTACTTCGGTTTTCGCGTCGCGCGTGATCTCAAGGACGGCGAGATCACGATGCCACACCCGTGACGTAAAAGGGCGCGCCCGTGGTGCAGACAAGGCGCCGCGGTGACCCGTAACGCCCGACTCCATTCTGCATAATGCCGCCGGTTCGACGATACAGGTGACCCATGACTGAGAAAGCCAAGAAGTACGATTTGCTGATCAAAAACGTGCGCGTGGTTCGACCGCGCAAGACCACGATCGAAAAGTGCGACATCGCCGTTGCGAACGGCAAGGTCGTGAAGGTTGCCAAGGGGCTCGCGGCGGCTGAGGCCAAGGAAGTGGTCGACGGCAAGAACAAGCTGGCGTTCCCGGGTCTCGTTGATCCGCATATGCACACGGGCATCTATGGGCCGTTGGCGCAGGATGCGCGCAGCGAGAGTTTGGCGGCCGCACAAGGTGGTGTGACCTCGAGCCTCAACTACATCCGCACCGGCGGCTATTACATGGAGCGTGGTGGTCCATACGCCGAGGTGTACCCAGAGATCCTCGCGCAGTCGAAGGACAACTTCTGGGTCGACTACGCCTACCATCTCGCCCCACTTGATCGTACGCACATCGGCGAGATCGACATGCTGATCGACAAGTACGGCGTGACCTCGTTCAAGATTTTCATGTTCTACGGTGGGTACGGCCTGCACGGGGCGTCCAACTCGCAGCACAAGTTCCTGATGATCGGTGAGAACGAGAAGTACGACATCGCACACTTCGAGTTCGTGATGCGTGGTGTGCACCGCGCGATGCTGCGTCGCCCAAAACTCAAGGATTCCATCTCGCTCAGCCTGCACTGCGAACTTGCCGACATCCTGCGGGCCTACACGCAGATGGTGGAGGGCGGTGCCAAGGTGACCGATCTCGACACCTATCTCACCGGCGAGACCACGGATCCTGATTGCATCGACTGTGCGCCGCTCACGGGTTTGCGCGCCTACAGCGCGGCTCGACCGCCGCACTCCGAGGGTCTGGCCATCGCCATCGCTTCGTACCTCGCCAACGAAACCAACTGTGCAAATATCAATCTGCTGCACCTGACCTCGCGCAAGGCCGTCGAGTCGGCGATGCGGATGGCGAAGGCGTTCCCGCACGTCAACTTCCGCCGCGAAGTGACGATTGCCCATTTGTGCCTCGACTACGACACCAAAATCGGCAGTCTCGCCAAGGTCAATCCGCCGATTCGCTCGCGCGAAGACGTCGAGTTCCTGTGGGAGGCCGTGCTCGATGGCAAGCTCGACTGGGTCTGCTCCGATCACGCCTGTTGCCGCATGGAGGACAAGCTCGGCGATCGCAAGGGCGGCAAGAAGAACATTTTCCTCGCCAAGTCGGGTTTCGGTGGCACCGAGTTCATGCTTCCGGCTCTGATCACCGAGGGTAAGCCGCGTGGCCTCTCCTACAACAAGATCGCGGAGCTGACCTCGTGGACGGCTGCGCGCCGTTTCGGCCTGCATGGCAAAGGCGACATTGCGCCGGGCTTCGATGCGGACATCGTGCTCGTTGATCCGAACAAGAGTTTCGTTGCCGGAAACAAGGAATCCGAGTCCGATCAGGGCTACTCGGTCTTCGAGGGTATGGAGATGAAGGCTTCGGTGACCAGTACCTTCCTGCGTGGCCGGCTCGTTTACGACGAAGGAAAGCCGGTAGGCAAGCCGGGTGGCCAGTACCTGCATCGACCGTACGGCTGAGGCCCTGATTTCGGCTACCATTCCGTTCTAGTTCAGATCCATTCCAAGGAGATCACCATGACCATCCAAGCCGGCGCGCGTATGCCCTCGGGCTCCCTCAAGCAGTTGACTGCGGAAGGTCCCAAAGAAATCACTACCGACGCACTGTTCGGCGGCAAGACCGTCGTGCTGTTCTCGGTGCCCGGCGCCTTCACGCCGACCTGCGATGCCAAGCATCTGCCGGGGTACGTGCAGCACGCCGATGCGCTGAAGGCCAAGGGTGTCGACACCATTGCCTGCATGGCCGTAAACGACATGTTCGTCATGGGTGCGTGGGGCAAGGCGAGCAACGTCGGCGACAAGGTGATGATGCTGGCCGACGGCAACGGTGATTACACCAAGGCGCTGGGTCTCGAGCTCGACGCGCGCGGCTTCGGTATGGGTGTGCGTGGCAAGCGCTTCGCCATCATCGTCAAGGACGGGGTCGCCACTCACGTCAACGTCGAGGCGGGCGGTGAGTTCAAGGTATCCGCCGCGGAGTACGTGCTCGGCCAGCTGTAATGGCTGAGCGCAACCAACGCATTACTTTCGCGCGGAGTCCGCGGGGATTACCCGTCCCCGAGGACTTCGGCGCCGATGAGATCGCGATCCCGGTCCCGTCCGAAGGTCAGTTCCTGTCGCGGACGATCTACCTCTCGCTCGATCCCTACTATCGCAACGTCATGAAGAACAGCCAGATCTATGCCGATCGGCTGAATCCAGGCGATGTGATGGTGGGCGAGACGGTGGCGCAGATCGTCGAGTCGCGGCATCCGCAGTTCACGGTGGGCGAGTACGTCGCCGTGCGCAACGGCTGGCAGCAGTACGCCGTCTCATCAGGGCAGGGCGTGCGCAAGCTCGATGCATCGAGTGCGCCGCTCGGTGCCGCTCTCGGTGTGCTCGGCATGCCAGGGCTCACCGGCTATGCGGGAACTGTGTATCTCGGTCGACCCCTGCCCGGGCAGACCTTTGTGGTCTCGGCCTGCACGGGTCCGGTCGGTACGACGGCCGGACAAGTGGCACGGCACATGGGTGCGCGTGTGGTCGGTATCGCAGGCTCCGCCGCCAAGTGCGAGTACGCGGTGAACGAGCTCGGGTTTGCCGCGTGCGTGAACTACAAGGACGGCGATCTGACGGCAGCGCTCAAACAGGCTTGCCCAGACGGCATCGACGTCTACTTCGACAACGTGGGCGGCGACACGCTGGCTGCCGTCACGCGCAATCTTGCGCTCGGGGCGCGCATCGTGCTGTGCGGCATGATCGAGGCGTACAGCATGGATACGCCGCCGCCCGGGCCTTGGCTCGGACCGATCGTCGGCGCGCGGGCTACGATGAGTGGTCTCGTCGTCTACGACCACATGAATCGCATGCCTGAGATGGTCAAGCTCATTAGTGCCTGGATCAGGGACGGACAGTTCCGTTACCGCGAGGATGTCAGCGAAGGGATCGCCTCCGCGCCGCAGGCGTTTTGCGCGCTGATGCGCGGCGGGAATTTCGGCAAGGCGTTGGTGCGCGTCGGTCCGGAGCGGTTGCCTCAGGGCTGATCGCCTCGACGTTCGGTGCCCTGTGTCAGCCTCAGGGCTCCGGCGTGTCCGTGTCGGTATCCCCTGCGGCCTGACGGGCACGCGCCAGGCGTGCGAGTGCGGTGTAGCGCGCACGAAACTCGTCGAGTTGTTTTTCTTCCAGTTCCTCGAGATCGAGCAGCGCGTTGTGCGCACCCTGCGTAGCCCGGATCAGCTCGTCGAGCTTGATGTGCAGGGCCTCGGTGTCGCGGTTCTGCGTGTTCTGGATCAGGAACACCATCAGGAAGGTGACGATCGTCGTGCCGGTGTTGATCACGAGCTGCCAGGTATCGCTGAAATCGAACAACGGACCGGTGATGAGCCAGGCCAGCAACACGCACACGGCCAAGCTGAAGGTCGCGGGCCGACCGGCGAGGCGCGCCGAGCGCTTGGCAAACCGCGTGTACCAAAGAACCTGCTGCATGGCGAAGCCTCCTCGAGCGGGAATCAGACGAAACCAGGCGTGACCGACTGCTCGTAGAGTCGCTTGATGTAGACGATCGGCGCAAGCGGCGATTCCACGTATTGCACGAACCGCCAGCCCTCGCTGGTGCGACGCAAGGTGGCACAGACGCGGTTGTCGCCACCGAGCGGCGTTGCCGCGCCCCGAACCCTTGCGTCCCAGTGCATGGAATAGACCACCGAGACGAGGTCGGGCGCGAGCTCTCGCACCCCGTGGACCGAGGTGATGCGCATGCCCATCGTCTCGATGCTGGCTCGGGTCAGATCCCAGTAGGCCTGCAGCGCGGGCCAGTCGAGAAGGGGCTCAGGGGCCTCCTCGGCAAAGTACACAGGCTCTCGGGATTGATCCCAGAGAGCCCGCAGCGAGACGAAATCCAGATGTCGCCAAGCGCTCTCCACGGCACCCAGCGCGTGCCGAATCGAGGCGAGCTCAGTGTCGTTCAGGTCGGCCATGTGGGTCCTCAGGCTTTGCGAGTCGTAGACATGGATGCGCTGTCGGCGCGGCGCATCGCCCACCAGGCGAGTGCGCAAGTGATCGACATCAGCACCGCGCAGCCATGCGCCGTGCCATCGTAGATTGCGCCGGTGATGATCGCGCAGGCCATCGATACCAGCATGGCGATCGAACTCGAGAGGCCGGCCGCAACGCCCGCGAGTTGCGGGTGATCGTCCACCGCGGCGGCGAGGGCGAGAGGTGAGATGAGTCCGTTGGCGAACATCAGCATTCCCAACGACAGGCTGAATACGCCAAGTAGCGGCGGCTGCAACCAGGCCGCCACGACGAACAGCAGCGTCGCCGCGACGTTGATGCCGAGACCGACGCGACGCGTGCGCTGTCGACCGAGGCGTCGCGACAGCGTACCGGCGGCGGTTGCGCCCGCGATGTAGCTGATCGCGAGGAGCGACCACAGCAGGCCAAATTCCGCACCCGAGAGGCCGAACAAGCGCTCGTAGAGTGCTGCGCCCACCGTGATGAAGATGAAGCCGGAGGCGCTGATGAAGCTGTAGGTGAGGGCGTGTCCTGAGAACCCGCGGTCGGCGATCAGCACGCGCGCGCCGGCGAGCAGTTCGCGCGCCGTCATCGATTCGGTATCGGCCGGGCGAGTCTCGCGCAAGACGCGCGCCAGCAAAGCAACGACGAGCAAGGCCATGGCGGCATGCAGCCAGAAAATGCCTCGCCAGCCAACCGCCTCGGTGGCGAGGCCACCGAACACCGGGGCGATCACAGGCGCGACGCCCATCACGGCGGTAATGAACGACAGGGCGACCGCTGCAGGCTCCGGTTCAAAAGAATCCCGCACGATGGCGCGCGTCACCACCGTGGCCACGCTCACGCCCACCGCCTGCAGGAAGCGGGCGAGCACAAGTTGCAGCAGCGAGGTCGCGAGCGATGCCAGCAAGCTCGCGGCGAGAAATAGTGTGAACCCGCCGAGCAGCACGGGCCGACGGCCGAAGCGATCGCACAGCAGTCCCTGCACCGGCTGAAAGAGGCCAAGACCCAGCAGGTAGGCCGAGACGATGAACTGGACGCTCGACCAGTCAGCCTGCAAAGCACGAGAGAGAGTCGGCAGGGCGGGCACCACACTCGCCATGCCGAACGCCGACAACCCGCTGGCAATGCCCAGCAGGATGATGAACCCCCAGCCCGGTCGCGACGACGCCCTTGTTTGAGTCACGGCGTTGACGCGGCCTCAATCCAGTCCGCGAAGCGCAGACCGGTTAGGCTTTTTGACCGACCAACTTTTCGAGTTCGGGCACGACCTGAAACAGATCGCCGACCAAGCCAAAGTCGGCCACCTCGAAGATCGGTGCCTCCGGGTCCTTGTTGACGGCCACGATGGTGCGCGCATCCTTGATACCCGTGAGATGCTGGATGGCTCCCGAGATACCGAACGCCATGTACAGCTCCGGCGCGATGATCTTGCCGGTCTGCCCCACCTGCATCTCGTTCGCTGCGTAGCCGGCATCGACGGCTGCGCGCGAAGCGCCCACCGCAGCGCCCATCTTGTCGGCGAGGCTGTAGAGAATTTTGAAGTTGTCCGCGCTGCCGAGCGCCCGGCCGCCCGACACCACTCGCGCCGCCGTCTGCAGATCCGGACGGTCGCTGCGTGCGGCCGTGACGGACACGAAGCGCGTGTGCGTCGGCAGTTCCGCGGTCAACTGCAGCGCTTCGATCGGAGCAGCGGCGCTCGCGGCACCCGCAGCCTCGAAAGAGGCCGTACGCACCGTGGCGACGACCTTGCTGTCGGCCTGGCATTCGACCGTGACAATCGCATTGCCTGCGTAGATCGGACGCTTGAAGCGCGTCGCGCTCTCCACCGCCATCAGATCCGAGATCTGCGGCGCGCCGAGCAGCGCAGCGATTCGCGGCATCAGATCCTTGCCGAAGGTCGTGGAGGGTCCGAAGACGTGACTGTAATCGCCCGCGACGCTCACCACGGCAGGCGCGATCACGGC
Source organism: uncultured Pseudomonadota bacterium (assembly GCA_903885195.1). GTDB lineage: Bacteria > Pseudomonadota > Gammaproteobacteria > Steroidobacterales > Steroidobacteraceae > UBA964. The sequence continues at coordinate 1,310 of CAISHQ010000087.1, read as the reverse complement.
GGCCAGCGCCTGCGTGAACGCCGGACTCTCGAGAGTGACGACACGTTTGACGCCCGCGATGCTCGCGGCCTGCGCCGCCACGGCGCCTGCCGAGGCAGCGAGAACCAACACGGTGATGTCGGCGCCCGGGATGGCGCTCGCGCAGGCGACGCACTTGGCGGTGGCCGGATTGAGTTTGCTGCCGTCGTGTTCGGCAATGACCAGAATCTTGCTCATGCGAGTCCCCGGCGCTTGAGCGCCTCAACCAGTTCCTGAACGTCCTTCACCATCACGCCCTTGCTGCGCTGCGCCGGCGGGTCGAACTTCACCGCGCGCAGGCGTTCGGTCGGCGCAACGCCGACCGCCGCCAGATCGAGCGTGTCGAGCGGCTTCTTCTTCGCTTTCATGATGTCGGGCAACTTCACGTAGCGCGGCTCGTTGAGTCGAAGGTCTGCGGTGATCACCGCCGGCAGATCGATCTCGAGTGTTTCGAGGCCGGCATCGACCTCGCGAATAACGAGCGCCTTGTCCCCCGTGATCTCGACCTTCGAGGCGAAGGTCGCCTGCGGCCGGTTCCACAACGCGGCAAGCATTTGCCCGGTCTGGTTGGCGTCGTCGTCGATAGCCTGTTTGCCGAGGATGGCAAGCATGGCCTGCTCGCGGTCGGCAAGCGCCTTGAAAATTCGCGCCGCATCGAGCGGCTCGATGACCGCATCGGTTTGCACGTGCAACGCGCGATCCGCACCCATGGCGAGCGCCGTGCGCAGTTGCTGCTGGCAATCAGCGGGACCGATCGAGACCGCGACGACTTCGTCAGCCTGTCCTTTTTCTTTGATGCGCAGCGCTTCTTCGAGTGCGATCTCGTCGAAGGGGTTGATGCTCATCTTGACGCCGTCGGTGATCACGCCGGTGCCGTCTGGTTTGACGCGGATGCGCACGTTGTAGTCGACGACTCGTTTGATCGATACCAGAATTCGCTTCATCTTGGCGGAGACTCCGTCATGCCGGTTCTTGGGTATGTCGAGCCCGGTAGTTTACAGCCCCAGCGAGCCGGGGTTGAGTCGTCTTTGCGGGTCGACGAGTTGCTTGAGGTCACGGATCAACTTGGCGGTCTGAGGCTCCCGGCCCCGCATGTAGGGGTAGAACTTACCGATCTGCAGGTGCGCGGCGCCATGCCTTTGGAAGATATCGGCGATGCCGTGCTTCATCTTGTCGACCAGCGCCCGCCCCTCGGGGTTGTCGGCATAGTTGGGCAGAGTGGCCTGGTAGCCCTGCGGCAGCAGCCGTTCCTGGGTGATGTTGTAGCCGTCCTGCCAGTAGAACACGGGCTC
>CAISHQ010000086.1 GCA_903885195.1 uncultured Pseudomonadota bacterium | reverse complement strand
GTGGCAGACAGTCGTGTGCTCGTCTTCGACCCGCAGACCGGTCGCAGCCGTCGGCTCGTGGATGGCCACTTCAGCGTCGCGCTCGGTGCCGTCTTGACGCAGCACGCCGGTCGCGAAGCCATGCTGGTGGCCGATCCGTTCGGCTACCGATTCGTCGATCTGCACGGCGGCGTAGTCACTCGCCCCCCGTGGGTCGGCGGACGTGGCATGTCCTCGGCGATCGCCGCCTCCGACACCTTGATCGCCTTCAGCTATTCAGGTGCCTCACGCGTGCGCGTGATCGATCGGCGTACGGACGCATTGGTGATGGAATTCACCGACATTGATGCACCGCGCGGACTACTCATCACCGATGATGGCTCGATCATCGTTGCTGATGCCAAATCAGGTCGTCTGCTGCGCCTGCGCAAGAACCGTCGCAGCACGGTAGCCAAGGATCTTGCCCCACCCGTGGCGCTGCTCGCCGATACGACCGACAGCGTGCTTGTCAGCGAATACGGCCGTGGCGCTCTGACCCGCGTCAATCTGCGCGATGGCTCACGGCAAATCATCGCCACACAACTGCCGACCTCTCTGGCAGCTTTGTCCTTCTCGGCCGACACCACCACAGGACTTGTCGCGACCCGTGATGGCCGGCTTTACATCACCTGCGCCGAAAATAATTCCATACTGCGGATCGATCCATGAAAACGTCACTCGTCTCTTTTGTCGGTCTCGTCGGCACGCTGATGCTGCTCGTCGGTTGCAGCCATATCAATGATCTGGCATCAGAGCGATTCGCTCGCATGCCGCCAGCGGACGACGTGGTTGCAGACGGCGGTTGGTACACACCGACTGTCACCGTTCGAGGTCAAGCCCATCGCTGGTTTACCGCCGACCTCGAACAAAAGGCCCGCGCCGAGATGCAGCCTCCGGCACTTGCCGCAGCACGTCAGCTCGCGCGTGACTACGACACTCTTGCCCTGGTCGTGCTGCGCGACGGCCAAGTGTTACTCGAGGACTACGCGGCGGGTATTGATCCGACGCGGCGTTTCGATACGCAGTCGATGCACCGTGGACTGCTGGTTCTCGCGGTACTGGCCGCCATCGAGGATGGACACATTCCCTCCCTCGATACGCCCGCCTCACGGTGGCTGCCAGAGTGGCGCGGCGCTGACGATCCCCGGCGCCTGATTACTGTCGGTGACCTGCTGTGGGGACAGGCGGGCCTTGCAGACCCGCCGTTCGAGAACCGTCCCGAATCACCCGGCATGCAGATGTTCATCGGGCCCGACTTGCGACGGGTGGCGCTCGCGCAGCCCGCGCGTGCGGCGCGTGGCACGATTGATCGCAGCAGCACACTCGATGCGCAGGTGCTGGGTCTGGTGCTGGAGGCTGCCACCGGAAAAAAATACGCGAACTACCTGTCGCGACGCCTGTGGCAACCGGCCGGAGCCGCCGACGCCTACGTGCGGCTCGATCGTCCTCGAGGCAACACGCGCACGTTCTGCTGCATCCAGGCGAGTGCGCGCGACTGGGCGCGGATTGGCCAACTCGTGCTCGATCGCGGCGTCGGCGTACACAGCCGTGCGCTCAGTGAGCAAAGCATTGCGCGCTTGTTTGCGCCTTCGCCGCTGTCGGCGACACACGGCATGGTGTGGTCCCGTGAGCCCGTGCTGCTCGTACCGCGCTCAGTGCAGGAAGGGCGCGCAGCGCCCGTGCTGACGCCGTTCGCCGACGACGGCGTGTTCTACATCGGCGGCCGAGGCGGTCAGCGAGTGTTCGTGCTGACTCGGCAGCGCGCCGTCATCGTGCGCATCGGTCGTGTTCGCAACGATTTCGATGATGGCAAGTTCGTCAACGCGTTCATCAAGGCGCTGCAGCCTTGAACGCTGCACTGCGCGCCACCGCGTTGGCACGGATGTTGGCGTAGAAGAGATCAAAGTCGTTGAAGTGCAGCATGCCACCCGGCAGCGGGACGATGGCGTAGCCTTCGCGAGGAACACCCTCGACGCGCAGCACCCCGCCCTCGCAGCGGGCAGCGATGCGCGCGGGTTCCGTGGCAGGCAGCGACACGCCCGCCTTTAATGCCGCTGCGAGGCCGACACCCGCACGTGCGGGTAATGAACCCGCATTTTGCGAGGCGGCTGCCTGCGGCTGCGAGATATCGAAGGTCAATGGGTTGATGCACAGGATGTCGTTGCCTTC
>CAISHQ010000085.1 GCA_903885195.1 uncultured Pseudomonadota bacterium | reverse complement strand
CGGTTCACCGACCAACCTCATCGCCATCGGTTTTCTTGAGCGCGCAGGGGATCCGATGGCCTTCACCGACTGGATGACACGCGCCATACCGCTGATGCTCGTCATGCTGCCGGTGGGCTGGCTCGTGCTGTGCGCGCCGCTCTTTCGCCGTGGTGCGGGCGATTCGGCCGCGGTGGCGCGCGTCGTGGGCGAAGCCTTGCGCATGCTCGGTCCGTTATCGCGTCCAGAGGCGCGAATCGGCGCCGTGTTCACTGTCGTGGCGCTTGCCTGGATGTTCCGCCTGCAGCTCAATGAACTGCCGCTGCTCGGCAATCTTTCCGATGCGGGCATTGCCGTCATCGGCGCCGTGCTGCTGTTTCTCGTCCCCTCCGGTCGGGGTCAGGGCGAAAAGCTTATCGATTGGCCGACTGCAGAGCGCATTCCCTGGGGCATCGCCATCCTCTTCGGTGGGGGGCTCTCGCTCGCCACCGCCATGGAGACCACGGGGCTCGCGCAATGGATCGGAGCGCAGATTGCTGCGCTCGATGGCGTTTCGACGCTGGGTTTGATCGCGATCCTCGTGATCACGACCATCCTGATTTCCGAGCTCGCGAGCAACGTCGCTACGCTGACGTCGATGCTGCCCGTCGTTGGCGCGGTCGCTCAGGCCACGGGCACGCCATTGCAGACGTTGGTGTTTCCGGTGGCGATCGCAGCGAGCTTCGCCTTCATGTTGCCGGTGGCGACGGGCCCGAATGCGATCGCGTTTTCTTCGGGTGTCGTGACGCTGAAGCGGATGCTGACGGTCGGCTTCGTGCTCAATCTAGCCGCCGCGATTGGCATCCTCGCCTTGCTCTCTCCCTGACAGCGGCTCGGTCAGGCCGCGGCGCGTGGGTCAGGCGGCCGCGCGAGTGAGCGGCGTACGGATCAGGTAGTCGAATGCGCCGAGCGCTGCCTTTGCGCCATCACCTGCGGCGATCACAATCTGTTTGTACGGCACAGTCGTCGCATCACCCGCTGCAAATACGCCCGGTGCACTAGTCGCACCGTGATGGTCGACGACAATCTCGCCGAAGCGCAACAGCTCAATCGTGCCCTTCAACCACTCGGTATTCGGTACGAGACCAATTTGCACGAACACGCCCTGCAGCGCGAGGGTGTGCGACTCGCCGCTGAGCCGATCCTTGTAGACGAGCCCGGTGACGGTCTTTCCATCGCCCAGAATTTCGGTCGTCTGTGCGCTGAGCACGATGCTGGCGTTGCCGAGACTCTTCAGTTTGGCCACCAGCACGGCATCGGCCTTCAGCTGATCGGCAAACTCGACGACGGTTACATGACCCACAACACCGGCAAGATCAATCGCGGCCTCGACGCCCGAATTGCCGCCACCGATCACCGCCACACGCTTGCCCTTGAACAACGGGCCATCGCAGTGTGGGCAGTAGGCCACGCCGCGATTGCGATACTCGTTTTCGCCCGGGACGTTGACGTTGCGCCAGCGGGCACCGGTTGAAAGGATCACCGAGCGCGAGCGCAGCACGCCGCCATGGCTGAGGACAACCTCGACATCACCGCCTGGCATCGTGGGGGGTGCCAATCGAGTGACGGTCTGCAGGCTCATGATGTCGACGCCGTAGTGACGCACGTGCGATTCGAGATCGGCAGAGAACTTGGGTCCGTTGGTTTCGAGGATCGAGATGTAATTCTCGATCCCGAGCGTGTCGTTGGTCTGACCGCCGAAGCGCTCAGTGACGATGCCCGTGCGTAACCCCTTGCGGGCGGCGTAGATGGCCGCGGCAGAACCCGCGGGGCCACCACCGACGATCAGCACGTCAAAGCGCTCCTTCGTCTCGATCTTGGCGCGCTCTTTGTCTGCGCTGCCGGTGTCGAGCTTGGCGACAATTTCCTCGAGCGTCATGCGGCCCGAACCAAACAGTTCGCCGTTGAGGAACACCATCGGCACGGCCATGATCTGCCGCGCAGTGACTTCGTCCTGATAGAGCGCGCCATCGATGACCACGGTCTCGATGGCTGGATTCAACACGGCCATCAACGACAGCGCCTGCACGACATCCGGGCAGTTGTGACAGGACAAGGACATGAAGACTTCAAAGCGCAGCGGGCCTTGCAGCGCGCGCACCGTGTCGAGCGTGGCCGCATCGACTTTGGGCGGATGTCCGCCCGACCACAGCAGCGCAAGCACCAGCGAGGTGAACTCGTGGCCGAGCGGTACCGCGGCAAAATGCAGTGAGGTATTTGCACCGACCCGTCTGATCTGGAATGACGGGCGACGCATCTGCTCGCCATCCAGTCTGACCGACACTTTGTCGGTCAGACTGGCGATGGTTTCGAGCAAGCTGCGCATTTCCTGCGCGCCCTGCGACCCGTCGAGACTCGCCACCAGCTCAACGGGCTGGACCATCTTCGTCAGATAGGCCCGTAACTGGGACTGGAGGGACTCGTTGAGCATGGTGGCGTTCTCGAGGGGTAGGGCGATCAGATCTTGCCGACGAGATCGAGCGACGGCGACAGCGTCTCCGCACCCGGGGTCCACTTGGCCGGGCACACCTGACCCGGGTTCTTGGCGACGTACTGGGCAGCCTGGACCTTGCGCAGCAGTTCCTTCGCGTCACGACCGATGCCGTTGTCGTGGATCTCGCACAGCTTGATGATGCCGTCCGGGTTGATCACGAACGTGCCGCGCAGCGCCAGACCCTCTTCCTCGATCATCACGTCGAAGTTGCGGGTGATCGTGCCGGTCGGATCGCCGACGAGCGGGTAGTTCACCTTGCGGATCGTGTCCGAGGTGTCGTGCCACGCCTTGTGGGTGAAGTGCGTGTCGGTCGAAATGCCGTACACCTCGACACCGAGCGACTTGAAGGTGTCGTAGTGATCAGCCAGATCACCGAGCTCGGTCGGGCAGACGAAGGTGAAGTCGGCAGGGTAGAACACCACGACCGACCACTTGCCCTTGAGGGACTGGTCGGTGACTTCGACAAACTTGCCGTTGTGATAGGCGGTGGCCTTGAACGGCTTGACGGGGGTATTGATGAGGGACATGTCGACTCCTTGAAAATGTGACCCGTCGCATCCTCGCGACGTGGGCGCATCCTCAGGTTTTGGAGTCGTTTAATCCAATCGATTGTTCTGATGCGATCGATAGATTCCATCAATCCTTGGGAGTAGAATCGCCAGGCAATTGGACGGCGCGGAGATCACTCGATTCCATGCAACGCACATTGACCACCATCCATCTGCTGTTGGCGGCTTTCTTGCTGCCGATCGCGCTGATGTTCGCGACGACTGGGGCGCTCTACACCGTGTCCATCAAGGGCAACTACGTTGAGACGAGCCGCACCCTCGAACTGAGTGCGCCGCTGACGCCAGAATTGAGTTCCCTGACGCAGGTTGCAGAGGGCGCGCTTGCGGCCGAGGGCGTCGAGGTGCCGAGCGGTGCGGCCTCGGTCAAGAAGGCGGGTACCGGCTACGAGCTTGAGTGGACGGGTGCCGAGCGCGACGTGCTGCTCAAGCCTACCTCCGACCCCTTAAAGGCCACGATCGTCATCAAGGACACCACGTCCTGGCGGCACCTCGTGCAGTTGCACAAGGCGAAGGGCAGCGATGTCGCCAAGGCGATCTCGGTGCTGTGGGCGATCGGGCTCGTGGTGATTCTCTGTTCCGGCCTGCTCATGGCTTGGAACGTGCCCGCCTATCGTCGCAAGGCCCTCGGAGCTGGGGCGCTAGGGTTAGCCACTTTTGTCCTGTACGTCTTCCTCGGCTGAGCGTCTTTTGCCACCGTGCTGATTAGCTTTGCCGAGTGGTCCGAAACCGAAGCCTATCTGGCGTTCAGTCAGTTGATCGTGCCGCGTCCGGTGGCGTGGGTGCTGAGCGACAACGGCACATCACCGGGAGCGCAAGCCGGCCAGCCCGCGATGGCGCGGTGGAACCTCGCGCCGTTTTCGTATTTCAACGGCGTGACCAGCTCACCACCGATGCTGATGTTTTCGGTGGGTGATGGCATGGCTGGGCGCCTGAAAGACACACACCGCAATCTGCGTCGAGACCCACAGTGTGTGGTGCACATCGCCCGCAGCACCCAGGCGCAAGCCGTGCAGGACACGGCGGCCGAATTGCCTTGGGGTGTGAGCGAAATCGATCACGCGGGTCTCGAACTCACCGCTTGGGACTGGCCGCTGCCGAGACTCGCGCAGGCGCCGGTGGCAATGGGTTGCGTGGCAACGCAGTTCACGCCGATCGGTGATACCGCGCAGACACTGATTTTTCTGCGCATCGAGCGCGTCTGGGTGCAGGACGAGATCGCAAGCTTCGACGCCAACGGGCGCCTCGTGATCGACATCGCGGCCTACGATCCGCTCGCGCGGGTGGGCCGGGGTGGCTACGCGAGTCTTGGGCCTGTCGTCCGACCGCGCTAGCCCGTATCCCGCGCATAAACCCGTATGCCGATCCCAAAGATGGCCGGCTACACTTCGAGGCAGGAGGATCCCGATGGTCAAAACATCTCGAGTGGTTTGGTGGGTCGCCATGGCGTGCCTCGCGGGCAACGCCCATGCGCAGTCGAAGGCGCAGCAGTCGGCACGAACCTCGGTGCCGGCACAAGCCTCAGTGCAGTTCGAACAGGGCAGCACGCTGCGAGCGCTCGAAGATTGGCACGTGTTGCCACCGCGCCAGCGCGTCGAGCCGGAGAATCGGCTGCTGCGCGAACGGCTCGAGCAGTTGCTGCCGCGACTGATGGCCGAGACCGATCTGGACATGTGGCTCGTCCTCAATCGCGAGTATGCCGAAGACCCGGCCTACTTCACGCTCGTGCCGCAGCCGACCTTTGCTGCGCGGCGCACCACCATGCTGGTGTTTCATCGCAAGGCCGACGGCACAGTGGAGCGACTCGCGGTCAATCGTTATCCGCTCGGTGGCCCCTACGAGTCGGCCTGGGCGGGCGGTGACCTCGAGGCGCAGTGGAAGGCGCTCGGGCAGCTCATCGCCGACAAGAATCCTCGCCGCATCGGCATCAACGTGTCGCGTCACTGGCCTGTAGCCGATGGGCTCACCCATGCGCTGCACACGCGTCTGCTCGAAGTGTTGCCGGCGGGTTTTGAGTCGCGCCTCGTACCCGCCGAGTCGCTCGTGGTGCGCTGGCTCGAGACGCGCACGGCGGGGGAGCTTGCGATTTATCCGCACATCGTCTCGCTGGCGCGCGCCGTGATCGCCGAGGCGTTCAGTGAGCGGGTGATCACGCCGGGAGTGACGACGACCCAGGACGTCGCCTGGTATATCCGCGAGCGCTTCGAATCCCAGGGGCTTCCGATCTGGTTCTTTCCGGATGTGAACCTGCAACGCGCCGGTCTCAATTGCGAGCGGGACGGTCCGTTTTGCGGCGAGAGCGGAGTGATCCAGCGCGGCGATGTGCTGCACACGGATGTCGGTATCTGCTATCTCAAGTTGTGCACCGACACCCAGGAAATGGGCTACGTGTTGCGTCTCGGCGAGACGCAGGCTCCAGAGGGTCTGCGGGCTGCCATGCGCACGGGGAACCGCTGGCAGGATTTGCTCACCGCTGAATACCGCACCGGACGCACCGGCAACGAAGTGCTCGCACGCACTCGAGCTGCCGCCGATAAGGCAGGGATGGTGAGCAGTGTCTACACGCACGCGCTCGGTAACTTCGGTCACGCGCCGGGCCCAACCATCGGCATGTGGGACAACCAGGGACCGACGCCGGTGCAGGGCGATTGGCCGATCTACCCGAGCACCGTGTACGCCATCGAAGGCAACATCAAGCAGCAAGTCCCTGAGTGGGGTGGGCAGTGGGTGCAGATGAAGCTCGAGCAAAGTGCCCTGTTCGACGGCGAGCGTGTGCTGTATCTGGCAGGTCGGCAAACCGACTTGCACCTGATCCGCTAAAGGTGCGCTGAGCGATCGCCCATGCCACCCCCGTCCGATGCCGACTACATGCGGCGCGCGCTCGCGCTCGCGCGAGCTGCCGCGGCGCAGGGCGAGGTGCCGGTGGGCGCGCTCGTTGTGCGTGGCAGCGAAATCATTGGTGAGGGCGCCAATCGGCCGATCGGTCAGCACGACCCGTCGGCCCATGCCGAAATCGAAGCCTTGCGGGCCGCTGGACGAGTGCTCGGTGACTATCGGCTCACGGGCGCGACGCTGTACGTCACTCTCGAGCCTTGCATCATGTGCGCTTCGGCCATCGTCCACGCCCGCATCGATCGGGTGGTGTTCGGCGCTTGGGATCCCAAGGCGGGCGCTGCGGGCAGTATTGCCGACGTGTTTGCCATTCCGCAGCTGAACCACCGGGTGGATGTTTTCGGCGGGGTGCTGGCCGAAGAGTGCGCTACCCTGCTGTCCGAGTTTTTTCGCGCCCGTCGTCCCTGACCCGTTGTCCCTGACCTGTCCACCATGAAGCGTCCCGACCAATTGACCACCGGGTCTATTCCAAAGACCTTGATGCTGTTTGCATTGCCGATTCTGCTCGGCAACGTGCTGCAGTCGATCAATGGTTCGATCAACGCGGTGTGGATCGGCAAGTTCCTGGGCGCCGCGGCACTGACCGGTGCGAACAATGCGAACATCGTCATGTTCCTGCTGCTCGGTGCCGTGTTCGGCATCACCATGGCATCGACCATCCTCATTGCCCAGGCCGTGGGTGCGCAGCAACCCGAGGAAGCCAAGCGCATCACCGGCACAAGTGCGACGTTTTTCTTCGTGCTCTCGCTCGCGTTTTCCCTGGGTGGTTTCTTTGCGAGCCCCTACATCCTCGCCTGGATGGGCGCGCCCGCCGATGCGGTGGTGTTTGGTACGGCCTACCTTCGGGTGATGTTTGTCGCGCTGCCGGCTTCGTACGCGTTTTTCTTCATCAATGCCGCTTTGCGCGGCGCCGGTGATTCAAAAACGCCCTTCCGCTTCCTCGTTCTGTCGGTCGTGCTCGATGTGGCGCTGAATCCGCTCTTCATTTTTGGTCTAGGGCCCATACCGGCGATGGGGATCGCGGGCTCGGCCCTCGCCACGCTCGTCTCGCAGTGCGTGGCCTTGGCGGCGATCCTTCGGCACGTCTACAAGATTCGTCATCCGCTTGCCATCCATGTGGGCGAGGGAGCGATGCTGAAAATCGACTGGTCGATCATCCGCAGCCTCGTCATCAAGGGCATTCCGATGGGCCTGCAGATGATCGTGCTCTCATCGAGCATGGTGCTCTTTCTGCGCGTGGTGAATCGTTTCGGCTCAGACACCGCGGCGGCCTTTGCGGCCGATATGCAGTTGTGGAATTACGTGCAGATGCCGGCGCTGGCGCTTGGCGCCGCTGTATCGGCAATGGCTGCGCAGAATATCGGTGCCGGCCACTGGCACCGTGTGTCGCAGATCGCCAAGTACGCGGTGCTCTTCAATCTGCTGCTCACCGGTGTGCCGGTGATCCTGCTCTACCTCTCCGAAACCTACTCCATCGGCATCTTCCTGCCTGCCGGCAGTCCCGCGCTCGAGATCGCGATCCACGTTAATCACATCATTCTTTGGTCCTTCCCGCTGTTCGGTATCTCGATGGTGCTCTCGGGTGTCGTGCGCGCCGCAGGGGCAGTGATGGTACCGCTGGTGATTCTGGTGATTGCGCTACTCGTTGTGCGCGCACCGCTCGCTGAGTACAGCGTGACGCATTGGGGCGCGGATGGCGTGTGGTGGAGCTTTTCGATCTCCGCCATCACCGCCGCAGTGCTGTCGGTCCTCTACTACCTCAGGGGATCTTGGCGTTCGGCCAAGATGCGAGTGCCGGCCGCCGCCTGAGCCTCCGCGGCTTCGATCAGCTTCAGGTACTGCTGCACCCGATCGACCATCAGCTGGGTTTCCCAGCCGCGTGCGTAGCCGTTCTTCATCTGCAGGTACCAGAACTCTTCCTCGAGCAGCGTGAGTCGAGCCCGCACGTCCACCCACAGATCCGGGTTGCCGCCCTGACGCGCCGTCAACACCCGCGCATCCTCGAGATGTCCGAGCCCCATGTTGTAGGCCGCGATCGCCATCCAGGTGCGATCGGGTTCATCGATGCGCCCCGGAATCCGTCCTCGTAGTTCGGCGAGGTAGCGCGCCCCGGCGCGGATGTTCTCGCGTGCATCGAACGGATCCGCGAGACCCAGCGAGCGCGCCGTGCGCGGCATGATCATCATCAAGCCTTGCGCCCCGTGCGGTGAACGCGCATCGGCCTTCCACATTGACTCCTGATAACCGACCGCGGCGATCAGAGTCCAGGCGAGCCCGCTCTCGACGGCCCCTTCCTCGAAATGCGGTCGAAGCTCGGGCAGTCGCAACTCGAGATCGATCGTGAGCTGGTCCGCGTTGGCCGCAGGTAGGCGCGGTGGAGCACTCAGCGCCTCGATGGAGAGCGTCGGAATGCGCGTCGCCTCACGCTCGCCGGCCAGGAACTGGTTGACCGCTTCGAGCAGGTCGCGGCCGTCTTTGCGCACCATCCAGTAGAGCGGACGCTGCTGGGGCAGCGGAAAGGCGACATCCACGTTGGGATGGATCACCCGCTCAGCTGCAAACTCGCGACCGTCCATCAGCGTGACATCCGCTCGTCCGGAGGCCACAAGTTCCAGCGGGTCGAGGCCTAGGCTGCGTGGCAGCACTGTCCATTTGTAGCCGGCGAACTCCTTGCGGGCGCGCGATTCGAGGTAGTTCGACTCGGCGCTGTCCTCGAGGATCACCATTTTCAGCTTGGCGATCTCGGCGGGGGTCTTGGGGCGCGGCTTGCTGCGGTTGTAGACCCAGAACAGCGG
>CAISHQ010000084.1 GCA_903885195.1 uncultured Pseudomonadota bacterium | reverse complement strand
TACCACCGACGCGCAACTGCAGGCCTCGCGCTCGCTCGCCAAACCGATGACCGCCATTGCCATCGGTCGCGCCATCGCGCTCGGAAAGATCCGCTCGCTCGACCAACCTGTCGCCGACTTCATCGGCGAATGGCGAGGCCTACCCCGCAAGTCGACGCTGCGTGTGCGCCACTTGCTCGACATGCGCTCGGGAATGCTGCCGCAGTCGCCGGAGATGAGCATCGAGCACATTCTTAACCGCGCCTACCTGCATCCGCGCCACGACGACATCCTCATCAACGAGTACCCCTTCGTCGACGAGCCGGGTTCACGCTACGAATACAGCAACGCCACTTCGGAGCTCGTGGCGCTGCTGATTGAGCGGGCCACCGGTCTGCGCTACGCGCAGTTTCTCTCGCAACAGGTGCTGCAGCCGATTGGCGCAGGCGATGGCACGGTATGGGTGAACCGTTCGGGCGGCCTCGCGCACTCGGGATGCTGTCTGATGCTTACGGCGGAGAGCTGGGTCAGGCTCGGCGTGCTGCTGATGAATGACGGTCGCTGGCAAGGCCGCAGGCTGCTGCCGGCAGGCTACGTGCGCGAGATGAGTCGCGGCACCAAAGATAACCCGTATTACGGCTTGGGCGTGTACGTCGCCGGGGATTACACGCCGCGCCGCGGCTTTCTCAATCCCGCGCGTGAGCCGGAAGCGCGACGCGTGCTGCACGGCGAGCCGTATCTCGCCCGCGACTTATTCATGTTTGACGGCAACTCAAACCAGGTGCTGTACATCGTGCCGTCAGCACGCCTCGTCGTGCTGCGCCTTGGAGCGCAGCCACCGCGCTCACCGAATGCCGAGTGGGACAATGCGGTGTTGCCCAACGTGCTGCTGCGCGGGATCCGCTATCGATCGGGCGAGCGACGGCCGGCGCCGCAACCGGTGAGCTAGTCGAGCTCGCTCAGATGGGGGACCCTCGGACCTAAGGTGTCGCCTTGACGGTCTCACGGGCGAAGGCGCCGAACAGCCGCTGCACGAAGGCATCGCGCTCGGCGCGCACGGCCGCAGACTCCTCTGCACTCGGCGTGTACTGCTCAATCAACTCCGCTGTCACCACGCCCTTCTCAGCGAGAATCTTCTCGATGATGCGCATGCGCTCCCGCTGCACCCACAGCTCCGCGCCGAGCTCCATCGTGACGGCAATGAGATTGTCGATGGCCGGGTTGTCGAAGAACGCGGGCTCGGGGGCAGGCTGCATGTCGAAACTCCTCAATGAACCGGGACGCTGGGTGGCGTAGCCGTCAGGATAACTGGATCGATCCGCCGATGCCGCGCGACTCGGCTTCCTTGAGGGCGCGCCAGCCTGCAGCGAGATCCTGGGTGGTCACACCGAGCGACTTGTAGATCGTCAGCTCATCAGCCGCTTGCCGACCCGCCACGCCACCGGTCAGCACCTCGCCGATCTCGCCCCGAATATGCGTCGCGTCGATCACGCCGCGCTGCATCGCCGCGAGCAACTCGCCCGCAGCGGCCAGTGCCGCCTCGCGATAATCAACGAAAAACCGGCTGCGGCGCACCGCCTCGTCATCCACTTCCGCAGTGCTTGCGATCGCCGAGCCAACCAGATTCAGATGCAGGCCGGCGGGCAGCCATTCCCCACGGACGAAGGGCTGCTTTGCCGAGGTCACGGTGCATGCGACGTCAGCACGCGCCAGCGCGGCAGGCAAATCAGCGGCGACAACGAGGCGCGGGATCTTGCCCGCATGCTCGCGCGGCAATTGCTGAGCGAGGCGCTCGACGAGCTGCTCGGCGCGCGACACCGTCCGACCCCATACGACGAGCTCATCGAACGGACGGACGTGCAGCAGAGCTCGCGCGTGATACCAGGCTTCCTCGCCCGTGCCGACGATCAGCAGATTCCGCGCGTCCGGTCGCGCCAGTACATCCGTGGCGAGCGCCGTCATCGACGCCGTGCGTATCGCGGTCAGCGTGCCGCCCTCGAGCAAGGCCAAGGGTAACCCGCTGTCGGCATCGAAGAGCATCACCGCACCGACGTGGGAGCCATGCGGATCACCCGCAGGCCGCTCGAACTTCGAAACGATCTTGACGCCGAAGCACTCGCCCTCGCCGGCAGGTCCAGCGCCGATGTACCCGGGCATGAGACCGAGTTTTCCCGCGCGGCCGGGAACAGGCATGAACTGCCGCAACGGCAGACTGCACCGCCGCTCGGAGGTGGCGATCATGGCGCGACGCATTTCAGCGATGCAGGCCTCGAAGCCGAGCACCTGCTCGAGATCAGCCCGGGTAAGCACGCGCACGCGCCTAACTCCGCGGCGGCACGAAGCGCATCCGCTCCTGCACTTCGGCGACGTTCTCAGGGCGCGGGAAGGGTTCCGGCATCGGCTCTCCGGGCTGCCGTGGCCGGCCGATCGCGTTGAACCAGTCCTCGAGACCCGGCGGCATGAACACCCAAAACAACTTCATGTCGATATCACCGGTGTTGTCGATGCGGTGGCGCGCGTAACGACCGAACAGCACCGCGGAGCCAGGTTCCAGCGGCGTGGTCTCGCCTTCGATGGTCACCGAGCCGATGCCCTCATAGACGAACACAAGTTCGTGGTTCTGCTGGTGGCCGTGTTCGCGGATGTGACACCCGGGCGGCAGGAGCTGGATCCCCGACGAGAACGTGTCGTAGGGCATGTTCTGCGGTGAGAACTTCACCGTCACGTAGCCGCGGGACGGCAGCGGCTGCCACAGCGACTGCCCGTCCTCGGGCCCGCTGATTACGGCGCTCGGTTGGCGGAAATCCTCGGCTGACATGTCTGCCCCTCCCGGCCTTTTTGTTCGAGCAGAAACTCGAGTACCGCCGCGTTGTAGGTGGCGGTCACCGTGTGCGGACAGAAATGTCCGCCCTGATCGAGCAAGCAGAGTCGCGCACCCGGGATGCGCTGCGCAAGTTCCTCGGACAGCCCCGGTGGCGTGAGCTGGTCGTCCCGCGCGCCGATGACGAACGTGGGCTTGTCGATCTCGTGCAGGCGATGGCGTAAATCGTGCCGCATCACGGCATTGAGGCGACCGAGCTCGATCTCCAGCCCCGGAAACTCGGCGAGCCGGGTACGGAAATAGTCCTGGGTACTCGCAAACCGCTGCTGCAAATACCACGCAGGCGTGGCGAGCAGCGTGCCCACCATCAGGTAGTTGAGCGGTCCAGAATTGATGAGGATGTCGCGGCGAGTGTGGAAGGTCTGCACGAACAGCGGCGTCGGACCGCCCCAGCTCGCACTCAAGCCCAGCGACCGAACGCGCTCCGGCGCGTGCAGTGCAATATGTTGACCGATGGCGCCGCCCGTGGAGTGCCCGACGAGGTGAGCGCTGTCGATGCCCAGCGCATCCATCAGACGCAGCAGATCTCCTGCCATATCACCCACGTTGGAGATGATCGGGCCCGGACCGGAACGCCCGACGCCCCGATGGTCGTGCAGGATCACCCGGAAATACTTTGCAAACTCGGCGACCTGCTGCATCCAAAACCGACCGCTGCCACCCAGTCCGGCGACGAGCAGCAAGGGTTCACCCTCGCCGTATTCTTCGACGTAGAGCTCGGCATGGCCGACCGACACGCGCCGTCCCGCGGACTCGCTGCCGGCGAGCGGATTGAGGTGTTGAGCGTTCACGCGGAACATTGTCGCGACTCCCCCGCGGGGCCTGCCAATGCTTTATGGCCCTGCAGCCATGCACATGCCTTATGGCACCTCACGCCGATTCGATTGTCGATCCCGGGTCGGCAGTTGTTGAATGGCTGCCTAGATCCACTTTGCAGGTCCCGCCATGGCGCTCAATCGCAGTCCGCAAAACCCCATCACGCAAAATGACATCGATACTTACGAGCGCGACGGATGCGTGTTGCTGCGCGGCGTGTGCAACCAGGACTGGATCGACATGCTGCTGCCGATCGCGACGCGCATCGCGGCCAACAAAGAAGACTTTGGGCTGCTGCCGACCTATCCCGGGCGGTACATGGCGCGCACGATTCAGGAATTTCGCGAACTCGCCTTCAACGGGCCGATGGCCGAGGCCGCCTGTCGGGTGATGAAGTCCAAGGAGGCGCATTTTTTCTTCGATGAAATGTTTGCCAAGGCTCCGCGCTCGGCCGAGAGGACCATCTGGCACACCGACCGCATGGGCTGGCCCGTCAGCGGCAAGATGGTGCCCTCTCTCTGGATGCCTCTCACCCCGATCACCAAGGCCAACTCGCTCGAGTGCCTCGCCGGTTCGCACGTGCAGGATGTTCGCTACTGGCTGTTCTCGCCGAACGCCCGCAAGATGATCAAGCCGCCTGATCGCGTGCCCCACCCTGACCCGGAGCCGCTG